>JAOZFL010000089.1 GCA_027491455.1 Thermoproteota archaeon | reverse complement strand
CTTTGATCGATCACTGAAACCTTAAAGTTTGACAGGTTCACCCTTGACATGTTTGAATAATATTTTTCCAGGGCTCTTCTAAGCGCTTTGTCGAAGGCGTTAACCGGTCCTACACCTCTTTCATATGTCCTTTCAGTTTTTCCATTCACTTCTACTTCAACCAGGGCTTCAGGTTTCTCTTTTCCATGTGAAATTATCCTCCAAGATTTAACCCTGAAGAAATCTCTTAATTCACCAAGTGACTCAGTGTATATGAGCCATAATTTCCCGTTTGCGTTTTCAAGGTTGTACCCATTGCTTTCAAGTTTCTTTATCCTTTCAAGGATTTTCCCTAAAGATCTGTGCCTTTTGCTTAGTTGAAAACCTATTTTCTCTGCGTAGGCTAAAACGCAGCTTTTACCTGATTGATCGGAAAGAGTTATCTCCCTTGTGTTTCCAACCTTTGAAGGGTCTATGTGTTCATAGGCCCTGCAGTCCCTTAAAACAGCATGGATGTGCACCCCTCCTTTATGGGAGAAGGCATAATCACCTACGTATGGTTGGTACTTGTATGGATGTATGTTACTTAATCTATAAATGTACTGAGAAACACTTTTCAGGCTCCCCAATTTAACTGAAACCTTTTTGCCAAGTTTAAAGGCAATGTTGGGAACTACAACTGTTAAATCAGCGTTTCCACATCTTTCCCCTAATCCATTAATTGTTCCCTGGACATGTTTAGCTCCTGCCTTAACAGCTGCCAGTGTATTGGCTACGGCTAGCCCTGAATCGTTGTGGCAATGGATACCAATCTTTACTTTGATGAGTGACATCACCTGGCTGGTTATTTCATAGATTTCCTCTGGTAGCGACCCACCGTTTGTGTCACATAAAACAATTGTTTTTGCACCTGCTTCCTCTGCCTTCCTAATACAGCTTAAAGCGAAAGCCTCGTTGTCTTTGTATCCATCAAAGAAATGTTCTGCGTCATAGATGACTTCTCTGCCCCTTTCACATAGGTAGCTGATTGAGGCGTTGATGGTTTCAATGTATTTGTCTTCGGGGACACCCATTATTTTGGTGTGCAGAGTCCATGATTTACCAAATATGGTTACTGTTTTTGCACCTGAGTTCACGAGTTCCTTCATTAAGGGGTCTTCATCTGGATCTCTACCAGGTTTTACCGTTGATCCGAATGCACATAGTTTCTCGTGTTTAAATCTTTTGAAAAGCAGGGTGTCAGTTGGGTTTGCACCTGGCCATCCCCCCTCCACATAGTTGAAGCCCTCCTTTAATAGTTTCTTAGCGATGTTTTCCTTGTCTTTAAGGGTGAAATTAACCTCTCTTGACTGATTTCCATCCCTTAGAGTTGTGTCGTAAACTTCAATTTCCTCGTTTACAGATAAAACGTTCACCTGTCATCTTCAACACCTTAAATCAAAGAGACATCACTCTTTCTTGATTCTCAATTGATCTTTCATGTAAAGTGCTTTGTTTATCCCGTTGATGATTGCTTTAACAGATGCCACAACAATGTCACCGTTAACTGCTTCAGAGGTGTAGGTGCTTCCCTTTTCATCTTCCACGATGATCGCTACATGGGCTAATGCATCTGTTCCACCTGTTAAAGCCCTCAAACTAAACTCTTTTAGTTTAATCCTTGTTAACGGGTCAATAATTTTCTCTATGGCCTTAGCTGCTGCGTCAACTGGTCCAACCCCTGTCCCCTGACCTATCTTTTCCTCTCCGTTAACCTGGAGTTTAACCGTTGCAGACGGTGTCATGTTTAAACCGGTAACAATTACAAGTTCCTTGACCTTAACCCTGCTTTTATAGATGCTTGTTTTAAGGGTTTCATCGGCGATCACAATTAAGTCTACATCGGTTACCAGTTTATTCCTAGTTGAAGCCTCCTTCACTTTCCTCGTTATTTCTTTTAAAGCATCTAATGGCACCTCTTTTATCCCCATTTCCTCCAGGGCTTTTTTAACTGAATGTGTACCTGTGTGTTTACCTATAACTAATCTTCTCCTTTGACCAACATCTTCAGGTATGATTGGTTCATAGGTTGAGGGTTTTGAGATGATCCCGTCGACATGTATCCCGCTTTCATGTGTAAAGGCGTTTCTACCAATTATAGGGGTGCATGGACTTGGTGTTATCTTTGTGTAGCGTTCAACAAGTCTGGATGTTTCAGTCAAATATGTTGGTTCCAGGTTTACCTTAACCCCGTAAACAGTTGCCAATGCAGCAACTGTGGGTTCTAAGGCAGCGTTACCAGCTCTTTCCCCTAAACCGTTAACAGTTACTTGAACTTCGCTTGCACCTGCCTCAACAGCTGCCAGTGTATTGGCAACAGCTAAGCCGTAGTCGTTGTGGCAATGGACACTTATCTTGGTTTTAACTTCACCCCTTATCCTCGATATGAATTTCTTCATTGCCGAGGGCACCATTACCCCTACAGTGTCCGGTATGTTAACTGTGTCTACACCTGCTTCTTCAACTGCTTTTAAAACCTTTATTAAATAGGAGAAATCTGTTCTTGTCGCGTCCATAGGTGAAAAAATGCATTTCAGACCCTGATCCTTTACATGTTCCACAGCTTTAACCGCTGAGTTTAAAACTTCTTCCCTGGTTTTCTCTATTTGATATTTCAAGTGTACATCTGACGTTGAAACAAAGACATGAACTATATCTACACTGCAATCTAAACATGTATCAATGTCTCTTCTAATGATTCTAGCTAGTGCTGAAACCTCTGATCCCTTGATTTCCCCTGCAATGGTTTTCACTGCTTCTTTTTCATCTGCACTGTTAACTGGGAAACCAGCTTCAATGACATCCACCCCTATTTTTTCAAGTTGCTTGGCTATGTGAAGTTTTTCATCTATGTTCAGAGCTACACCAGGGGTTTGTTCACCGTCTCTTAATGTACAATCGTAAACGGTTACCTTCTCTGGGAGTTGCATGTCTCTTGTGGAGATGTTCACTAAGTTGCTTGGATGACTCAATCTGATCTTCATTCAACTACCTCCTAATTTACGGTCTCTCTCCATAGCTGTTATACCGGTTCTAGCTACTTCTTTGATCCCGTAGCTGCTAAGTAATTGAATGAAAGCATTTATTTTGTCTGGTGTACCTGTTATTTCAGCGATTAAGGATTTAGAGCTTACATCGACTACTTGCCCCCTGAAAACATCTATGCAGTGAATTATGTCTGAACGTGAAAGATTGTCGTTTACCTTCACCTTTATGAGGGCTAACTCCCTTTTAACAGTGTTTTTCTGGTTGAGTTTCCTTACTTTAATTACCTCCATCAATTTGCTGAGCTGATTTATAACCTGGTCTATGATTTCTCTTTCCCCCTTAATGGTCATGGTCATTCTAGCTGTTTCATGGTTTACCCTTCCAACGGTTATTGTTTCAATATTAAAGTTTCTCCTCCTAATCAAATTTGAAACCCTGAAGAGCACACCTGGCCTATGTTCAACTATAGCTTCAATTATCTCCTCTCTTTCCATGTTTTAACCACCTGTAATCATGTCGTCAAGGCTTTTCCCAGGTGGAACCATGGGGAAAACATTTTCTTCAGGTGAAATTATGACATCTAAAACCGTGGTGACATTGTTTCTCAGCCCCTCTTTAACGGCTTCCTTGAAGTCCTCATAGGTTTCAACTCTTATCCCCTCCGCTCCAAAGGCTTTGGCCAGTTTCACAAAGTCAGGGGTTTCACCTAGGTTTACCTGGGAATACCTTCTCCCATAGAAAAGTCTCTGCCACTGAGCAACCATGCCTAAAACACGGTTGTTAAATATCACCACTACTACGGGTATTTCCTCTCTAACTGAGGTGGCAAGTTCCTGACAGGTCATCAGGAAACTTCCATCGCCCGCTATGTCAACTACTGGTTCATTTGGTTTTGCAACCTTGGCTCCAAGGGCTGCAGGGAAACCGAATCCCATAGTGCCTAGACCCCCAGATGTAATGAAAGTTCTTGGGTGATAAACCTTGAAGTAAAGAGCAGCCCATGCTTGATTTTGCCCTACCTCTGTTGTCACAATGGCTTTCTCGGGGAGAAGCTTCCTTAGAAGCTTCAGGAGTCTTGGTGGATTTATTTTACCTATGGGTGGAGCCTGGATTCTTTCGCTGTTTTCTTTCATTTCACTTACCCTTTTAACCCATTTTTTTCTGTTTTTCTGGCTACCAATACCTCTAAGTTTTCTGTAGAGCATATCTAAACCAGTTTTTACATCTGTTAACAGGCTGTGATCTGCTCGGACATTTTTGTTTATTTCCGCTCGGTCTATGTCTACATGTATTATCTCCAGGTTAGAGGAGAAACTCTCTGTTTCCCCAGTTGTGCGGTCTGAAAACCTTACTCCCACAGCCAGTAAAACATCTGCTTCTCTTATAAGCCTGTTTGCAGCGTAGGTTCCATGCATTCCAATTGGCCCCAGTGACAACTCATGGTTTTCTGGGAAACCCCCTTTACCCATGAAAGTTGTTGCAACGGGGGCCCTTAAAAATTCAGAGATTTTCATTAGTTCTCTTGAAGCGTTAGCTTTTATGACTCCGCCCCCAGCTAAAATAAATGGGGTCTCGGCGTTAAGAAGTATCCTGCTGATGGATTCAACCTTCTTTTCATCCACTTTAGGGTTAGAGCAGAGACTGTGAAGTCTAATTTCTCCCTCAAAGCTTATTTTACCCTTTTTAATCTGAACATCTTTAGGCATATCTATTAGTACGGGTCCCGGTCTACTGGTTGAAGCAATGTAAAAGGCTTTCCTAACAGCTAGGGGCACTTCCTCCGGTTTTACAGGTTGAATGTTATGCTTAGTTATTGACGCCGTTATACCGATTATATCTGTTTCCTGGAAGGCATCTTTCCCGATCATAGAGGTCGGAACTTGGCCAGTTATCGCAACTATGGGTGTTGAATCCATGTAAGCAGTTGCTATTCCTGTGACAAGGTTAGTTGCCCCTGGCCCAGATGTGGCCATGCAAACCCCTGTTTTCCCAGATGCTCTTGCATAACCATCAGCCATATGTGCAGCGCATTGTTCATGTCTAACCAAGATATGTCTTATTTCATCGACGTCATAAAGGTAGTCATAGATGGGGATGGTGGCGCCGCCAGGTATTCCAAAGATCACTTCGACACGTTCTCTTATAAGGGCCTTTACAAGGGCTTCAGCGCCCGTAAGTTCCTCAACAATAGAGTTCACCTCAAATAATTTGACGATCCTCCGCCATGTACGCTGCACCTTTTCCATAATATAAAAAGTTGGCTTAAATTATGGCTAACTGCATTTATTTAAATCTACCCTTTTTAAAAAATAATTAAACATTACGTGTTTATATATTTTTAAATAACATTTACTTAATTATTTCTTGAACAATGTTTATTAAAGGGGAAGCCTTGCAAGATATGCAGCTTAAGAATCAGGTTTAAAAGAGAAGGTGCTTCAATGAATAAAGAAAAGTAATGCTGGTAGTAAGTGAAATATTTGTCTAGATGGATAGATTATTAAAAAACGAAGGTAGGTGTCTTTACTCTCCCAGAAATGATGACTTCTCTTTAACAGTAAATGAAATCATCCAAAAGATTTAAAAAGTTCACAATTTGTATAGTTAAATATAGTGTGTTCTTTCCCTTCTTTCTGCATAGCACACTATCTAATTGAGGGGGATATGTAATTGTCAGCTGAGAAGGAAAAAAAGAAGAAAGTTGAGGAGATGAGTGAAGAAGTCTACAGGAAAGCTGTTGCAGCTGTAAGGGACAGCTTACCAAAGATAGGGGTAAATGTAGGCATAGCTGTCCTGATATGGATCTTCGCAAACGTAGTTTTCATCCCGATTTCAAGGGGTTACTTCATAGCCCAGTACTCTATTACGGCTTTAATAACCACGATTACAATTGTAGCAATGGCTGTTTTGGTTTTAGGGATCCTGAAGGAGATAAGAGATGTAGCTGATGCAGCTGCTGGTTTTGCAGCTGTCAGGATAGGTAGAACAGTCACAGTGGAAGAAGTTGAACACTACAAAACAGCTTTCAGATCAATCTTCTACGTTGTGGTTGTTTCACTGGGTTTCCTTTTGTTCGCTGAAAACTTAAAGCTGCTGCACCCAGCTATTTCAGCGGTTGTCCTAATAGCAGTGGTTATATGGGCCATATTCGAGCTTTACAGGGCTGGCAAAGCTGTTCACAGCGAGATTGAAAGATGGGCCAAAGAAGCAGCGAAAGCAATTGAAAAAGCTGTGAAATGATTTGAAGGGGCCGTGAATGAAGCACCGTAAATTAATTCTTTTCCTTTTTTTCCTTTTAATAGTCGTTGTAATTCCCTTCGTAGTTTATCGTTCATATCCCTCACAAGTTCAGTTACTGATTGAAAGGAATTACCCTCAATTAGCTGAAATTTTTAAACCCCCTTACTGGGGATACATTGTGACAGTTGGCTTTGTTTTATCATCCCTTTTAGCCTTGTTAATCCTTGTCCTTATTTACAAAGCAACTAAACAGTACATCGGTGAAGTCTAGATGTCGCGAAGGGAGATAGAGGCATCTGTATCTGAAATAAAAGAGGCGCTGCCCAAAGTAGCAGTGAATGTTTTCGTAGGCATACTTGTCTGGCTTTTCTCGTCTCTGATCTTCATACCCTTGGCAAATTACGTTACGCTTTTTGCTTCTCCCTTCGTCACCTTGATTTCCTTAGCGGTCTTCTCCTACTTCTGGTTCAAGGCCCTGGTAAACCTGTTTAAACTGAACAAGGCTTTCTCCAATGTGATGGCTCACAGAAAATCCGAGAAAAGAGAAGAAATTGAAGCCTATAAAACCTTTTATGAGAGTATAGGTCTCGTTTTACTCGCCATTTTAACATATCTATTGTTAAGGCCGCTTCTAAACTCAATACATCCTGTTTTCAACGGTTTAGTCCTGATAACCACGGTTGTAATTGTTTTTTATTTCTTATATATTTCAATAGGGGTATTTTCAACTAAGATCCTTGAACGGCTTTTCGGCGTGAAGAAGGGGTGAAGGTAAATAGCTGACATCTCCTCACACTAAAGCATGTAGGATTTCGGTTTCTAAGAGCAAAGTAGCAGCGAAGCCTATATACACCTCCTATGCCGCATCAAAGGTCTTTTATCTATGCCTTCCCTTGATACTCATGTCTTGGTTGATGTCCAAAGTGTTCTCATATATAAAAGCACTTGGCAAGGTGTGCTACCCATTATAAATAAAATGTCTACATTTAGGAGCTTTAAGCAGTTCATCTCAACTCTTGAAGGGTTTAAGCCTCTTTGCTTACTTTGTTATAACATGGAAGAGAAGACGATGAGTAATGAGAGATTGATAAGGGTGAAAGATAGCCTCCCATTTACTATACATTATTTCACCGTTGGCGACTTTGCTTTCCCTTTAAGTGCAGCCATTAAATCGTAGACTTCCCTATACGCTTTTTCATAGTCAACTTTGCTCATTGTTTCCTTTTTCAGGGTATCGACATGTCTAATATAGCCTTGTTTGTCGGTTAAGAGGCATTTAAGCTTCGAAGTAGCCTCAATGAACCTTTCAAGGGTTCCTTTGAAGTACGGGTTAGAGGTTTGTAGTTGGACGCATAGATCTGTCTTTTGACTTAAAATTCCCAGTCCTGTCAAGAGTTGAAGGTGAAATGTTGGACCTGAAATCTTCTCTAGGTGACTAAGCTTCTTCTTCCTTAAAGTTTCCAGGAAGGCAAGGTTTATGAAGTGTGTAAGGGATAAAACAATGGACATGGCTTCATCATGTTCTTCTTGGTTTACCACTATTATTTCGCTTTCACCTAGTAGTTCCACAGACAATTTATACTCTTCTTTAAGGTTGAATATGGGGATTAAAGCTATTTTTTGTCCTTTAGGGGTTTCAGCGCCTGGACCGAAGAGAGGATGTAGGGACAGGAATTTTACTTTGTTTCTACCGATCTCTTTAATGACTTTAACTGTTTCACTTTTAATCGAGGATATTTCAACTATTATACCCTCTCTTTTTAATAATCCATGGACTTTTCTCAGCACCTTTGGGGTTTTATCTATGGGGACAGAAACAATTATGATGTCAGATTTATTCACGGATTCTTCAAGTTTAGGCTCAAACTTTACTTTCAGTTCCTCAGCCACCTTTACACCTTTTTCCAGGTCAACATCGTTTATTGAAACTTTAAACCTTTCCTCCTTGAAGTAATTCGCGAAAAGGCGTCCCATTTGACCTGCTCCACCAACCACAAGGACACTGGTCAACTGACCCCCCTCAAAGAATCGGTGCATGTTTAAAACCTTTTCACGGGTTTAAAAATTGTGAAGTGTACTCTACTTATGTAACCTAAGAAACTGCTGCCACCTTAAGCTTTAACTTTTAAGGGTTACAGACCACCAATTTTGACACTTGAAAATTTATATTTAAAGTTTATCTTCATCCACTTCCAAATGAAGCCTCCTTGCGATCTAATTGACTTTTTCCAAGGGGTTTTACCGGTGGAAAACCTGGAATTTTACTGGTTTTCCCTTAATCTTCTCGCCAGGATTTTTAGGCCTTTTCTTAGTTCCTCAAAGTTTCCCGAGATATTTACCCTTATAAATTCGTTGTAGTTACCGAAGGATTCTCCGGGGGCAACAGCAACTTTTTCCTCTAATAAAAGTTTTTCAGCGAAGTTGGCACTGTTGAATTTATTCCTCTTCACTCTGAAAAAGATGTATAGCCCTCCATCTGGGGCTTTAAATTCCACTGGGGCTTCACTTAGGATTCCCCTTGCTTCCATTAGGTTCTTCCTTATATGTAATCTGTATTTTTCCTCTTCGCCGGAGCTCAACGCATATAATGCAGCTTTCTGTATGAATGGGGGGACACATGTTATGGAAAGGGAAATCAAATTTTTTATCCTCTGAATTATTTGTTTATTTGCTATAACGTACCCTAACCTGAACCCTGTCATTCCATAGGTCTTTGAAAATGAGTTCACATATATTATGTTTTGATAGCCGTGTTCAAGTAGGCTTTCCATGCCATTAAAGGTTATTTCTGAGTATGTTTCATCTGAGAGTAAAAGTAAGTTTTTCCTATTAGCTATTTCATTGATTTCATCTAATTCCCTTTTACGATACATTTTCCCTGTTGGGTTGTTCGGTGTGTTTAACAATATTAGCTTGGTTGATTCATCTATTACATCTTCTAGGGAGCTTAAATCAATTTCCCAGTTGTCCTCGATTCTAGTTTCAATGTTAACTATTAGCCCTCCTGCTTTCTCAGCTATTAACCTGTAGATTGGCCATGAGGGGTCAAATATAACAACTTTTTCTCCAGGCGACAAATTAGTCGTTATCGCTGCATAAACAGCGAATTTCCCCCCAGGTGTAATGGCTATGTTTTCAGTTCCAAGGTTTAAGTTGTATCTACTATTTACCTTTTCAATTATTGCTTTTCTCAGCTCCTCGATTCCCATGGGGGTGGTGTATGTCATATACTTTTTCACTAAATACCCCTTTAGCTTTGAAATCACTGTTTCAGGAGGTCCATAGCCTGGTTCACCTATTTCTAAATGGATGACTTTGTTTCCTCTCCTATCCATTTCCTTGGCTTCTCTGAAGATTCTGTAGAATGCTGGTTCCCTGTCTTTTTCCCCCTGGGATTCCCTTCCCTCTGATACAAGGATGTTAAGTATCCTCAAGGCTGAATCATAGTTTAAACCAAGCTTAATTGATTGTTCATGTATTCTTTGTGTCAGTTTTTTCTCCCTTGTAAGGTTGATTATAGGTTTCCCCATCTTCCTTTTTATTTCACCTATTTCCATCGCTAATTTTTTCCTTTCAGCCATTAACTCCAATATTTTGAAGGTGAGTTTATCGATTCTCCTTCTCAACTTTCTGATTTCATCTTCGTTCACTTTTTCCACCTAGAACTGTTTTAATTAGCCCTGATCTCATCGAGTGATCGGCTAAAACAACGGCTGTTAAGGCTTCAACAACTGGTACAGCTCTTGGAACTATGCATGTGTCATGTCTCCCCTTGAAAACAAGTTTCTCTTGTCTTAATGTTTTTAGGTTAACTGTTTTTTGGGGTTTAGGAATGGATGGTGTTGGTTTAACAGCCACTGCGAATGTTATTGGCATGCCGTTGCTTATTCCCCCTAGGATTCCACCGGAATTGTTTGTAAGGGTTTTAACTTTTCCATCTTCAACTATGAACTGGTCGTTGTTTTCTGAGCCTCTCATCTCAGCTACTTTGAAACCTGAACCGAATTCCACAGCTTTAACAGCTGGTATGGAGAAAAGAGCTTTACTTAGATCTGATTCCAGGGAGTCGAAAACAGGGTCTCCTAGCCCAATTGGAGGATTTAAAACTATGCATTTTATGATTCCCCCTACACTGTCCCCTTCTCTTTTAGCCTTCTCAATTACCTTTACCATTTTATCTGCTGTTTCAGGGTCTGGGCATCTCACCGGGTTGCTGTACCTTAACTTCCTAACCCTTTCAACCTGGATTTCCCCCAGTTTCACTGGGCCTACCTGAGATGTGAAAGCTAAGATCTCTGTTCCAAGGGTTTTACTTATCAATTTCTTGGCTACTGCACCAGCCATGACAAATGAAGCTGTTATCCTCCCTGAAAACCTTCCCCCTCCCCTGTAATCATTGTATCCTCCATATTTAACTTTTGCCGTGTAATCGGCATGTCCAGGCCTTGGAAGATCCCTTATTTCTTCATATGGCTTTGAATCTACTTCTCTGTTTCTTACAATCATTGCAATCGGCGCTCCAGTGGTGTAACCTTTAAAAACACCTGAAAGAATCTCAACTTTGTCCTCTTCAACTCTTGGAGTGGAGATCCTCTTATCCACTGGTCTCCTAAGTTTTAACTCATCTTCCACTTCTTGAGATGATATCCTTAAACCAGCTGGACAACCGTCAATGACGACTCCAACGGCTTCTCCATGGCTTTCCCCGAAAGATACAATGAGGAATCTTTTGCCCAATACATTTCCAGTCATGATTAATCAACTATTTCCTTTAAATCAGCCTTCAATTTGATTAGGTCGGTGAGGAAATCTGGGTAGGAGTCTCTGTGGGTGAAGGGACCATTAATTATGCTTCGGGTCTTCAGTGAAAGGGCTAAAACGGTGAAGGCCATGAAGAGCCTATGGTCTCCGTGGCTTTCAAACAATCCTCCCTTCAATCCTCCTCTCCCTTCAACGGTTAATCTGTCTTCTTCAACTTGAACTTTAACGCCTAACTTCAACAGTTCCTTTGCAATGCAAAGTAATCGGTTTGATTCCTTGTACCTGGTGTGTTTAACCCCTTCAAGAACTGTTTTCCCCTTGGCTTTTGAGGCTAAAACAGCTAAAACTGGTAGTAGATCAGGTGTTTCTTTTAGGTTGAAGTATCCTGGTTGAAGTTCACATCCCTGGATTTCAATCCATCCATTTTCCTTGTTCACCCTTATTTTCTGACCCATTTCCTTTAGGTAGCCCGGTATTTTCATGTCTGCTTGGGGAAAATCGAAATTTAACCCTTTTACCTTAACTTTTGAACGAGTTAAAGCAGCTGCAGCCAAAATAAATGAAGCTGAGCTGAAGTCACCTGGGATTTCCACTTTTGCTCCCTTCAGTTCTTGATCTCCAGGTATAAAAATTTTTTTCCCATTTCTTTTGAGTTCACCGTTAAATTCTCTGAGCATGTGAATCGTCATGTCTATGTAGGGTTCAGAAACCATTTGTCCCTGAACATTGATTTCAACGTCTCCTTTAGCCTTTGTTGAAGCTAAAATAAGAGCTGTTATGAATTGAGATGAGATATCTCCTCTTATCCCTGTTTTTCCACCTTTAATTCCTCCTCCCTCAACTATCACTGGTGGGTAACCGTTCATTTTGGTTGTCCATGCATTAACGCCTAAGTGGTTAAGGGAGTTTATGAGGGGAGCCATTGGTCTCTTTCTTAAACTTCTACTTCCAGTTAACACGGTGTACCCCTTAGCTGTGAGAGAAGAAATAGCTGTGAAGATCCTAAGGGTTGTACCCGAGTTTTTTGCGTCGATAACGTTTTCTGGGACATCTAAAATATTTTTTCCCTTTAAAACAACTGATTCCCTCCTCTCCACGATGTAGGCACCGAATTCCCTGCATGCCTCAATGGTTGCGGAGGTGTCACCTGAAATCAAAGGGTTAATCACCTCTGATTCACCATTGGATAGAAGAGCTAGGGCTAGTGCTCTATGTGTGTAGCTTTTACTTGGAGGAGCCTTTATAACTCCTTCAGTCACACCCGGATTTACAACCAATTTTTGCATTTCTAAATCACTCCTGCCTTTTGATCGTTGTTCACACTTGTAACTATCACATCTGAACCACTTTTCTCCCATATAGACTTCAATTTCTCAGCTTTTTCTGGGTGGCATAAACAGAAGAATGCAGGTCCGGTTCCAGATAAACCAGCTGTAATGGCTCCTGCCTCAATGGCGTCAATTATTGGTTTACCGTTTAAACCAATGGCTGCAGAGACAGCTAAGCCGTTAAGTGCAACAGCTTCGTTGAGTTTCCCCTTTAAAATAAGGTTGTAGGCTTCATTTGAAAGGAAACTGATTTTCCTTAATCTGTTAACATCTACACTTGAAGTGTACATTTTCCCTTTAGGTAAAAGAATAACAGCTAGGACTTCATCTTTAATGTCCCTTTGCATAATTATCCTTCTTTTGAAGTTATCAGTTAAAACCAGGCCCCCAAAGAAAGATGCAGCTGCATCGTCTAATGCACCTGTAACTGAGACATTGGCTCTTAAAGAGGCGTCAACTGCAAGGTTAACAGCTGTTAAGTCCTGAAGATTCTTTTCCAGGGCCTGAGCTGTTGCCAGTACAATCGAGTTTGCAGCTGCACTTGAACTTTTCAGTCCCTTAGCAATGGGTATCTCAGACTCTGTAACGATTTTCGCCCCGTAAAAACTTTTTTTGAAATGTTTAAGAACAGTTTTAACAGCTTCTATTGCAAGAGAGGGGTTTTCACATGGATAACCCTTGATTCTCACCTCAAATTCTCCGTTCTCCACCAGGGTTACCTCTGCTCTGGTTTCCAGTTTAATCCCTATAGCTGCTCCTTTACCGGTTGGAATCGCGTTTAAAGCTGAAACAGCTCCGTATGCCTTAGCTTTCCCCTTCAAATTGGCCACTTGTCTTCAACTCCTCTAAAACAGTTTTCCTCATGAGTTTGAATGGAGGGTTAACCCCTGTCCAAAGCTTAAATGAAGCTGCTCCCTGCCCTACAAGCATGTCTACTCCGTTCACGGTTTTTGCCCCGATTTCCTCTGCATAACTTAGAAGTTTCGTTTTTAAAGGGTTATAAATCATGTCGAAAACGGTTAGATCAGGGTTTAAAAGGTCTTTTCCGATTAAAGAAGCATCTTCACCTGGTTTCATCCCCACAGGTGTGGCGTTAACTAATAGATACGCGTTTTTAAGTGATTCTTGGATGCTTTTCCTTGTAAGGGGTTCTGGCCTACATATTTCAGGGTTGAATTCACGGGCAACCTCCTTGGCTTTCTCAAAGGTTCTATTTATGATTGTCACCCTTCTAGGTGAATGACTTAGGAAAGTGAAAACAGCGGCTCTAGCTGCTCCGCCAGCTCCTAAAACAACTATTTCTTCATCGTAGAGTTTGATACTGTTTAATCTGAGAGTGGTTTCAACTCCTTCCACATCGGTGTTGTAACCTATAAGTGAATTTGAACTGTTAACAACGGTGTTAACTGCACCTACCCTCCTCGCAATTAAATCGACATGGTCTAAATAACCTATGACTTCTTCCTTGTAGGGGATTGTCACGTTGAATCCCCTTACATCAATAGCTTTTAACCCTTTAACAGCGTCATCTAGGTTTCCAGGATAAACATCAAAAGACAAATATACATAGTTCATTTTCAAAGTTTCAAATGCTTTGTTATGCATGGAAGGTGAAACTGAATGTTTTACAGGGTGCCCGATTAAACAGAGGAGTTTCTTCATTTCTCTGGCCTCACTTCTCGATTGAATCTAGAAGCCTTTTCAGGGTAACAATGTCCAGTTGCCCGGTAGCCACTTTCTTTGATGGAAGACAGGCATAGGTGAATGGAGCTCCAGCTAAGAGACATAGAACCCTTGAAATAACCCCTATTTCCCCCATACAGAAGGCGATCAGGTTTTTCTTTCTCAACTTGTACAGTTCCAGGGCAACTATGTTGTCCTCGATTTTCAAGGCTTTCGTAACTATTTTAACGATTTCACCTAGGTTTTTTGCCTCTTCAAGTTTCTCTTTTAGTTCCACTTTTCCAGGTGTCCGTTCAAAGTTGTGCCAGGAAACAATGGTTTTAACCCCCTCCTCTAAACATTTCTCTCTAAGCTGATTGTTTCTCTTAAGCGTCGACAATTCAATGTCCACGAAAAACGGTTTTGCCTCTATTAACTTTGAAATTACTTCTTCTCTTTTCTCCTCTGAGCCTTCAAAGTAACCTCCTTCTCCTCTGCTTCTCAAAGTCAACACTGAGGAGTTTAGGTGTGGGGAAAGCATGGATTTCAACTTGGAAACATTGATTTCGACTAGGTAATCAATTCTTATCTCTATTAAATCTGGTTTGTATTTATGGGCTTCAATGAGGGACCTTGACAGTTCATCTAGGGTTTTCTCAGCAATTGATAAGCATATACTTGTTTCCATCTGTTTTCCCTTATTTTTCAAGGATGAATTCATCCACGGTTAACCCGAAGTGTCTACCCCTCTTCTCTGAGAGGTAAACTTTAACTTTGTCTCCAGGCTTAATTTTTGTTACAGGGATTGGTTCCCCTTTTTCATCAACCAGGTTAATTGTTTCAGCGTTTTGAAGGAGTATCGATCCTTCTTCATCATTAGAAACTGCTTTTATCAGTGTTAACGGTCTTCTCTCTATTTTAACCCTGCCCACAGTTGCTTTCCTTGTTTCCCCCCTTAAATCAACAATTAAAACTTCGTCTCCGCTTTTCAACTCTGAAAGGTACTTTGTTTTGTCTTTGTTAACTAAAACGTAGCTGTGAACTGGTCCTGCGTTAACTCTGAAGGGTCTCGGCTCGGTAAAGGGGTTCTTCAGGGTTTCACTGTGGACGAAGAACAAGAAAGCGGCTGTGCTTCCCACCAGCATCCCTTCACCTTTGTTTAAAAGAATAGTGGTGTCTATGCACACCCTGTCACCTATCCCTGTTTCCCTTTTCTCCACTACCTCTGCTAATCCAAGGTTTATTGGTTGCGATGCTTTGACTTCATCCATTATTTTCTCAAGGTCCCCTTCACCCTTAACTGTGACAACGACGGCGTCAACTCCCTTCTCAAGTATGGATAGAAGGGTTTTTATTTCCTCCTCTCCCCTGGCTTCCACGTATATTTTTGTTTCCCCCTCCAATTTAGCTATTAGGTTCTCTATTGGGATGATTTTCCAGTTGGGTAGATCAAGGAAAACAGATTCTGCTCCTTTCCCAGCTGCTTCAACTACTTTTCCTTCATCTCCCCCCCTTTCAACCCTTATCCTTAGGGAGAAAGGTTTGTCGATTGGTGCCTCTTTTAACCCTTTAAACACTTTAATGTCTGGTTCCCCCTTTTCAGAGTATATAAGAACACCTTTCATCCTTTCCTTTGCATGATCTAAATAGAATTTTCTGAATCCCAGTTTCACAGCTTTATTCATTAGGGCAGGAGTTTTATCTGAAGTTGCTTCTAGTTTTAACACTATTTTATCTTTTTGATTCATTTTTGAAGACCTCTAGGGCTTCATCTACACCGGTTTTATCCATTATGATGGTTCTTAGAGCCTTCAACATGGCTTCTGGTTTCTCATGCTGGAAAACGTTTCTTCCAAAGGTGACCCCTATTGCTCCGGCTTCCATGGCTCCCTCAACCATTTCAAAAACTTCTCTTTCTGTTTCCATTTTTGGTCCTCCAGCTATGACAACTGGGACAGGGCTTGACTCAACAACTTTCCTGAAGGTTTCAGGGTTCCCTGTATAAGTTGTTTTCACTATGTCTGCTCCCAGTTCACCTCCGATCCTTGTGACATGGGCAACCGTTGAGGGGTTATATGGATCCTTTATGTTTCTGCCCCTAGCATACATCATTGCAACTAAGGGTAAACCATAGGCGTCACATGCATCTGCTATACCCCCTATCTTCTCCAGCATTTCAGGTTCATTTTCGCCTCCTATGTTTATGTGTACAGAGACTGCGTCGGCTCCTAGATAAATTGCTTCCTCAACGGATCCAACCTGAACCTTGAAGTTGGGCTTAGTCCCTAAACTTGTGCTACCGGAGAGATGGACTATGATACCCAGGTTAGGGGGATCCTTGAGGTTTCTGATTATTCCTTTGTGGACTATGATAGCTGTTGCTCCACCCTCCTCAACCTTCCTAATTGTTTCATAAATCCTTTCTATCCCCTTTATGGGACCTGAACTCACACCGTGGTCCATTGGAACACAAATCATTTTATTCCTATCAGTTATCCGCTTAAACCTAACCCTCTTACCTATCCACATCTATTTCACCTCCCTAAATAATGTACTGATGCTTAACGAGGAGTTCAGCTAAGAGAACAGCGCAACCTGCAGCCCCCCTGATTGTGTTATGGACGAGCAATGTATACAGTAAACTGTTTTTCTTGTCTCCCCTCCTCACTCTTCCAACAACCACGGGCATTCCAGGGGGGTTCCCAGATGACCTGTCAAGTCTAGGCTGCGGTCTGTTATCCTCGTGTCTAACAATTATAGGTTTCGAAGGGGCAGTTGGAAGTTTCAGTTTCTGAGGTTCCCCTTCGAAGCTTGACATGGCGTCTTCTACTTCTTCTACGTTTACCTCTGCCTCGGTTTCAAGATAAACATTTTCCAGGTGTCCATCGACAACTGGTACCCTACAACACATTGCCTCTATGTCTATTTCCTTGTTTACAACTCTATTTCCATTTATTTCGCCGAGGATTTTCCTGGTCTCAGCTTTAATCTTTTCTTCTTCACCATGTATATGGGGGACCAGGTTATCGATGATTTCTAGGGAGGGGACACCTGGGTAACCAGCACCAGAAACAGCTTGGTAAGTTGAGACAACAACTTTCCTTACACTGTAAAGGTCATGTATGGGTTTAAGAGTCATGGCTAGACCTACAGTGGAGCAGTTTGGATCTGTGGCGATGAATCCATCTGATTTAAACTTTGCTCTTTGAACCTCTATGAGTTCAAGATGTTCAGGGTTAACTTCAGGTATAACCAGTGGAACAACTGGGTTAAGCCTGTGTGAACTTGCGTTGCTTATCACAGGTAACCCCCTCCTGGATAAATTCATCTCAGCTTCCTTGGCAACCACTGATGGAAGAGAGGAGAAAACAAGGTCTGCATCTATTTCATGGGTGTTTAACCTGACTATTTTTTTACCGTATACTTCCAAAGGTATATTTGTGGAGAAAAGCCAATTAACAGCTTCCCCATATCTTTTCCCAGCTGTTTTTTCACCTGTTAGAACAGATAATTTAAACCATGGGTGTCCATTAAGCATTTCAACAAATCTCTGTCCAACAACTCCACTTGAACCCAGCAGAGCAACACTGAGCTTCCTCATGTTTAAGTCACCTTAAACTCTTCCTTAAGGATGGAAAAAGCTTTTTCCCTTAAATCCCATTGAACAAAAAGCTTTATCGACGAGTGAATTGTGAATAAACCATACAAATTTATTTTCTCCTTTGCAAGCGGTGAAACACATCTATGTATTACTCCGGGAGTTGTTTCAAGTTCATTTCCCTTCAAACTTATAAAAGCTATTTCATCAAGGATTGAAACAGCTTTTCCAATTTCTTCACTTGCAATCAACCCATGTAGTTTCCTCAGTATCCTCGATGCTTGGCCATCAACGTAAAATATCGCTGCTTTTTCCTCTCCCACAACCGCTAAAATTTTCCCTTTCTCCCCCTCGATTTTCTCGGTGATCAAATCTATTACTCCCCTCTCATTTAATTTATCCCCGACAACGGTGACCATGAAAACTGGTTTACTGTATAGAGTCAGTTGGAGCTTCAAGGTTCCTCCCTTTATCAGGGTGCCTCCACTGGTCAGAGAGCCATTATTGAAACCGATAACCCTTATCTTCACATTGTCAGATAGATACCTCAGGGCTTTCCTGGAAACCACTTTGGCTCCACTTGAAGTTAATAAGTCAGCTTCATCCACATCTACCTCTTTAAGCAGCCTTGCATTCTGAACCTTCCTCGGATCAGCTGAGTAAAACCCCTCAACATCTTTAACCAAAACAACTTCTCGGCTTCCAAGGCAGTTAGCAAGGACAACAGCTGTTACGTCGCTTCCCCCCCTCCCTAAAGTAGTTATCTCCCCCCTCCTTGTTTTACCTATGAAGCCGCAGACAATCGGGGTGAAACCTGAGTCAAGCAAAGGTTTAATTTCCCTTTCAACCACTTTTCTACATTCATCCATCAATGGATTAGCGTTTCCAAAGTTTTCATCGGTGATTATAGGCCATTTATTTGATGAAGGCTCTATCAACACGGTTTTTACACCTATAGAGGCAAGAGCAGCATATGTTAGCCTTGCAGTCACCTGCTCACCTAACGAAACAATTAGGTCAAGATCTTTAACGGATATTTTTGGAGAAGTTTGTTTAGCCAGTGAAATAAGGTTATCTGTTGAATTCTTCAACGCTGAAACAACTACAACCATTTTCTTCCCTTTAGATGCTTCATTCTTAACCATTTCAGCCATTTTCCCAATCATTTCCCCATTGGTTAACACTGAGCCTCCGAATTTAACCACTATGGAATCCAATAAGAAGACACCTCCAAATAAACTTTACACTGAAGAGAAAGAGGTATTTCAGGATCAATAATAGGAAAATTAAGTTTTAGCTGTTTCCTTTTGGTTTCCTTGGAAACACTGGGTTTACGGGTGGAATTTATGTTCACCCGGGATATAAACACTATCGCCTCTCATGTATAATGCAACCTCGCAACTACTTTTTAAAGGTGAGACTTTCCTTTCTATGTCTACAGAGAATAATAAAAATTTTTCGTTTCTGAACATTTTCCAAATTTATTTTCGAGATGGGGGTCTAAGTAAATTTCCACCTTCACCTTTCAAGTGAAAGAGAAATGATGATTCTGCTTAGACTTGGAGAGATAACGCTTAAAAGTAAAAGGACTAGGAGGGTCTACGAGAAAATATTGGTTAAGAACATTGCCGATGCCTTTAAATCATGTGGAATCCAGAAATACAGGGTTTTTAAAGAGAAAAACAGGTTTTTCATCGATACAGAAAATAGAAAGGCAGTTGATGTCCTGAAAAGAGTGTTCGGCTTAACATCTCTCTCCATCGTTGAAAGAACTGAATTTAACAGTCTCGAAGAATTAATAGAGAAGTGCATGGATATATTTGTAGAGAAGATAAGGGGTAGGAAATTTGCTGTGAGGGCTAGAAGAATAGGGTCACACAGTTTCACTTCTCTAGACATAGAAAGGAAACTTGGAGAGAAACTTAAACCATACGGTGAAGTTAATCTCTCAAATCCAGAGGTAACAGTGAACATCGAGGTAAGAGACAATCTTGCATACATGTTCACAGAGAAAATCAGAGGGGCAGGTGGTCTCCCCATCGGGTCAAACGGGAAAATTTTATCCCTCATATCAGGCGGTTTTGACTCAGCAGTTGCAGCTTGGTTTATGCTCAAAAGAGGGGCAGTGATTCACTACCTCTTCTGCAACCTTGGGGGGTGTGCACATGAGGAGGGGGCACTAAAAGTTGTGAAGGTCCTGGTTGATAAGTGGAGCTACGGATACAACCCAAAAATCTACATGGTTGACTTCAAGACGGTTTTAGAGGAACTAAGAAGAAAGGTGAATCAAAGCTACTGGAACGTTGTTCTGAAAAGAGTGATGTACAGGGTTGCAGAGGAAATCGCAAAAAGAATAGGAGCTGAAGGAATAGTGACAGGGGAGAGCCTTGGACAGGTTTCATCTCAAACTTTAAGGAATCTATACGTGGCTTCTAAAGCAGTCGACATACCTGTTTTCAGACCCCTAATAGGCTTCGACAAAGAAGAAATAATGGGTATAGCCAGGGAAATAGAAACCTACGAGCCATCAGCTCAGGTTAAAGAATATTGCAACATTGTTCCTAGAAAGCCGAAAACAGCTGCTGATCTTAGCAAGGTGATTGAGGAAGAGGGGAAAATGGATGGACTAATAATGGACAAAATATTGGAAACCCTTAGGGTAATAAACCTTAAAGAATTGAAGAAGAAACCTGAAACTCTAAACTTAGAAATAGATTACATACCAGATGAATCAGTTATTGTAGATCTAAGGGACAAAGAAAAATTCTCAGATTGGCATTTCCAAGGTGCACTAAATGTGAGTCCATCAATGGTTATGAAAGACTCTTGGCCGCTTAACCCTGAAAAAACCTATGTTTTCTACTGTGAAAAAGGAGTTGTCAGCGTTGAAGTAGCAGCTTATCTCAGGTCTCGAGGCTTTAAAGCCTACAGTTTCAGGGGAGGCGTCATAAAACTTAGGAAAATTGCTGATAGAGCCAAGGATTAATTCCTCCCATTTAAAAATGGGGATAGAGACTCTTCACCTTCATGAAGCTTCCTGTTTCGTTAAAGGTATAATTTTTCTCAAGACATAATCCTCAAAGGTTTCTTCATCAATTTTACTGAAAACTGTAACCACGCTATTCCTTGTCACTCCCAAAACAATTTCTTGGCTTTTCTCTTGGAAAACAACATACCACAGTTTCCCATGGCTTAAGTATTCATTGTAAAGAGAAGTGTCCCTTAAACTAGGCCCGTAAAGTGAAAGTTTGTTAATGTTAGGTATGTCTACATCGTCGAAGAATATAACCTTTGTAGCCTCTGGGTTTTCCTCGTGGAGTGTTTTAAGGGTTTCATGTGTGATCTTGGCTTCAACTATTCCCCCTGGCTCCAATAAAAGGGCTTCTCTAAGGTTGTTGGATACAGCGTTAGCCCTGATTTTCTTATCAAACACAACAAGATACAACTCTTCATCGTATATGTGGAAAATAAATTTAGTTTTCCGAGTCGCCACAGCGAACTTTGTTTCTCCCCTGAAAAAGTATTTAAATATGTAATCCTTGTAAAGGTAACCTGTTAAACCTTTATCATTGATTTTTAAGTCTCTTATCTCAGTGACTAGTTTAACCCTTCCCCCTCCAACCTCCTCCTCTAATTCCCTTTTAAACCCTTTAAGTTTCATAGTTAAAATGTTTAAGTTGTTTTCCTTCCTAACCAAGAATATTTTACATGTTAAAACCATCTTCCCTCGACTCCACGTCGTTTTTAAATCAATGGAAAGCCCCGAAAATATAGATTTAAATATTTGCTTTAAACAATTCTATTCGTAGGTGACTGAAAATGTATCAATTTGGCGGATGGCTTGGATTACCGGAGCTCCTAATAATAATCCTGATATTAATCATTCTGTTCGGCCCAAAGAAGCTCCCTGAACTTGCAAAATCCCTTGGTTTAGCTAAAAGGGAATTTGAGAAGGCTTCAAGAGGAGAAATCGAAGAAGAGAAAAAGAAAAGGGAAGAGGAAAAGAAAGAAGAAGTAAAGAAAAAAGAGGAAATGCTGATAGAACTGGCCAAGAAATACGGGATAAAAGTTGAAGGCAAAACACCTGACCAAGTAGCTGAGGAACTTACCTCTCTACTTAGAGAGAAAACAGAGAAAAAGGAGTAATGGCTGATTTAAACATGGCCGTAAATGAAGAAAGAGATCTATGGAGTCACACAGAGGAATTAATACAGAGGTTGAGGATAAGTTTCTTTGCTTGGCTCATAGCAACCTTCTTAATAGGTTTCTTCCCCACTAATCTGCTGAGAAACCCGTTGTCATTAAATTTAAACACCACAGGATACATCCCCCTTGTCCAGTTAATGATAAACACTATGCAAAGAGACCTCCTCCCCCCAGGCATTGAATTAATAGCTGGAACATGGTTCGATCCATTCTGGATATATTTCCTCGCCTCTTCCCTATTGGGGTTAATCTTTTCTTCACCTGTGATCGCCTATGAAATCTACGCCTTTATCAACCCTGCTCTCTATCCACATGAAAGGAAATATTTGTCCTATTTCGTCATAAGCTTTGTAGGTTTATTTGCTCTCGGTGCGATCATAGCCTATAAATTCATTGTGCCCATAACATTCAAAGTACTTCTATTCTTTGTTTATGGTTCAGGTGCCTCCCCCCTCTTCAACATGGGTGACTTCTACAGCTTCATAATCCTAGCAATCGTCATAGTTGGACTTGTTTTCACATTTCCTGTAGTTGTGTCTCTACTTGTTTCACTTGGAATAATAACACAGGAAACACTGAAGAAAAACAGAAAAACAGTTCTTGCAGCTATATTCATTGCAACAGCTGTTTTTACACCTGACCCAACCCCTCTTTCCATGCTTGTACTAGCTATTCCTTTAACAGTTCTTTTCGAAGGAACAGTGTTGATAGCTGGAAGGATAGAGAAAGGTCAAAGAAAAGAGCCTTAAAACCAGTTAATCCTTTAAGAAATCCATCGTGAAATCATCATTTTTAACCATGTTTAAACATTTAAAGTTGAAAGTTTAGAAGTATTCTCTAAACCACTTTTAAAAAAGAAAGATTTATAAATTCACCCTGAAAATAGGCGTTTAAACTTCAATTTTTAGGTGGATTCTATTGGAAGGAGCTGAGTGCTTTTTGTACATTATTCATTGACAGAGATAAATTAACCACTGTATTTCTCCATGTGGAAAAGCAGCTTTTTCAATTCATAAAAAGGATACATCTCCTCATAAAGCTCCATCCTATACTTTTCCTGCTTCATTTCTAAAGGTTGGGAGGTGGTGGAATGGCTAAAATATATAGGGATGAAGATGTAAAAACCAATTTACTTAGAGATAAGACGATTTCCGTCATAGGTTATGGGAGCCAGGGAAGAGCCCAGGCTCTTAACCTGAGAGATGATGGCTTAAACGTCATTGTTGGTTTAAGAAAGGGGAAATCATGGGAAAAGGCAGTCAGGGACGGCTTTAAAGTGGTGAATGTTGAAAACGCAGCGGATAAAGGCGACGTGGTCTTAATGCTTGTACCTGACATGGCTCAGCCAGCAGTTTACAATGAAAAGGTGAAACCACACCTGGGGGAGGGTAAATCCCTTTGCTTCGCTCACGGCTTCAATGTCCACTTCAAATTAATTGTTCCACCGAAAAACGTGGATGTTTTTATGGTGGCCCCTAAAGGGCCAGGTGACTTGGTTAGAGAAAGATATCTTGGTGGAGAGGGGGTTCCAAGTCTTGTAGCTGTTTACCAAGATTACACAGGTGAAGCAAAACAGAAAGCTTTAGAGATAGCTAAACACATTGGATCTACAAGGGTCGGAGCTATTGAGACAACTTTCGCAGAGGAAACGGAGACAGATCTCATAGGTGAACAAACAGTTCTTGTTGGAGGTCTAATGGAGCTGATAAAAAAGGGTTTTGAAGTGCTAGTTGAACTAGGATACCAGCCAGAGGTAGCCTATTTCGAAGCATTAAATGAAGCGAAACTCATAATGGACCTCATATATGAGAGGGGAATCCTCGGGATGCTTAAAGCAGTCAGTGACACAGCTAAGTATGGAGGAGTAACAGTTGGCCCAATGATAATAGATGAAAATGTAAAGCATAGAATGAAGGAAGCTGCTGAAAAAGTTTTAAACGGAGAGTTTGCCAGGGAATGGGTGGAAGAATACAAGTCAGGTCAAAGAAAACTAAAAAAACTTTTAGATGAAATAGCTGGGCATAAAGTAGAAGTTGTTGGTGCCAAGATAAGGGAAATTTGTGGAATAAAGAGATAATGTTGAGGTAAAGGGGAAAATGGCTTCCATAGGGAAAACATTGACTGAGAAGATACTTAGCCGTGCAACAGGTAAAGGAAAACTTGAACCAGGGGAAATTTTGGGGGTAAAAGTTGACCTTGTAATGATCCATGACCTAACAGGGGCTCCAACTGTGAAGTTACTAGGTGAACTGGGGGTTGAAAAGGTTTGGAACCCTGAAAGAGTGGTAGTTGTTCTAGATCATCAATCGCCTCCAGCCTCTATTTCAGCCGCTGAAAACCAGAAGCTGCTAAGGGAATTCGTGGAAAAACAAAGAATAAAGAATTTCTATGATATAGGAACAGGTATCTGCCACCAAGTGGTTGTAGAGGAAGGATATGCTTGTTCAGGGATGATAATTGTCGGTGCAGATTCCCACACAGTTACATATGGTGCCTTAGGAGCCTTTTCAACTGGTATGGGACACACAGATGTAGCGGCGATCCTAGCTACAGGTGAAACATGGATGATGATCCCTGAAACCATGAAAATAGTGGTGAAGGGTGAAACCCCCAGACACCTAACCAGTAAAGACATAATATTACACATCATTGGTTCACTGGGAGCTGACTCAGCTCTTTATAAGTCAATTGAGTTCACAGGTGAAGCTATAAAGCAAATGAGTATAAGTAGTCGAATGACCATCACCAACATGTCAGTGGAAATGGGGGCTAAAGCAGGGTTAGTTGAACCAGATGAAAAAACATATCAATTCCTTAACGGAAAAGCAAGGTTCCAAGTTGAAAGGGTTAAAGCAGATGGAAACGCTGATTACTCTGAGGTTTACGAATTTAAAATCGATGGACTTGAGCCACAGGTTGCATTACCCCACACCGTGGACAACGTTAAACCTGTAAGTGAAGTTGAAGGAGTAGAGGTTAACCAAGCCTTCCTCGGCTCATGTACAAACGGAAGATTTGAAGACTTAAAGGCAGCCTATCAAATAATAAAGGGGAGAAAGATTAAAAGAGGTGTCAGATTCATAGTTTCACCTGCCTCACGCAAAGTTTACCTCAAATCCCTAAAAGCAGGAATAATAGGGGGTCTCTTAAACGCAGGGGCAACTATAACCAACCCTGGCTGCACAGCTTGTATCGGGGGACACATAGGTTTGCTGGCGCCAGGTGAAATAGCCATCAGTTCATCCAACAGGAACTTTAAGGGGAGGATGGGGAGCCCAGAGGCAAAGGTTTACCTTGCCTCACCCCTGACAGTGGCTGCATCAGCAGTTAAGGGAGAAATAACAGATCCGAGGAGATACCTGAAATGAAGGTTAAAGGGAAAGCGTTAAAAGTGGGGTCAAACATAGACACAGATGTCATCATACCTGGAAGGTACCTAACCATTGAAAACCCCTTGGAGCTAGCTAAACATGCATTTGAACCCATATATCCAGGATTCACCGAGAAGGCCAGGAAAGGAGTTGTCCTGGTGGCAGGAGGGAACTTTGGATGTGGAAGCAGCAGGGAACAAGCACCCTTAGCCCTGAAACATGCAGGTGTAAAGGCCATAATAGCTGAAAGCTTTGCAAGGATATTCTTCAGGAACTCCATAAACATAGGGTTACCAGTCCTCGTTTTAAAGGATTCCCAGAGAAACTTCGATGAAGGAGACCATGTGGAAATAGACCTGGACAAAGGAATCATCGAGAACATTGCCAAGAAGAAAAGGTTTCAAATTAAACCTCTCCATCCAATGGTAAAGGAGATCCTAGAACAAGGAGGCCTAATAAATTATTTAAAGAGACATGTAAAGAGAGCAGATCTAAAATGACCAAGTACAGAATCCTTGTTTTACCTGGAGACGGAATTGGGAGAGAAGTGGTTCCAGAAGCCGTGAAAACTCTGAAGACCATAGATGAATCCATGAAAAGTATATCCTTTAACTTCGAATGGATGGAAGTCGGGGGTCAACACTGGTTAAAAACAGGTGAAGAAGCCCCATCAGACCTAATTGAAAGAACCAAGGGATCAGATGCTATTCTCTTCGGTGCAATTGGATGGCCAAAAGCTGTTCACTCAGATGGAAGCCTAGTAGGTATAAAGACGCTGCTAGGGATAAGGAAGAAACTAGACCTCTACGTAAATCTAAGACCCGTTAAACTTTACCCAGGAATAGAAACGCCGTTAAAAGACAGAAAACCAGATGAAATAGATTTTGTGGTTGTAAGGGAAAACACAGAAGG
>JAOZFL010000206.1:12212-26459 GCA_027491455.1 Thermoproteota archaeon | reverse complement strand
GAGGGGTTCTAAGTAAACTTACCTGGGTAAGTTTACTTAGCAAATAATCAACTTACCCTAGCGCCATGCCAGGATTAAGTTGGCAGCGAAGTTTTTTCATGAATGGATGTGAGAAGCTGAAAGTTTAGATGATATAATTAAAGGGAGTGGAGAGAAACTTATTCTCGGTGTCCATGGACCTTACATTTTAGAGAAAATATTGAAAAGAGTAAATGTGATAATCGTTGGTTCAAGGATCCCCGAATTAATTGAAGAAGTGAAAATGAAAGCTGCTAAGCAACGTTGCTCTTAGAGTAACTCTAAGTAAACTTTTTTAAACGATACAGAAACTTGTTAAGGGTTTTCATCTTTACCAGCACTGTTTTTCACCTATTTAAACTTCAATTAGGAAACATTTAAGCGATTGAATTACAGGTCTATATTAGTAGTCGTTTTTGCTAAGTAACGCTTTTTAGATGTTTAGTTGCATTTGCATAATAGAAATAACAGACTTTTAAGGGTAAGTTTAAAAAAATTTTAAAAGATAAGTTGAAATGAAAATTCCTAATAGTCTCTCTGTTTTTAACTATGTTTCAAAGGTGATTGTTTGCTTTTAGAGGTCAAAACAATGAAACCTGGTCGTTTTTTCTGGCAGGGAAACGTAGCATGTGTCGAGGCTGCCTTGGCTGCTGGTTGCCGTTTCTTTGCAGGTTACCCTATCACTCCTCAAAGTGAGATAATGGAGCGTATGGCTAAAAGAATGCCTAGGGTTGGAGGTATATTTATCCAGATGGAGGATGAAATAGCCTCCATAGCTGCTTGTATAGGTGCAAGTTGGACTGGTGTGAAGGCTATGACAGCTACTTCTGGTCCAGGTTTCAGTTTAATGCAGGAGAACATTGGTTTAGCGGTGATGACAGAGACACCATGTGTAATAGTTGATGTTCAGAGAGCTGGGCCAAGCACTGGCCAAGTCATGGGTGCTCAAGGAGACATTATGCAGGCAAAGTGGGGTACACATGGAGACCATGAAGTAATTGTTTTAGCCCCTAACTCTGTACAGGAAACGTTTGATCTAACCATTAAAGCTTTTAATTTATCAGAGGAATACAGGGTTCCAGTTATCCTTTTAACTGATGAATGCATTGCCCATATGAGAGAAACTATTCATGTCCCAGAGAAAATAGAAATAGTGAATCGAAGGAAACCTAAGAAAATCGGTGAACCAGTTTTCGGTGGTGTAGGCAAAGCAGGTGTCCCTCCAATGCCAAGGGTAGGTGACGGATACAATGTCCTTGTAACTGGTTCAACGCATAACGAGTACGGTGTAAGGAAAACAATGGACCCAATGGTTCACAGGAAACTCGTCAGTAGATTAGTCGATAAAATAAGGAGAAACAGTGAGGGAATAGTGGATGCTGAAACCTATCGAATCAATGAATGTGAAGTTGGAGTAGTAAGTATAGGGTGCACCTCTAGATCTGTTTATGATGCTGTGGAATTAGCTGAAGGGGAAGGGGTAAAAATAGGGTTTGTGAGGCCAAGGGTTCTTTGGCCTTTTCCAGAGGGGAAAGTCTCTGAATTGGCTGAAAATGTTGACATCATTGTTGTCCCAGAGTTAAACCTTGGACAGTTGATGTTTGAAGTTGAAAGAGTCGTAGCTGGGAGATGCAAAGTGGTTCCTTTAAACAAGATTGGAGGAGGGGAATTAATCACACCCATGGAAATTGTTAACAAGATATTGGAGGCGAAGAAGACATGAGGAAATATCAGCATCCCTCCCTTAAATACTTGCGCCTAGAAACCCTTCCAACACCCTTCTGCGCTGGATGCGGCCTAGGTATAATTGCAAATTGTTTCTTGAAGGCAGTTGAAGAATTGGGGTTTAATGATTTAAGGAGCTTTGTTTTCTGCAGTGGAATTGGCTGCGCAGCTTGGATACCTTCACCGCACTTCAAAGCAGACTCTATACATGTCACACATGGTAGAAGCATCCCAGTAGCTGTAGGAGTTAAACTTGTGAGACCTGAACTAAACGTTGTTGTGTTTGGAGGGGACGGTGACCTTGCAGGTATAGGTTTAAGTCATCTTTTACATGCAGCAAGGAGAAACATTGAGATCACAGTTATAATGTCGAACAACATGGTTTACGGCATGACTGGTGGCCAAGCAGCCCCTACAACTCCTCTAGGCATAAAAACAACTACGACGCCATATGGAAACATAGAGTATTGTTTTAACCTTGCAGATTTATTGAAATCAGCAGGTGCATCCTATGTTGCCAGGTGGACAACTGCACACCCAATTCAGTTGAAAAACTCCATTAGGAAAGCCTTGAAAACCAATGGTTTCTCTTTTATAGAGGTGATAAGTCAGTGCCCAACCAATTTCGGTAGGAGGATAGGGAAAGCTAAACCAGCTGAGATGCTAAACTGGTTTAAAGAAAACAGTGTAAGTGTGAAGAAATGGAGGGAGGAGGGAGAAAGGGAAACAGAGAAATTCGTTGTAGGTGAATTCATTGAAAGGAAGAAACCAGGCTTCACCCAAATGATCCATGTCAAACTAGGAGAGGCTCAGAGACATGAGTAACAAAAAGGAAGTTATAATATCGGGTAGAGGAGGTCAAGGAGTTGTTTTAGCAGGGGTTATACTTGGAAACGCAGCTTTCAAAGATGGTAAAAATGTTGTCCAAACACAAAGCTATGGAGCTGAGGCAAGGGGAACAGCTGCATGGAGCAACATAATAATATCTGAGGACAGAATAAATTATCCAAGAGTAACTGAATGTGACGCCTTAATAGCTTTAAGTGCAGAGGCAGCGCGAAAATTTTCCAGGAAACTGAAAAAAGGAGGTCTTTTAATCATAGACTCCATGACAGCCCCAGCTATACCTGAAAAACTGAGGAAAAAATCCGTAAAAGTAGCTGCAACATCCATAGCTGAGAATAAACTAGGTTCACGTATCTACGCAAACATGATTGTTTTAGGAGCCCTAATAAAACTAACAAGTATAGTGAGTTACGACTCCGTGGTGAAAGCCCTGATTGAGAACCTGCCACCAGATAAACTTGAAAAGAATCTGCAAGCACTTAAACTGGGATACGAATCAGCAATCAATCTGTAAGGGGCCTCAAATGGTGATCTATGTAAATGAGAAACTGTGTAAGGGGTGCGGGATATGCATCCACATTTGTCCACGAAATGTTTTAAAGCTCTCAAAGAAACTAACCCAGAAGGGTATACATATAGCTGAAGCTTCAAACCCAGAGGAATGCATAAAATGCCATTTATGTGAATACCTCTGCCCAGACTTCGCTATATGCATAACCACGTGAAAAACCCGTCTTTCCATGAACTTGAGAAGGGGAAATGGGTTGAAAAAATTTAGAATTTTCGTTTAATTCCAAGTTTAGCTTGAACCAAAAATTTTTCGATGAGTTCTTTGTCCTCTGACGTCGTTATTAGGGGACTTATTGTAACTCCTTCTTTAAGTTCCCTTTCAACCTCCCTTTTAACATTTAAAACCTCTTTAACATCATCTAAACTCCTCTCTCTCAGTATTATTAGGACATTGCTGTCATAAACCAAAGGCTCCTCTAATTGAAGAGCAACCAAACCAACCAACCTTCCACCAAACCTAGACCTTAACTTAACAGTTAACCTATAAAAGGCATCCCCCATATAGTTGACAGATTTAAGGATAACGGCAACATAGAGTACCCCTTCCACATAAACCAGATTAATAACTAAGCAATGAAAACCTATAAGCTTTTCTTTTCAGGTTTTATTTATCGCAGAGATCAGTATTTTATGATTACTTTTAGGACTTAATTGATAGGTGTTATAGTCCTAGGATGTTTGTCTTCGTCCTTATCTCCTTGGGAAAGGCATTCAGTTGCTAAGGCCTCACGCTGAAACCAGTATAATACCTATGAAAATCTTTTAATCCAGAAACTAGTGCTAACTGTGAACTTAGAGAAACGTGGAGGTAAGGTGGTATACTAAATTTTGCTTTTAAAAAATTAAAGGTTTGTTTTCAAAGTAATTCCCCTGCAATTAAAGATGCTTAACCTTGGGTTCCATGCCTGGGGAAGTTGTAGATAAAAGTGATCGGTCCGAAATTCAAGCTTGGTGCAATTATCATTTAACTAAACTTATAACTGCTTTTTGAAAATCTTTGTTGCAAACTTTTATCTCTTTTATGAGATCGAAGCGGATATCTTCTACCTTAACATTTTTTTCGTTGCAATACCTTCTTATTGCATTGTAACCAGCTAACTCGCAACAGGTTTTAATTTTAGCCCCGGAGAAATTCTTAGTTTCTCTTGCAAGTTTTTCAAAGTTAACATCCTCGGAGATAGGCATATTCCCCGTATGAATTTTAAATATTTCAATCCTTCCCCTAAAATCTGGGAGCGGAACATGGAATTTTCTGTCAAACCTTCCCTCTCTAAGTAAAGCTTGATCCAGTGAGTCCAATCCTCTATTCGTAGAACCAAGAACAACGACACCTCCAGTATCCCTCAAACCATCCATTTCATTGATAAACTGTACTAAAGCTCTATGTGTAGCTTCATGCATTAACTCCCTACTTTTTGGAAACAGACCATCTATATCATCTACATGAATTATCGCTGGGTTTTTTTCTCTAGCCAATTGGAACATAGCTCTTACCCTTTTTTCCTCTTGCCCATACCACATCGAAGTAATATCTGCTGGCGAGGCGCTGATGAAATACGCATCAGCTTGACAAGCTAAAATTTTTGCTATGGTTGTCTTTCCTGTTCCTGGGGAGCCGTAAAGGAGAATCCCCTTTGTGGGTTTTATACCAATAGCTTCGAACAACTCTGGGTTTTTAAGAGGCCACTCAATGTATTGCTGTAACTCTTCTTTTAGCCTACCTAAACCACCAAGCATTTCCCATGAATACCCTGAAAGTTTTATTGGTTCTCCGTAGGGTGTTACAATTCTTGCTTCAGTCTTTGATTTAACCCTTATTTTTTCTAGATTGCCATCAATTTTTTTTATACAGTTCTGCGGCTACTTCAGAAAGCTCCTTCTCACTCGAAGAAATTACATGAATTTCTAATTCGCCACTCCCCAAAAGGGAAGGGGTTAACTTTATCTTGTAATTTGACAGTTCTATTACCCCTTTCCAGGGTAGAATGTCCTGGATCTCTGAAGAGTAGTGGAAAACAAATTCATCATGGAGGTAGCTACCCTTATAAGCCACCTTTTCATCCCTTAGTAAATTTTTTAAGACTAAAGCGGCCAAATACCCTTCTTTGTAGCTCTTTGAAGCTGAAACCCCTAGTTTCTCAGCTTTTCTCTGCAAGTATGCCACCAAGCTTATAATATAATGAGTAAAAATCCTTAAAATTTGCAATGTTTCAGGGAGGAAGCTAATGGTTTAAACCACTGGGATGAATCACTTTTAAACATTAAAACATAAACATGTTCCGCAACCACACATTAAATTTACACCTTGAAGGTGTCTGGGCGTTAAAGGCATAGGCCAGAGCAATGTCGATGGAGGGTGCAAGTAGCCCTGAACCCGCTGAAGGCTTGGAGACAACAGGTGCACAGACACCCATAAAGCTGTGAGAAAACCTCAAGCACCATTAACTGATCCGCAAACGAGAATCTTTCAGTCTAAGTCGTTGGAGGATGTTAAATATTTATAAGAATTCCGCAAGAAAACCTCCCTTTTTAATGGGGAGATAAGTTGAGTTAAACTTAGATATGTGTTCAGGTTATTTCTAGATGGGGCTGCGACCCCTTTGAAAGGGGAAAATGGTAAATGTTAAGAACAGGTTGTTAGGCTATATGTTTAACAGCAGGGGGTAGTGATGACCTGCCCATAACCACTCTCAACGCGCAAAGCTCCGAAAGGAGGCTTGCTGGTGATTTCAATGTGCGAGGGAGGAAGCTCCCCAGTGAGGCAGGGAGCAGACTTGCTGTGTGCTTAAACACGGGTTAGGGATATGGGAGGTGAAATTCTTCCATAGAACACTTGGATACCGTGCTGTTTTGCAAGTTCCTTCAACTTTTCCATCTCTTTCGCTTCAACAACTTCAATTGATAGAAATATATATTCCACTTCTCTCCCATAGATGCTTTCAATTATATGGACTCTTCTAAGCACTTTGTTGATCTCTCTTTCAGCGTTATCTAGGTACGTTGTTACTTCTCCTAAGACTAATGGGTCCTCATTGAATATATTGATCTCGATTAATTCATTGTCATATACAAGTATCTTTCTCCTCAATGGCAGCTTCTCTACAGGGACACCTTTACCGATAAGGATCTCCCTAATGAATACCCTTGTATAGTCCTCAAGGGTTCTACCAATAACAACTCCAAAATCTTCAATCGCTCCCCTAAGCCCCAATATTGCTTTGGTGTGTTCCTCCAATATGTCTCCGTGACGCTTAACTTCTTCTTGGAGGGACCTTATTGCTTTGGTGTGTTCCTCCAATATGTCTCCGTAATGCTCCAAGACTTTACTGTGGTCTCTTACTTGTTTCTGTAGGTTCCTTATTTCCTTGATGCTTTCATCTATACTTTTCATTATCTTATCTAAATCTAGAAGTCCAACTACACTGTAACGGAACTCTTCATCCTCTTCAAGCAGCTTTAAGAATTTCTTTTTCAGCTCCTCCATTTCAGCTCCTCTAATGAGTACTATAGTTCACTTAACTTATTTAAGTAGTAGTGGTATAAGCAGTTTTTAAGTTAATAGCTTACGTCCCAGGTGATTAGAAATCACTGTGGAACCAGATAGAATTAAATATATCTAAATCAATAAAATAGAAATAGTCTTTATAGTCTTTTTCTTTTTCTATTTTATAGGTCTTATTAAATTTTAAGGTAGAAGTTTCATAACCGCCCAAAACATTTACATCGTTGAGGCTAGAAAGCCTCCGCTTCAGCTGGGGGTGAATCGCTAAAACTTAAATGTTCCCCCTTTTTCTATATTTGCATCTTGAAGGTAGCTGGGGGCTCAACGGGTAAAAGAGAAGTAGATGAGGGTACATAGCCCTGAGTTCAATAAGAGTTAATTCTAATAAGTTTGTAGACAAGTTTAAAGGGTTAGCTGAATGGATAAAGGGGCAACTGGGTGATACACTGGATCGCTTAAAAGGCGAGCAGGTGCAATGGATACCTACGTGGGAAAAATCTGTGAACAATTAAATGAGCCAAAAACAAGAATCTCTCTGATTCAACGGGGAGAGTGTCAATCACTTAATTAGATCAATTTTAATAATAACGTCTTTAGGGCGGAAATGTAGACATGTAAATTTATGTAATTTAGTAACTATTTTGTATAACGACATAGAAAGATATGTTATCCTTTAAGCGCTACTTAAGGGTTTTCAATGAAGCATCCAATACCTCAATGACATGATCGATTTGCTGTTCTGTGATAACTGCTGGTGGAGTCATTCTAATCGTGTTTCCAAGCCAACCCATGGCTGATGGCAAAATAACCCCTCTCTTCTTGGCTTCGTTTCTAAGCTTTAAAGACTCCTCATGTGCAGGTTCCTTTGTTCTCCTGTTCTTGACTAACTCTACACCGATCATTAACCCCTTCCCCCGAACATCACCGATCAACTCGTACTTATCAGCCAAATCATTAAGTCCCTTCATGAAGTATTCACCTAGCCTCGCAGCTCGCTCATGCAATTTCTCCCCAGTTACAATGTTCACACTGGCAAGAGCTGCTGCACAGCAAAGTGGATTGCCGCCATACGTAGTGAAATACAACATATCCTTCACTGCAAAAGCACTAGCAGTTTCCTTACTAGCCATAACTGCAGATATGGGTACACCGCCACCCAATGTTTTAGCAAGGGTCATAATGTCAGGTTTAACCCCGTAATGCTCAACACCCCACAGCTTCCCAGTCCTCCCCAAACCAGTGTACACCTCGTCGTCGATGTAAAGGATGTCATAGGAATCCAAAATCCTCTTAACCTCCTTGAAATACCTGTTTGGAGCTGGAATGTTACCAGCTGTCCCCTGAACAGGTTCAGCGATGAAAGCAGCAACCTCACCTGAGCATTGATACTGAAGAACATCTTCTAACATCTTTGCACACTGCAAATTACAATCAGGGTACTCCAAGTTTAAGGTGCAACGGTAGCAATAATATGAAGGCATATGTATGAAGCCCGGTAAGAATGGACCCATACCTCTCTTATAAGCTGACCATCCCAAAGCACTCCTAGCACCATAAGTTCGACCATGGAAACCACCGTAAAGCCCTATTATTTCATATTTCCCCTTGTATTTTCTTGCAAGGTAAAGTGCACATTCAACTGCTTCAGCACCGGAATTTAAGAAATAACATTTCTTGAGGGGTTCAGGAGCGATTTGAACTAGTTTCTCCGCTAATTCCACAGCTGGAGTTGTATGTATGTCGTAAGCATAATTAACCAGTTTTTCAGCTTGTTCCTTTATTGCAGAAACAACTTCTGGGCGATTAAACCCTACAAAGTTAACTCCATGGCTTGCAAAGAGATCTATGTAATCTTTCCCTTTCGAGTCAGTTAACACCGCTCCCCTGCCCTTCACCGCTAAAATCGGTTCTTTGGGAAATAATCGTCTTAGGCATGGTATAAAGTATTTGTCTTTTTCAAATATTCGATTAACCAAGACCTATCGCCTCTTAGACTAAGAAGAGATGAAAATATGACTCATTTTAAATTTAACTCTTTTCTTCTAGGCTTTTCAAGACTGAATGTTTTAACGTAATAACATCTAATTAATGTTATAAATCCTGAAAGTTTCCAAGACACCTTCAATACCACTCTGCAGTGTATAGCTGGTTTTAACCTTCCTGTTTTCTCCAAGCTCAAAACAAGCACTTATAGACCTTTAATGTTTTTAACTCGTGTTTTTTCGACTAACTGTTCAATATCTCGATGAGGTGGCTGTTCTGTCCATATCTTTTCTCCTTTTAAATCTGTTAATGTCCTTCTCTCTCTGTTACCATAGAATAGATTCCTGAGGGGACAAACATTCAACGTAAGATGAAAGACATTTATCCTTATTCGTTTAAATGTAAATCTAACCCTTTCAAATTGCGTAGTAAATTACAAAAAAGAAAAGAAGGAAGTAAAATTTTTCTCCTTTAGATCTAACTTCTCTTTTCCCAAGAGGGAGCAGGCCATACTGCGTCAACAGTTGCATAACCAACTGGCCACACAATTTTAAATTTGCCATTTAATATCTGCGCAGTACAAATAGCTGTGTGCGGGTTCTGTCCATCCACTGTTAAATCTATTTTCTCATAGGGCAGTATAACGTTAACTTCCTTTGAAGGTAGATCTATAACCATGGAAGCCAATGCCTCTCTTATTTTGTCCTTATCAAGGGATCCTGCTTTTTCTATGGCGTAATATAGCACCCAAGTAGATGAGTAACAATCAGCAGGTATACCTGTCATGTCTTCACCTGTCTTGGCCTTATACTCCTTATTAACCCAGTCAAAGTCTTTTAGTTTCGGTGATAAAAGTAAATCTGGTTGCCACTCTGTTTGTGTGAAGGTAAAGTAGGAGTCTACACCTAAACCCTTAATGAAATCAGGGTGTGATTGACCAGCTGCTCCAAGTCCCACATAGGCCTTTGGATACCACCTTAAAGTTTTCATCGACTTCATGAATAACATGGCATCACTTACATATGCCACGTGTAGAAGGATATCTGGATTAGCAGCCTTGACTTTTGTGGCTAATGGCGTTAAATCTGCAGCAGCTACAGGGTATGACTCCTCAATAACAATTTTGTAGTCCGGAGCAAGCTTGCTTAAGTAACTTTTGAAACCTTCAGCACTGGACTTGCCAAACTCATCATCTTCGTACACCAAACCTATGTTCTTAAAGTTTGTGCCATACTTTTTGTTCATATCCATGATAAATTTTACAGCATCCCTGCCATACCATGACGCTTTACCATGGATTCTAAAGACCCATTTATATCCTTGCTCTGTTATTTTATCGCTTATAGCATCAGCAACCATGAAAGGCACTTTGTGTTTCTCCGCTACACCAGAAACTGGGAATGTAACTGCACTTTGGTAGCACCCTGTTAAGACGTCAACCTTTTCCAGTGTTATTAGCCTTTCACATTCAGCCATACCGACTTCAGGTTTACCTGTAGTGTCAGCGAATATTGGGACGAGTTTAGCTCCGCCTAAGGATTTCACCCCTCCTCTCTTGTTGATATGTTCAATTGCTAACTCAATGGCGTGTCTGGCATACCAGCCCTCATGTGAAGCTGGACCAGTGAGTGGTAGAAGAACACCTACTTTAACCTCTTTGACTGCCGGGGTAGGAGTAGGTGTAGCTGTCGGAGTTGGTGTAGGGGTAGGTGAAGGTGTAGGTGTTGGAGTAGGTGTCGCTGGTGGTTGCCCTATACACCCGGCAAGGAGTAACAATGCAAGTAGACTGGTTGCAATAAACATTGCTCTCCTCATTTGTTAAGAACCTCCTTACTTCAATTCTACTTTATAAAACTAATAGGTTACTTCTTTACAATCCATTTATAAATTTTATTTCTAATTAATTAATAGCTTTGAACATACATGGCTTGTTCTCTTTAAATATTTCAGAAGGTGAGGCGTTGCAACGGAAAAATATAAATACGTAAAAAATGAAAACCTCTACATATTTTTAGTAGGCTGTGTGAAATATGTGCCGAGGGATTAAATTATGATTACCCTTGACGTTATGCTGCAATTATTAGGTTTTGGAACGGTGCTAGGTGGTATATATGCCCTAGCCTCCTTAGGTTTGGGGTTAGCATGGGGATTAATGCATGTTGTAAACTTTGCACATGGAGAGTGGATCATGATACCAATGTACCTAACCTATTGGCTTTCAATAATTTTCGGGTTAGATCCATACTTAATTATACCGATTAACATGGCTCTTGGAGCGTTGATAGGGTTCGCATCACAGGTACTGCTATTTGAACCTGCAAGTAAGCGTGGAGGAGGAGCGTTAATGACCATATTGTCGACTATGGGTCTTTCATTGTTTATGATAGGAGTGGCTCAGGCTCTTTGGAAGCAAACCTTCTATAGTTTGCCGAACCCCTACATAGATACATACCTAGCAATGGGTCCAGTAAGCATTTCAGAGGCCCATATGATTGCATTTGCCTTTTCATGCATTGCCATATCAGCGATTTACCTTTTCTTCAAGAAAACATTAATCGGCAAAGCTATTTTGGCAACTTCAGAAATAATAGGGGACCCTGAAGCAGCAAGTATAATGGGTATAAACACTGGAAAAATCAGAGTTCTTTCCATGATGATAGCTGGGGCATCCACCGGCATAGCTGGCACCTTAATTGCAACTTTTTACTATATTTACCCGAATGTCGGTATAACTTGGTGCTTACTGGCCTTCGTTATAGTTATCATGGGGGGTTTAGGAAGTTTCCAAGGGCTCTTTATAGGCGGTGTTATAGTTGGCATTTTAGAAGCTATTGGAAGTTTAATTCTTGGTTCAGCGCATAGCTACATACTTGTCTATGCAGTTTATCTATTATTTTTGTACCTCAGACCCAAAGGCCTAATGGGAAGGAGGTAGAATCCATGGATCTAAAGATATTAAAAATATTTGTAGTTATGGCCTCCATTTTTCTAATATTTTCATCAGTGTTTAGATTGCTAAATATGTATTATGTGGTTTACGTAGTTACATTGATCCTGTTATGGGCGTACCTTGGTCAGTGTTGGAATATATGTTACGGCTATGCAGGTCTTTTATCCTTTGGACACGCTGCATTTTTAGGGGTGGGAGCCTACACCTCAACTCTTTTACTTATAAATTACAATGTAACTCCATGGATTGGAATGCTTATAGGTGGAGGCGCAGCAGCTTTAATAGGTTTAATAATGGGGATCCCAACCCTTAAACTGAGAGGTGCATACTTTGCTCTTGCCACGATAGCTGTAGCTGAAATGGTGAGGCTAATTACCTTAAAACTTGATTTCATAACTAATGGGCCCCTAGGACTTTTGCTTCCGACAAACTTATCCCCTTTATACTTTTACTTTGAGGATACTTTCCACTGGTTTATTGTGTCTTTAGCCATGTTAATTGCTCTCTTAGCAATTTCCTATAAATTAGAGAATTCAAAGCTTGGAATGGCTCTACGTGCAGTAAAGGAGAATGAGGCTGCAGCTGCTTCCCTAGGGGTTAGCCTCTTTAAATATAAAATGATAGCCCTATTGCTAAGTGCATTTTTCACAGGGGTTGGAGGGGTTTTCTTCGCTCAATTTGTAGGTTATATAAGGCCTGACATTGTTTTACCACCCGAAAGATCCGATGAAATACTTTTAGTTCCACTTTTAGGTGGGACAGGTACATTGTTAGGCCCTGTAATTGGATCTGTGATTTTCATTGCATTAAAACATGTTTTTCTGGCTTTTTTTGGGGGTGGAATGGCAGGGGCTTACCTTATACTGTACGGTGCCCTAATAATGTTTATTGTTTTGTTTATGCCACAGGGTATATATCCATACCTCTCAAAAATCTTAGTTAGATGCAAATTAAAGGCCTAGATAGGCTTCTCTTACACGGTCGTCATTTAAAAGCTCCTTTCCAGAGCCTTCTAGAGTAATCCGTCCATTTTCTAGGATATAAGCCCTATCAGATAACTCCAAAGCCCTTTTAGCGTTTTGCTCCACTAAAACAATGGTAATTTCCTGCTCTTTGTGAAGTAAATTAATCGTTTTAAAAATTCCAGTTACGAGTTTAGGGGCTAATCCAAGTGAGGGTTCATCAAGCATTAAAAGTTTAGGTAGAGACATAAGAGCCCTGCCAATGGCTAGCATCTGCTGCTCCCCACCGCTCAATGTAATTGCCTGCTGATTTTTCCTCTCTTTCAATATCGGGAATAACTTATAAACAAGCCTCAGGTTTTCCTTAACTTTACCTCTGGCCCTAGGGTTATAAGCACCTAACTCTAAATTTTCTTTAACAGTTAAATATGGAAATAAGTGTCTCCCCTCCGGGACGTAAACTATGCCCGATTTAACTCTTTCATGAGGTGGAAGACGGGTTATTTCCTTCTTTTGATAGAGGATTTTTCCAGATCTTGCACTGTGCAGTCCGGCGAGGGTTCTCAGGAGAGTCGTTTTTCCAGAGCCATTTCCCCCTATAATCGCAACGAGTTCCCCATCCTCAACTGCAAAACTCACATTTTTTAAAATAGTTAACTCTCCATAACCTACATTAAGATCCTTGACTTCTAGCAATCTAGCCTACCTCTTCTTTTCCTAAATAGGCTTCTATAACTCTTTTGTCCCTTGATATTTCAGTTGGAGTTCCCTCAGCTATTTTCTCTCCATAGTTTAAAACTATTATTCGCTCAGCTGTGGTCATTATAGCTCTCATTACATGTTCTACCCAGAAAACTGTTACGTTTAATTCATCTCTTATCCTTTTAATTAGTTTACATGCATCTTTAATCTCCGTTGGGTTTAAACCTGAAAGAGGTTCATCTAAAAGAATAATTTTTGGCTTTGTGGCCAAAGCTCTGGCTATTTCAAGATATTTCATCTCAATTATGTTCAGATTTTTAGCTGCTAAATCCTTTTTGTCACTCAGGTTTACAAAGTCAAGGTACTTAAAAGCCTCTTCTCTAGCTTCTTCCAAGCTAATGCTTTTATCTTTACCGAAAAGCGCCCCAATCATCACATTTTCAGCTACAGTATAGTTTGGAAAGGGGTTAACTATTTGAAATGTCCTCCCTATTCCAAGCTTACAGATTTTATGTGGATTAAACCTAGTTATGTTAACCCCCTGAAACTTCACGAAGCCTGAAGTTGGCTTATGAAACCCACTTATAACGTTAAAAAGTGTGGTTTTACCTGCACCATTAGGTCCTATTAAACCAAGGATTTCCCCCTTTTCCAAAGTGAAACTTACATTTCTTAAGGCAGGCAAACCACCGAAGAATTTGGTGACTTTAACTCCTTCAAGCATATCTGTTCTACCCTTAACATGTATTTTATCCTTTGATTCAGTACCGCATTTTTAAATATCCGTCCCTTAGCCGTTAAGCCTTATAAATTTACCCTTGTAAACACTTAAACTTGATAGGCCACTTAGTTTTACTGTTTAGCACAGCTCAGCTGAATGAAAAGAGAAGTTAAAGATGTAATCACCTCTTAGATTTTTCCACGGCTGTTATTGATTCTTCAATTGCATTTAATGCTTTATCTATTTGTTCCTTTGTTATAACTAAGGG
>JAOZFL010000206.1:411-12055 GCA_027491455.1 Thermoproteota archaeon | reverse complement strand
TGGTCAACAAGTTTCTCCTTTATGATTACATCTATAGCTGCTAGAGCTGTGGCCATTGCTAATGGGTTCCCTCCATATGTTGAGTAATGATCTAAGGGTTTAAAGGCTGTTCCAACCTTTTCAGTAGCTATAGCAGCTGAAACCGGGAACCCTCCACCCAGGGCTTTTGCCATGGTCATTATATCAGGCTTCACATCGTAGTGTTCAACAGCGAACATTTTCCCTGTCCTCCCAAACCCTGTTATAACTTCATCTGCTACAAACAAAATACCAAATTCATCCAGTATTCTCTTTACCTCCTTAAAGTAGTTGTCAGGTGCAGCTATGTTTCCAGCTGTCCCTTGAATGGGTTCAGCTATGAAAGCAGCTACTCCTTCCTCTGCCTGATAATTTAATACGTCCCTTATTATTTTTGCACACTGTAAGTTACAACCATCAAAGTCAAGGCCTAGAGAACACCTATAACAGTAATAACTAGGGACATGTATTACGCCGTATAGAAATGGCCCCATACCAACTTTATATTTCGCTATCCCCGTCAGGTTTCTTGCTGCATGTGTCCTTCCATGGAAAGCCCCCCATAAAGCTATGAATCCAGGCTTACCAGTTGCTCTTTTAGCTAATAAAACAGCTGTTTCAACGGCTTCAGCCCCTGAATTCACAAAGAAGCTTCTCTTCAACTCACCAGGGGCTATCTCAGCTAGACGTTTAGCCAGTAAAGCCTGCGGCTCATTATAAAAATCTGTTGAAACCGTGAATATCTTTTCAGCTTGCCTTTTCAAGGCATCAACTATTTTGGGGTGGCAGTATCCCTGTGAAGCCACTGCATGCATTCCATGTAAATCAATGTACTCCTTTCCATTTACATCCCTTAAAACAGCTCCTCTCCCCTCAGATACAACAACAGGGTCTTCAGGCCACCACCTTGAAACATTTGTCATCATGTATTCATCGCTAAACCTAATTATCTCCTCACGGGATAACTTGCATTTCATTTCATCTACACCTCATTTAAAAAATGTGGAATACATAGAACAAAACTTATAAATTTTTACTAACACTAATGCTTACTACCCTACTACCTCTGTTTCCCTTGCCAGTCTTTCAGCTGCCTCCCTTGATATACCATCGCCTAGTATAGTGTACCAATCCCTTGTTTTATGGGCTAATGTTAGGGCTTCAATCACTACGCTGTCTTTAACTCCGAGTTCCCTTGCAGTTGTTGGTGCCTTAGCTTTCATCAAAGCATCTTTTACCTTTCTCCAGTCTAAACCATGTAGTTTCGACATTAAAATGGTTCCTAAACCACATTGTTCGCCATGTAAACCTGATCCTGGAGCTAGACTCGCTAGAGCGAATGCAAATAAATGTTCACTTCCAGCCGCCACCCTTGTAGTTCCAGCTGCCGCCATAAGGAAACCATCAAAGATTAAAGCCTCCAAAAGGACCTTAAACCCTTTCTCAGTCTTCCTACCAATCTCATCAGCGTGTTTTATAAGTAAATCTGTAACGGCTTTTGCAATTGTTGCTGAGTATTCATCATATTTTTCCTTACCTAACAAATAAGCTAGTTTCCAGTCTCTTAAAGCTGTAACCTTTGAAATGAAGTCTCCGAAACCAGCTCTTTGAAATCTGTAAGGAGCATTTATCAATATGTCCAAGTCACCTATAACTGCCACTGGGGGTTTCGCTTTAAAAGCATGGGATCTCCCCTTTTCCCATAGAACAGACCAAGGAGAAGCCATGGCATCTGTCGCTGCAATTGTAGGTACACTTATAAATGGACGGTTTTCTCTTGAGGCAGCCAATTTAGCCACGTCAATGACTGTTCCTCCCCCGGCACCGAAAACCGCAACATCTCTGCAACTTTTTAGTTTCCCTTGGACAATGGAAACGTTTCTCTCGCTTGCCTTTCCCTCAATTAAAACAAGATCAACTTTTTCAAAGCAACTAGATAAAGAACTTAAGACCCCCTTCCCAACTGCATCATAAATTATTTTGTCAGTTACCAAGACGGCTTTTCCCTTAAGGTTTAATCTACTACATAGGTAAGGAATCCTGTCTATTGCATTCCTACCTATGACTATTTCTCCACATGACGAGATTTCAAATAACTCCATATCAATCACTTGTTTCCTTAGACTCTAAAACATAATTTCTAAAAGTCAGTTTTTATTTTAAAAAAGCATTTACTAAATAACTTAACTTGACTTTTTTATAACCCTAAATAAGCTTTTTTTACATAGTCATTGCTAAGCAATTCTTGGCCATCCCCTTCTAAGACCATCCTTCCAGTTTCAAGTACATATGCCCTGTCTGCAAGTACTAATGCCTGCCTCACATTTTGTTCAACTAAAAGAATAGTTACTCCCTTCTGTTCATAGTTCAATTTCTCCTCTCTAGTCTCATCTTAACCTTAATTCCCTAAATTTCTGCGTCCAGAAATACTCATAGAATCTTATAACCAAAGGGAAATTAGTTAGATAAATGAAAACCTTAAAAAGGAATTTTTATTTCTTATTTTTATTTCTTACTCTATGAAGTATTAAATGGAAAAGGAGTAGCTTTACTATTTAAAAAAGCCTCCAACTGGAAAATATTTCTCTTTTAGCTCAGCAGTCGCTCACTAGGCAGCACATTTTACATAGACTGAATGAGCTGCAGCTTTTAAGGGCAAAACAGGATATATGAATAGAGAGAAAAATTCTTCAGTGCACTGGATATATGAAAACCGGTAGTCAATGCTCTCGCAAAATCAGAAGCATCCAGCACAAGTACTTAATGATTTAATAACTATAAAAGAGAAGTTTAGAAGACTTCAAAAACTTAAAATTATTTACATTGGCATTGTATGGAATATACCTAGCTCTTTAATTCTAACATGCCCTAAATTTTGCATAGATCTAGTGCTAGTAGTTCCCTGAGGCAACGAACCAGAAGAGGAAATAAGAAGGCAAAGTAAAGTAAAAGCCAAGAGGAAGTGAACACTGCTAAAGTAGTTAATGACCTAAAGGAAGCAAGAGAGGGAACAATAGTTAAGAAGCTAGAGCACGGGGATAGAACAGGAGGTTTTATGGTAGCTTCCAACATCATAAGGCTTCAAAGCCGAATGCCTTTTTTCATGCATTGTTTACCTGCCCATAGAGGAGAATAAGTAACTGGTAATGTCATAGACGATGCTCAAAGCATTATGTGGGATCAAGCTGAAAATAAGCTACGCATTGCTAAAGCTCTATTCTAGCATCTATACTGTAGCTTCTGAAAGCTAGGCTATACATAGACTGGAAACTATTCCACATATAATGGTTGCCAATGGTTCAAACATTTTCTATGAAACATACATAATAATGGCTGTAGCATCATAAATGACTTCACGGATCTTCGTTGGGACAAGTGTCACTGATAATGTTCAATGTTATCCCAGGAATATAAGGTCTAATCATTTCATTTAACTGCTTTTACTTTAATGTTTAAAAAAGGCGTTAATAAACTTGCAATGTTAAAAAGGTGCAATGTAAAGATCAGTATAAGTGCATGGCACTGTCAAATTAAACTTTTAGATTTTACGGTGTTGGGAGGAATGGATGAAATGTTTTCTTACGGTGGATATACTGGTAAGGTTTTTAGGGTGAATTTGACTGACAACAAGGTTTCTGAGGAGCATCTCAGTGGAAAGTTAGTTGAGAAACACCTTGGTGGTAGAGGGTTTGGCGCCTATTTCTTCAATAAGGAAATTAAGCCTGGGATCGATCCACTGGGTCAGGAAAATAAATTGATATTTTCAACGGGTCCATTGATGGGGACAGGGGTTCCATGTGCAGTTAAGGTTAACTTGACGACGAAGTCCCCTCACACCGGGATATACCTTGAAACCATGGCTTCAGGTTACTTTGGCCCTGAACTTAAATTTGCTGGTTGCGATGTATTAATTGTTGAGGGGAGAAGCGAGGAACCTGTTTACCTCTGGATTAAGGATGGCGAAGTGGAGATAAAAAAAGCTAGGCATCTATGGGGGATGTTCACATCGACAACTCAGGAGTTTTTAAGGAGGGAACTCGGTGATTTAAGGGTTCAAATAGCATGTATTGGTCCTTCAGGTGAGAGACTTGTAAAGTTTGCATCTATTATAGCTAGTGAAAGAAGGGCTTTCGGGAGGGGGGGCGCAGGTGCTGTTATGGGGTCTAAGAAGTTGAAGGCAATAGCTGTCCGTGGAACAAAAAGGAAAATCCATGTTTCGAACCCGGAAAGAGTTAAAGAGCTGTCCATGAAGATAGGTAAGATATTGAAGTCTACACCTATCACAGCTCAAGACTATCCGAAATACGGGACGAACATGTCAACCACAGTTATAAATGAGTTTGGTTTTTACCCAACAAAAAACTTTCAGAGCGGTGTTTTTAGCGGTATCAAAGCTGTTTCAGAGGGGAAATGGAGAAACGAATTTGTCGTTAAAGATGTAAGTTGCCCAGGCTGTCCAATTAGATGCGGTAAAATATCTTTGGTCAGGGAGGGACCACTAACGGGTTTCGTAACGGAGGGACCTGAGTACGAGACAACTTGGGCACTTGGTGCGCAATGCGGCAATGATCGATTAGATGTAATAATTGCAGCTGATTCGCTTTGCGACATGTACGGTGTAGATACCATAACAGCAGGTAACACGATTGGATTTGCAATGGAATGTTTTGAGAAAGGACTTTTAACCAAGGAAGACACTGACGGCATTGATTTAAGATTTGGAAACCATCATGCAATTTTGAAAGCTATACATTGTATGGCCATTAAACAGGGGAAATTGGGCGAAATGCTGAGCTTAGGGGTAAGGGATCTGAGCTCTAAGCTTGGCCATGGAACAGAGAGATTTGCTATCCACGTTAAAGGACTGGAGCTTCCTGCATATGACCCACGAGGAGTTTGGGGGATGGGTTTAACCTATGCAACGAGTAACAGGGGAGGGTGCCATCTTAAATCTTGGACGATAGGAGATGAAGTTATAGCTCAAACAGTGCCAAGATGGACTGTTAAAGGGAAAGCAAAATTAGTTATCAGGATTCAAAACATGAGGGCAGTTTTCAACTCCGTGGGCATATGTCTTTTCGCAACGAAGGGGTTAACATGGAAGCTGATACCAGAAGTCCTGGAGGCTGTGACAGGTATCAAATACACATCAGATGAGTTACTAGGGGTTGGAGAGAGAATATATACTTTAGAAAGGATTGCAGCTGTAAAATGCGGGGTGAACAAGAAGGATGATACTTTACCAAGGAGAATACTGGAGGAACCATTGCCCGAGGGACCTGCAAAGGGTAAGTATCTAAGCCTAGAAAACTTTAATTACATGTTAAATGAATATTATAGGTTAAGAGGCTGGGATGAGAATGGAATACCTAAAAAGGAAACCTTAAAAAGACTAGGAATAACAAATGTTTAAACAAAGTGAAACCTCTATTGCAAGAAGCAATGCGAGATTTATACCTTTTAAAGATTGAGTTTAAGGTTGCAAGATTATAAGTAGATTAGGCCTATTTAAGACTTTGCTAAAACTTGGAAAAATGCCTTTCTTTTCCAGAAGTATGATAAGGAAGGGAAAGAACAACAGAAAGCTGGCTGAGGATGAACTGTTGAGAAATTGAAGCGAATAAAATGTAAGCAAAGAAGAGATGTCGCGGCTTCAATGGTTATACCTCTATCTTCAGGGCGGCAATACTTAAAAAATATAGCGGCTCTGCGAGTCTCTAAACATCAGTTTAGACTCTTGGATATATACTTGAAGTTCTATACTTGCTTACCTCTTCAACTTTTATTCCATGCCCCTCAGTTTTCCCCTAAGGCTTTCCAGGTGTCTTGCTAAATGTTAAAATATTTGTTTTAAAATAATTCCTTGTAGTTTAAGATTTTTACTCCGTATTCCTTTTTAATCATTTCTCTGTTACCTAATATAATGGAGTCTTCAGTGATTAAATTCTCCTCCATTGTAACAGCTGTTGCCACAATTATGCAGTCGATGTAATCCTCAATTAACTCTTTCAATTCATATGAAATTTTAACTAACTCTGATTCATAAAAGGGGATTACTTTAAAGGTTGTAAATATGGCTTCTATGGCTTCTGTTACATGTTTAACTGGAACTGCAAGTTTCAAGGCTTTTGCTTGAAGTTCAAAAATTGAAATAGAACTTATAGTTATATCCTCTAAATCTAATTTGATCTTTCCATCAGCTATGTCCTTTAATAGATCTGTGTCTACTTGGATCCTAGCTAGAGGTAAAATATAAGTGGTGTCTATGATCAATTTTCAGCCCTCTTAGACAAGATTCTACGAAACTTCTCAAAATCTTTTGCAGTTGTTTTTACAATTTTCTCTGAGTAAATTAATTGAAGTATTTTCTTTTTACCACTAAAAGATTCTCTTAGTAGTTCATTTAAAACTTTGGATAAAGCTTTTGTAGATCCGTATCTCTTTAAACTTTCCTTCACTAATTTTTCATAGATGTCTTCTTCAAGTGTTACAGTTGTACGTTTATGCATATAGACACCTAAACATATTAATGTTTAGGAAACTATTAAAACCTTTTGTTTAAGTGAATTTTAACCTAACCTGAGGGGTAAAACTCGTAGTCTACTCTGAACCTAGGTTTTTAAATTGTATAAGTTGAGATGTTAATTGAATGGTGTTCATTTAAAAGCCACTAAAATTTTATTTCATAGAGCAGTGCATTGATGGGTAGTGAGGATGCCTTAAATGACTAGGAAACCCTTTTTGCCATCGGCTGCTAAGAAACTGAGGGAAGTTGAAATAGTTGTCATTGAAGACAGATGTAAGGGGTGTGGTTTCTGCATAGAGTTTTGCCCTAGAAATGTTTTAAAGGAATCTGTAAAGTTAAATGTTAGAGGTGTTCATCCCCCCTATGTAAACGATGAGGATTCATGTGTAGGTTGTGGTTTATGCGAGAAAATATGTCCAGATTTCGCTATTTTCCTCAGGGAGCGTGGTTGATTTGAGAAGAGATGTTTTAACAGGTGAATACTTCACTGAGGGGGACATAGCATGTGCTGAAGGAGCCATAGCTGCTGGTTGCCGTTTCTTTGCAGGTTACCCTATTACTCCTTCAAGTGAATTGGCTGAGCACATGGCTGCTAGGCTACCAGAAGTTGACGGTGTCTTTATTCAAATGGAAGATGAACTGGGATCAATGGCTGCCATCATAGGTGCAAGTTGGACTGGTGTGAAGGCTATGACAGCTACTTCTGGTCCAGGTTTCAGTTTAATGCAGGAGAACATTGGTTTAGCGGTGATGACAGAGACACCATGTGTAATTGTAAACATTATGAGAGGGGGACCGAGCACGGGGCAACCAACTAAATCTGGGCAGCAGGATGTGATGCAGACTAGGTGGGGGTCCCATGGAGACTATGAAATAATTGCTTTATGTCCCTCATCAGTTCAGGAAATGTTTGATTTAACCATTGAAGCTTTTAATCTCTCGGAAACATACAGGGTCCCAGTAGTTGTTTTAGGAGATGAAATAATAGGTCATTTAACCGAGAAACTCGTCATTCCAAACCCAGAGGAAATTCAAGTAGTTGAAAGGAGGAAGCCCCTGGAAAGAGGGAATTATTCTCCGTTCAGCTTCAACCCAGAAGATGTTCCACCTATGGCGTGTTTCGGGGAGGGGTTCAGGGTTTACGCGACAGGGTTAACCCATGATGAAAGGGGTAAACCGAATATGTCCCCTGAAACCCAAACAAAACTTGTTAAATATCTCTGCGATAAAATCCGCGAAAACACAGATAAAATAGTTAAGTATAAAGAGTTCATGGTTGACGATGCAGACTTAGCCATAGTGACCTATGGTTCACCTGTGAGAACAGCTTTGAGCGCTGTTAAAAAGGGGAGGAAAGAAGGTTTGAAAATAGGCTTACTTAAACTTTCAGTTTTGTGGCCTTTCCCGGAAAAAGCAGTTAAAAGGGTTTCAGATATGGTTGATGAAATACTGGTTTTAGAGATGAATTATGGCCAGATCTTAAGGGAGGTTGAAAGGATAGCTGGTTTAGGTAGAGTTAGATTCTTCCCTAAATTCGGAGAAGACCTCCATAAACCCAGTGAAATTCTCAAGTTTATTTCTAGGTGTGGGAAATGAATGGTTTAATTGAAGCAGGGGTTACCCATCCACTTGACAAATATTTAAGGAGGGAAATGATACCCCACATATGGTGTACAGGATGTGGAAACGGTGTTTTACTTAACTGTTTCATCAGGGCCCTTAGGGAACTAAATTTAGACATGGACAAAATTGTTGTGGTTTCAGGGATAGGGTGCATAGGTAGGATAAGTGGCTACGTAAATCTAGATTCATTCCACACTACACATGGGAGACCCATAGCTTTTGCAACCGGGGTTAAACTTGCTAACCCTGAGCTTCAAGTCGTCGTTATTAGCGGTGACGGAGATCTTTTCGCCATAGGGGGAAACCACTTTATCCATGCAGCGAGAAGAAACATGGATTTACTTGTCATATGTGCTAACAACTTCAACTATGGAATGACAGGTGGTCAGTATGGACCCACAACCCCCTTAACAGCTAGGACTATGACTTCCCCCTATGGAAACATTGAGCATCCATTTAACCTTGTACATTTAGCTTGGGCCTCAGGAGCTGTGTATGTTGCAAGATGGACAGCTGTCCATGTTACAAGGTTAACTGAATCGATAAAAAAGGCTTTGGGGAAGAAGGGGTTCAGGTTTATTGAGGTGATCACCCCTTGCCCCGAGATATATGGTAGATACAACAGGATGGGTAACGCCTTAGAGATAATGAAGTGGCTAAGGGAAAACTCAGTTATACAGCACTTCACAGATCCAAGTAAAGTTGACATTGAAATTGGTAGAAAAATAGTTGTAGGTGAATTCGTTGATAAAGAGAAACCTGTTTTCACAGATTTAATCGCTGATTTGAAGAGGAAGGTTAAGGACAGACTTGAAGCAGAATCTAAAAGAACCTTGACAAAGATATGAGTGAGGGAGATGGCAAAGGTTGAGTTGCTGATAGCTGGTTTCGGTGGCCAGGGGATAATTAAAGCCGGTCTCATAATAGGTTCAGCTGCCTCTCTTTACTCAGGTTTAAACGCCTGCCAGGTTCGTTCATATGGACCTGAAGCCAGGGGAGGAGCCTGTAAAACAGAGGTTATTATTTCAGATGAAGAAATAGATTACCCGAAAGTCGATGAACCAGATGTCTTAGTTGCTATGTCCCAGGAAGCCTATGACAGCTACGTTGAAACAGTGAAGGAGAATGGAATAGTTATCTTCGACCCAGACCTCGTTGCCCCATTTAAAAAGCCGAGAACCAAGAGAATATACAAGGTGTCCGCGACAAGGATCGCTGAGAAGCTTGGAAGGAAAATAGTGGCAAACGTGGTCATGGTGGGTGCATTGACAGCTATACTTAAAATGTTAAGCCCTGAAGCTGTGAAGAAAGCATTGATCAAAAATGTTCCAAGGGGAACAGAGGAACTGAACCTTAAAGCTTTCCAAGAAGGATTTTCACATGGTAAAGGAATAGTTGAGGGTTAAGGAATGGAGGTTCCCGCTCCTTTAAAGATAGGGGTATATGTTTGTCACTGTGGATCAAACATTGCAGGGGTCCTTAACTGCGAAGAACTTGCAGAGTTCGCCTCCAACCTTGAAGGAGTTATAGTGGCGAGGAACTATAGATACATGTGTGCTGATCCTGGACAGGAAATGATTAAAAAGGACATTGTAGAGCTTGGTTTAAACAGGGTTGTAGTTGCTTCTTGCTCTCCAAGGCTGCATGAACCAACCTTTAGGAGATGTGTAGCTGAGGCAGGTTTAAACCCTTTCTTCCTTGAAATGGCGAACATAAGGGAGCAGTGCAGCTGGTGCCACTACAACTCACCTGTTGAAGCCTTTGAAAAGGCAAAGGACATTATTAAAGCAGCTGTTGCAAAGGCTAAGCTCCTTGCCCCTCTTTACACCCTTAAGGTTCCAGTTGAGAAGAAAGCCTTGGTTATAGGTGGAGGAGTTACAGGTATACACTCAGCCCTTGACTTGGCTGACATGGGCTACAAAGTTTACTTGGTTGAAAGGGAACCAACCATAGGTGGATGGATGGCTCTCCTAGACAAAACATTTCCAACCCTTGACTGCTCAATATGTATACTAGGCCCAAAAATGGTTGACGTTGCTAGACACCCAAACATAGAGTTATTCACCTACTCAGAGGTTTTAAGTGTTGAAGGCTTCGTTGGAAACTTTAAAGTTAAGATATTAAGGAAACCAAGGTATGTAGACATTGAAAAATGCAACTCATGCGGTGAATGCATCGAGGTTTGCCCTGTTGAAGTCCCGAACAAATTTGACGGTAACCTTGGGTGGAGGAAAGCAATTTACATCCCCTTCCCACAAGCAGTACCTGCATCCTACGTGATAGATGAACAGGCCTGCCTAGGAATAACCCCCCTTGTATGTGGGAAGTGTCAAGAGGCTTGCAGGGAGAAGGGAGGAGACGCCATCAACTTTGACATGCACCCGGAAATCTTGGAGGTAAATGTTGGAACAATAATTGTTGCGACAGGGTATGATTTGCTAAGCCCTGAAACTATAGGGCAGTATGGTTACGGTGTTTACCCAAATGTCATCACATGCTTTGAACTTGAAAGGATGATTAACTCCTCAGGTCCAACCCATGGAAAAGTTGTGAGACCATCTGATGGAAGGAAACCTGGAAGAGTGGCTTTCATTCAATGTGTGGGTTCAAGGGATGAGAAAACAAATCCCTACTGTTCAGGTTTCTGCTGCATGTACACCATTAAAAACGCTGTTCTCCTAAAGGAGAAAAACCCTGAAACCGATATATACATTTTCTACATGGATATAAGGGCAAATTTCAAGGGGTATGAAGAGTTCTATAGAAGGGCAAGGGAGGAAGGAATTGTGTTTATAAGGGGGAGACCAGCTGAGATCTCAGAGGACCCGGTAACAAAGAACTTAACCATTTACTCAGAGGATCAAGCCATAGGTAAACCTGTCTCCATGGATGTAGACATGGTTGTCCTTTCAACAGCCGCTGTCCCTAGACAGGGGAAAGATGAACTTGCAAGGAAATTAAACATCGTTTCAGGTGAAGACGGTTTCTACCTTGAAGCCCACCCGAAACTTAAACCCATCGACACCTCTACAGATGGTATTTTCATCTGCGGCTCAGCTCAGGGTCCGAAAGACATTCCATACAGTGTTGCACAGGCAAGTGCAGCTGCTGCAAGAGCTGCAAGGGTTCTTTCAAGGGAAAACTGGGAAATAGAACCCATCGTTGCTTACGTAGACCCATCAAAGTGTAGGAATGCAAAGGTTAAATGTGGTTTATGCACCACCAAATGCCCCTACAGAGCAATCGTGGCTGAACAAGGGAAACCAGCCTACGTCATACCTGCAAAGTGCCATGGATGCGGTACATGTGCAGCTGACTGTCCAAGCAACGCTATAACTCAATACCACTTCACAGATGCACAGATAATGGCTCAGATACATATGATCTTGGAGGAGAAACCAGAAGAGAAAATACTTGGTTTCCTCTGCAACTGGTGCAGCTATGCAGGTGCAGACTTAGCAGGTACTTCAAGGATAA
>JAOZFL010000206.1:0-291 GCA_027491455.1 Thermoproteota archaeon | reverse complement strand
CTACCCAGCAAATGTAAGGGCTATAAGAGTTATGTGCTCAGGCAGAGTTGACAGAGACTTCGTCTTAGAGGCCTTCCGTTTGGGTGCAGGGATGGTTTTGGTTTCTGGGTGCAGGTTAACAGAGTTTGGAAGTGACTGCCACTACATAACTGGGAACCTGAACGCAAAGAAGAGAATGGAGACACTTAAAAAGATACTGGTGAAGGCAGGGATTTCAGGGGAAAGGTTTAGACTTGAATGGATATCAGCGGCTGAAGGGGGGAAATATGCTGAGATAATCAGGGAAATGAC
>JAOZFL010000111.1 GCA_027491455.1 Thermoproteota archaeon | reverse complement strand
CGAAAAATTTCTGAACAATTTCTCTTTCCTTGTTAATCGCTAAATCGGAGATCAGTTCATCTGCCTTAGAAACAAGTTCTCTAACTCCTTCTTCACCCCCATATCCCACATCAACAGTTCCTACAACCTTTCCGATTATATCAGTTGGAAGCGAAGCAGATTTCAGGAAGTCTTCCTTTGCAAAGCCAGGGCCACCAACAATTATTCCTTTAAGCTGTTTTTGTCCCCTGAAAACCTCTGTTGCATGTTCACCAACCCTTCTAAAGTACTCCTTGATTATTTTCTCTCTTAAACGCTCAAATCTCCTCTGAGACTGCCCACCTGCGCTATGTTTCCCAGGTGCACCTGACGTATACTTACCCATTATCTCAACATGTACATCTCTTATTAAGCCAATAACAGCTTTTTCTCTGTCTATAACTATGAAGCCATAAACCTCCTTCGGAAGCAACATGTTTTGCAGAGGATCCAAGAAAAACCTGCCGCCACATCTATAAATGAATGCCTTAATCGGCATTGGAGGCTCTAACAAGTGAACCTCTATCTTCTCGGTTCCTCTGGCATTTGAAGTCGGGATTGCTCCACAGAAAATCACTAAACCATTCTTTGGAAGATTATTTATAAGTTTCAAACGCTGCATAATAGTCCTTAAACAAGCTCTGACATTCTTATTCGTTATCTTATCCTTTATATTGCTTGCCTGGCTGTACTCCGCTTTCAAGTAGCCTACTACCTCTGCGATGTTTCTGCCTGGGGGTATATAAAGTGAAATAAGCTCTGTTCCCCATCCCTGCAGAGAGGATAGGTACTTTAGCTTCTTTCTGAAGAGTAATTCCTTATAGCTTAGATTAGCCTTCAAGACGCTTCACCTTCCTAAGTTTTCAGTGAAAGAACCGAATGTAAACCATAATTGGTGACATTGTCTAAAACCTAGTTTAAAAGGCTTTAAAGATGAGAATCCATGTTTTAAGTAACAGTTTCTAAATACCTATTTACCCTTTAAATTATTTAAAGGGTAACTATGCAATGAAAATAAAATGTAGAAGTGGAGGTCTATGTGCAAGGTGAAAATGGAAAATGGTAACTGTTTTAGAGATCACAGGTAAACTCTTTTCCCTAAGCGACAGAGAAGAAAGGATAAAGAACTATGCCTATATAGTTAAGGAAGCGGTTGATAAAGGAGGGAAAGTTGCTATTGTCGTTGGAGGAGGTAAACTTGCAAAGGAAAGTATAGAGACATCGAGAAAACTTGGAGCCGACAATCTGTTGCTCGATGAAATAGGAATAATGGCTACCAAGCTGAACGCCCTGATTTTTCTATCCTCCCTAACCGAGAACGCCTACCCAAAGATAGCTGAAAATATCTATGAAGCCGTTTTAGCACTGAAAAACTTTAAAATAGTTGTTTCAGGAGGACTAACACCTGGTCATTCAACAGATGCCGTTGCAGCTCTCATAGCTGAAAAAACAGGGGCACATACAGTAATTAAATGCTCAAATGTAAACGGGATATATGACAAAGACCCTAAAATGTTTAGAGATGCCAAAAAAATAGGAAGAATGACGTATAGGGAACTTGGAAAATTGATAAGTAAGTTAAGTGCTGAGCCAGGGCTATATGAAGTAATGGACCCTGTTTCAGTCAAAATACTTGAAAGATCCAAGATAAAGTTACATTTCATAGATGGTTTGAACCCTGAAAACCTTTTAAGGGTTCTTAACGGAGAAGAAGTAGGCACAGTTGTTTATGGGGGCCCGTAGCCTAGACAGGAATAAGGCACCGCCTTCCGGTGTGACATGGGAAAAGGCGGAGACCGCGGGTTCGAGTGGAAAACCCGAAAATCCCGCCGGGCCCGCTTAAAAGGTACTTGAAGTTAAGGTTTAATTGGTCTATTAAGATCTGTTTGGTGAATGAGGTTAAAGGCCTTGAAGACCTCAGAGAGGAAGCAGAGGTCAAGGTTCAAGGGTGAAGCTGGTTTTTACCAGGAAAAAACTGTGAAATGAACCCCCCAGTCATGAATCTGGAGAAAGGAAAAATGTTCAGTCCGTAGGCTTAATATAGGGCCTAGAGAAATTTTAATGGAGAAAGCAGCAATGCTTAACCTAGAAAAATAAAGAGAGTTACAACTTATACATCGCCACAAATTCCTTTTCAAGGAAGTGAAGCTCGCCTGGGTAAATAATTGTGTAGGGAGGGGGGCCGAAATCCAAGTTAATAAGTTCTCTTATTTCACCTATTTTTAAGTCTGCATCTTCAGATCCTAAACGGGCTAAACCAATTACAAGGTCTCTTTCGTTTATCACTCCCCCTTTAATCTCTCTTTCAAGTTTTAGAAGCCTTTTTAACCCCTCAGGGATGGTCATATACCTTTCCTCCTCAACGTTTGCGTCAAGTAGAATCAAGGTATGTAGCCCTCTTTCCCTGTTCCCCTTTATAACATCGTAAACTCTGCGTGAAAAAACATTTAAGGGTACTGTAACAGGGGGGCCGAATTTGTAGCTTTGAAGCCCGCTTAAACCAGCTGCAGCTGTGAAAACAGAGACCCCTGGGACAACTTTAACCTCAACCCCTTTCTTCACCGCCTCGACCCTTATAGATTGATGAGTAGTGGCTGTGAAACAGTCTCCTGGAATCAAAATGGCTACATCTTTTTTCCTGGCTTTTTCAATCAAATAGCCAATTCCTTCTTCAAGATGATGCCTTTTAGCCAAGTGAACTCTTTTACCTATCAATTTCTCTAGGTTTTTCATATTAATGTACATTTTGTTAGTGTAGGTATCAAGGTAAATTTCATGCGCTCCCTTAGCTAGCTCAAGCCCTCTTAAAGTTAAGCCGTATTCATCATGTAAACCTAAACCTATTAAGAAAAGAGCCAAAAGTCACTCACCATGGAAAATCTCAACTTTACTAAAGAAATGTTTAGTTTCCATTTATTAATGCTATTGCTTTAATTTAATTATTGAAGGAATCAGCTGAAGGGGATGCTGTTGGAGAAGAGGAAAGTTGCAGTTGCAGGGACCTTTGAGATCCTTCATCCCGGACATATAGCCTTGATAAGGTATGCTGAGAAATTTGGTGAAGTATACGTGGTTGTCTCGAGAGATGAAACGGTAGAGAAAATGAAGGGAAGGAAACCCGTCATATCTGAAGAGCAGAGGAGATTCATGGTGAGTCAGCTGAAAGGGGTTAAGAAAGCAGTTCTTGGGGGGAGGGGAGAAGACAAATTGAAGATAATTGAAAAAATTAAACCTGACATCTTGATTTTAGGACCTGATCAGCCTTTCTCCGAAACTAAAATATCTTTTGAGCTTAGAAGAAGAGGTTTGAATATTGAGGTGTCGAGGATGAAAAACTTTTATAATGAATACCCTCTTTGTAAGACATCTAAAATAATGGAGAGAGTTCTCCTTTTAAAAAGAGGGAAATAGACATCTCTTGATGAACTTCTAGGTTTTATGAAACTTCATGATGTATTTGCAATGCCTAATTATTTGTTTTTTCATGGGTCACCTTAATTTAACCTTTCATTCGCCTTCCATCTTCATTTCCTTAAAGTTTTTAAATGAAAACCTTAATGGTCACAATTAACCCGTCTTCCAAGCCAAGTTTCTCCCTTAAGTAGTAGGGGGATATAACCTCTAAAACGTCAACTGGGTGCTTTGTTTTCTTCACCTTGAGGACAGCTCCTTCAACTTCGCCCTTTATTAATGCCCTGAAACACTTAACAGGCCCGAAACTTGAACTGTTCAAAGTAAACCCTTCAATGTTTATACCTTGCAACTTTTCAAGGAGAATAGACTTGGCTACGTGTTGGGGGAGAAGTTTAATGTTAAGGGTTCCAGGATAAGGGTCGAACATCAGTTTCCTCCTGAACTGAGACCTGTACCCTTCTAGGCTCATGTAGTACTTGCCTTCACCGGTTCCACTAAAGATAACCCCCCTGAGAACCAGGTATTTCGGCAGTAGATCTAGGCTCCTCTGTATGTCGAGCATCAAGCTTACTAGCTCCCCTTTGCCCTTAAAAGAAACGGAAATCTGTCCATATTTGTCTCCACGATTTAAAGCTGATTTTAAGGAAATATAATCTTCTTCTTTAAGTATCTCCAGTTTTTCCTCTAGATTTTTTTGGGGGACACCGAGGGCCTTTGAAATAGCTCTTAGATCCATAGGCACATAACTCCTTGTTCCACCCTGACGTGCTAAATAAACAAGCAGCGATGTGCTAACAGGGTCTAACATGCACCTATCCCCTTCATTCCCTTTTTCAAATCGAGCTTTAAATGAGCTGAAGCTATCAGCGTCCTGGTTTCTTCAAGGTTTCTTCTAGCAACGTCAACTTTCCTTTTAAAGTTATGTGTTAAGGAGCTTGGGAACAGGGTGAAAACCGAGAGAGAATTGAAAACAGCTTCCATGAGGGAAAATGTTTCAATAGATTTAATTATTTTATCTCTTAAAATGTAATTGATAGAAAACCTTTTAAGTTCCCCTATAAGGTCCGCTAAACCATGGAGATACGAGACTATTGGTATCTCCAAGAAATACGGATCAATTAGTTTATGTTCACTGAGAAGGAAGAGAAGACCCATTGCCTCTGTTAGCTCCATGTAAACAGGGTGAAAATAAGTTAGGAAAATAGCTTCTATTCCTTTTTTCTCTTTTCTATAGGAGGTTATTTCGTCATGTATTTTTTCAAGGTTCCTCTTAGCTTCTTCGAAGTTTTCTCTGTAGATGAGGTCGAAGGATTTCCTCAATTTAACGATGAAGTCCCTGGATCTCTTTATGATTTCCTCTCTCTCCTCTTCCATTTTTTTCAACTCATCGTTTACCTTACTCATTAACTCGGTTAGACCTTTAACTTCGTTTTTCAAAGCTATGCACCTACCTTTAACGGTTCTTTAAGTTTACTTAAAAGGACAACTCTGCTGTCGATGGATTCAGCTAGAATTTTATAGCCAGTTAAATCAGAAACTTGAGCAGCAAAGAATCTAATCTCCTCAAACCTAGGCATTTCACGGGCTTTCACCCTTCCCCTTGCATAACCCATGTACATAGCTGCCTTTGGCTCGACATAGGTTGGATTAGCCTTTGAGATCAACTTAGCGTATCCTTCTGGTTCCTTCATATTGTAGTTTCTCAGAAGTGTCAACCTCAGAACAGTGGGACATGAAAAAGACCCGAGTATTTCAAGGGTTTCATTCAATTTCCTCCATCCTAATTTGGAGGCAGGCCTTGCAATTAATCTGTAAACCTCCTCATTTGGAGCAACAAGTGACACGTAGAGTTGACTTGGCTCGCAGCTCAGCTTAGATAATTTTTCAGGGAAGGTTCCATTCGTCACTAGGAAAGTAGTTAACCCACGTACCCTGTACTCATGGATAAGCTCACCTATGAAGGGGTAAATAGTCGGTTCACCTGACAAGCTTATGGCTACATGTTTCGGTTTAAGTGCCTCTTTAAGTTTTACGGGATCCACAAATCTACTTCTCCTGTAATTCTCCACCAATTTCAAGTGGAGTTTTATGCTCATGTCAGCTATGAACGATGGATCATCCACATCTACACTCGAAAGATCAATTCTGAACGGATTAAAGTCAACCCAGTCTTTGCTAAGTTCTCTCCCCTGAGGCCTCCAGCAGAAAATACATTTCTGGCTGCAGAAAACAGCTGCAGGAGACATTTGTATGCACCTGTGTGAAGATATCCCGTACCAACTTTTATAACATTTCTTGCCGCTTTTAAGGGAAGACTTAAGCCAGTAACATGGCTTAATCGCTGAATGCCTCCCAAATGTTAGATATCCACTTCTCTCAAGCGTTTTCCTTGGATTTGATGGAATTATAAGTTCTTTACTCAGATCTATCACTTAAACCCCCTCTGCAGCTGTGGAAAAAGAGGTTAGCCTCCCTTATCAACTTGTTTAAAACGTGTTCCCAATTGCTCTTTGTCAACCAATAAAGTTTCCCTAAACCCCTGAACTTGTCAATGTAGGCCCTGTGCAAAGTAGCTGCAACCAATTTCTTCTCGCCCTTAACGGTTTCAAAAAACGCATAAAGCTTTTCCTTGAATCTCCAGCTCATAAGCTCCATCTTACCTATTTCATCTATTACTATTACATCTGAGCTTTTTAAAGCAATATCTAAGGCATTTAAAGAAATTTCTTCGAATCTACTCACGTTAACCCCGTATTTACCTACCCTAAACCTTTTATTGAATTCTATGTGGGCAAAGATCCTTTCCTTACCTGTTAACACATCTACAACTTTGAATCCTGTTCTGGAGCCGCAAACCCTGAGTTCAGGAGTCACTAAGCCACCAACAGTGAGGCCTTTACCCCTTCCCCACTCAATGACCCTTAATATCGCCGTTGACTTGCCACATCCCGGTGGACCGGAAAGGAAAAAGATTTTAGCCATTCCCTCTTCAACTCTGTGTACAGGACACAATAGATTTAAATCCATAGCTGGGAAGATAAAAAAGATGTACTTATTGAAAAACGGGGGCGAGGCCAACTGCACCATAGCAAGTCTACTAGGCTTCGCCACAGAGTTACTAATCGGATACTTACCCCTAAAGACATAATGGGTATTAAGAAACATTTTCATAAATCAGCAAACCTCTAATCTTTCTTAAAGAGGAAAAGTTAACATCCTAAGCCCTCTTGAGTGAGCAGAATTTCCAAAATATTTTCAAAATACGATGATCCAGAACTAATATTTCACAAAATAATGAAGGCAACAAGAAAAACATCAGTAACTCTACAGTTACATTTAGGTATTATTTCTCAGAACCCTTTAGAGAAATTCTTTTTAAAGCATCTAGAATTATTTTCTTATGGTCAAAAGCTATCTTTTCAGGTAATTTTCTGAAAAACTTTATTTCTTCTGCTTCAAGTGATTCGATCAGCCCACCTGAAACTTTTTTGACAAGGAAGACTATAGTGACTATATGTCCTCTAGGGTCTCTTCTAGGATCAGAATACACGCCCAGGAGTTCTTTCTCTTCAACCGTTAAACCTGTTTCTTCTTTTACTTCTCTGTTCAATGCATTTTCAACAGTTTCTCCATACTCTACGAAGCCGCCTGGTAGAGCCCAGTATCCTTTGAAAGGGTTTCTCTTCCTTTTTATTAAAAGTACATTGCTTTCTTCTCCAATTATCACCGCGTCAACTGTTAACATTGGTGTTTTCATTTTCTTTACCCCTGATATTTATCATTAATGCTTCTCTAAGTTTCTTCCTCAACTCTTCAAATTTCTTCGATGTTTTTTCCAATTCTTCCCTGAGCGTTTCCATTGGCTCTTTTCCACGTGTTTTTATGGTTAGCTCTGCTTCATCTTTTAGAGGATGAGGCACATAGTACCCTATAAACTCTATATCTGGGTTTTCTTCTCCTTCTTTAACTATTAAATTTAGTAAAGTATGGGTTTCTCCTTTAACTCTTATTTTCAGCTTGCTACTTGTCTTCTCAAGTATTTCCACGTTCATTAATTCCTCCCCTTTCTTGGCCATAAAGGAAAGAATAATCATTTAAACAAAACTGTCCTCCCATAATCACTCGCTATTTTCTTCCCTCTAAATGTTTTATGGCATCCATAGCAATAAAGTATTTTCTCTTTCCCCTTAACTTTTAGTTTAAGTGAGGCACCGCAATTTGTGCATTTAGAGTATACCACACCAAGGTTTTCGCCTTTCGTCTCTAGAATCAATCCATAGCTTGTACTCCCTACAACTTTGCATTTAATCATGTCTCCAACTCCGAAGATTTGAATCATCGATTCCACGTACTCCTTGCTCGTGTTCGCTATGTAGATTTCACCTGTAAAGGTGTTCTTGAACAAAACTCTTTTAGGTTTTATTTTCCCGATGATCTTAACCCTTGCTGTTTTTTCCTTTATGTCTACTACTTGACCTATCACGATGTCCCCAGTAGCTGTCAAATTAGGGTTTTCTTTCCGTGGATAGACCCAGATAACTCTTTTTTTCATGTCTTTCAAGACATTTCCCACTGTGGCGGAATATACATAACCATTTTCTCTATAAGCATTCTTGCCTGGTGAAAAAGCCTCTATTGAACTTATTTTCTGTCCAGGAACCACTAATTCACCTATTTTAGGATATTTACTCATTTCATCGCCTTTTAGCTTCTTCACTCAACTCTATAAACCTCGACCTCAATACTGTAGGCCTTCTTTCTGTGGAAGGGGAACATCCATGGAATCACCATTGAACCCTTTAATACATGTGTAATTCCTTTGTCCATAGATTTGACGACCCCCTCGATGAACTTTCTGTTACCAGCTTTATGTATCGAATAAACAACTTTTCCAATTAAAAGCGCTTTCTCGAGGAAAATCTTATCAATGGATCTTCTTTTCGTGCCGAAGGGGGGGTTCTGGATAATTGTATCGCATTTTTCATTAAACTCTACCACATCCTTGTTTACCCATCTGATATCTAATTTAAAAATTTTGCTGTTCTCTCGGGCTACTTTTAAGGCTTCTTTATCAACATCTACACCTACAACTTCTCTTGCACCTAAAAGCTTCGCGCCTATACCTATTATGCCTGATCCACAACCAAGGTCAATTATCTTTTTCCCTTTAATGTCACCGTTCAAGTACGCAAACATCAAGATTTCAGCTACGAAGCTTGGAGAAGTCTGATACTGCTCAAGGGAAACCTTAGGCTTTGCTATTGGTTTTAGTTGTTGAAGAAAGATTTCAAGTTTCTTTTTGTTCCACTTATTTAGAATGGCCTATACACCCTCTTTAAACCAACCATGTACTCGGCCTCAGCAGCTGTTATAATTGGCCTATTAAAATCTTGATAGTCATCTATAGCTATTCTAGGGCAAGCTGTAACGATGAAAGCCTCTATTGAAGGGAAATTAAGTAACTTAGAGGGTTTAACCTCGTCAAATGCCAATATATTCACGGTCCTTCCCTCTTTCTCTAAAGCTGCCTTTAACCTAAGAGCTCTTTGGAGATTCATTTGACCAGGTTTTAAACCAATGATTATACCTATTTCTTTTTTGTCTCTGACTTTTTCTATCATGCTTAGTCTTTTAACTAAAAGTTTCTCGGCTTCGCCTTTGACATTCATTAGCGAGGTGTTTTCGGGGCCAAGTTTATAAACCGGTTTATCCACGGTTAAAGCAACCCCTAGGGCATGAAAAAGACCGTCCCCTACAAGGAGGAAAGCTTCTACTTCGCCTAAAACCTCTAAGGCAGAGGATACATCACAGCCAAGGATTTCTCCTCTTTTAAGCCTCTTACTCCCCCTTCCTTTTAAAACCGAGACACTTAATTCTCTCAGCTTCCTTTCAGCAGCATCTGCAAGGTTTGAGTATGGTGGAGTAGTAAGTAAACCTATTTTTTCGTGCCTATCAGCTAAGGATTTTAGTGAAGAGGAAACATCGTTAATCCATCCCTTGCTGTCTATCTTTACTGGGATGTAATGAATGCTTACTGAGCTCTTTATCGGAGTTGTCTCTCTATGTGCAAAATGGAAAAGAGCCTCAACTAAATCTTCAAGTTGTTTATATTTTATGTCACATGGACCTCTGCAAGGTTCCCCGATAACAATAACTAAGCAGCCTGTTTTATCCTCGATTTTATGGGCTAATTTCAGGATCTGGGGTTTTAATCCCTCAGGACATTCAAAACCCACAACTCTATACTTCCTTTCAAGGATGAGGCTTACAGTTTCCTCTGTGTCAACGATAATTTTCATCTCTCTTACCGGGTAATCTATTTAGGTCCGTTAAGTTTCTCGATTACTATGCTGTAGCTCTTAGGCAGTTTACTAGCCGCCCTTCTGAGAGCCTCTTTAGCATCTAAGATGCCGTCACTTCGCACCTTAGCTACCAGGATAACTTTTCCAGGCTCCACCCTTGCAGCTCTTCCTATGTTTTTTCCAAATGCTCTTCTCATCCCTTCTTGCCATCTATCTGCATGTGTAGTATTCAATATGGGGTTTTCCCTTATTATGTGGTGAGGATAAGCTCTGATTTGTAAATGAAAATTCTCTTTGCCGACTTTTTTCGTTAGATATCTGTTCGCCGCCATTCTAGCAGCTTCCAGTGCATTGTGTCTAATTTGCAGTTTCTCCTGTGCTACAAGTTTCACTTGATACTCATACTGTCCACTAGGGTTGCCCATCTCTAACTTAACGATTTTAGTCCTAGGGTTAACGTTCATATATTCTATTCTTGTGAAGGCAGGGCCGCTATGGTTTCTATATGTTCTCCCAGGTCTTAATGGCATATCATATTCTACTCCGAAACAGTCTAAATAAGGAAAGACTCTATGGAAAATTGTATGTCTCTATGAATATTTAAATTTGTCATTTTAAAACATTATGCTATAGAAGAAGCGCATAGAAAAGGCCAATTGGAGAAAGAGAGAAATTTATTTTCACAACACCAATAAATATGGGTGTGGTTAAAATGCGAAAACTTGGTTTCAACTTTTTCTAATGAGGTAAAAATTTATTTAATTGAATAATAGTTTAAAACAATCTATGAGGAGAACCTAGAACTACTGAATTTTGTATTCGTCAATAACCTTATGTATATTTTTAAATCCTTCCATCAGCTCAGCGGATGTAACTAAAGGCGTTCCTCTTTCCTCCATGTCTTCGAAAAATCTGATTATATGCAGATCTATTTCATCAAGTTCTTTAGACTTCACTAGTTCGTCATGTACGGTTTGAGGCCTCACAATTCTTTTACATATATTATCGATAACTTTCTCATTAACCATGTCACTTTTAGATAATACGTAATACATGGGCATCTTCAGCCTAAACTGGCAGATATATCCAAGCCAAAGTTGGGTGATCAAATCTTTTGGGTTGAGAGCTGCTAAGGCGTCTATGAGGAAGAAAGAAATCTTAGCTGAGGCCTCTAGTGAATTAAGCACCTCAATACCAACTTTTTTAAGGATGAAAAGCTCTAATTGCCCTGGAGTATCCACTAAGATGATTTCCGGTGAATACTTCTTTATCTGATCGTTAATTTCACTTATAATTTCGGCGAGCTTTTCATAAGCAATTATGAGAGCTGCATTAGGCCCCAAAACCTCCTTTAAAATTATTTCATCAATATCAATGTAGTCTCTGGAGTCTATCTCCGGGGAGTAGGGGATTTTTTTAGCTGCTGGATCTAGGTTTACAGTTACAGCATTTTCCTCGCATAAAAGTAAATGTTCCTTAAGAGCCCATGTGAAGAAGGTTTTTCCTGAACCAGCAGTCCCTATTATTGAAACAAGTAACATGAGAGGCTTCACCTAACTCTAAAACCCCTATCCTTTTCCACTAGACCTAGAGTATTTAATTCCATAGGTTTCCAATTTAAGCCATTATTGAAAGCTGAATCTAAATTAGGAAAAAAATTGCAACGAAAATAAAAAACCTTAGATAGTTT
>JAOZFL010000028.1 GCA_027491455.1 Thermoproteota archaeon | reverse complement strand
TGTTTCAGCGACAAATGCTTTTCTGGCTTTGCCAGCTGCTTTCCTCACCTTGAAATAAATCGAAAGCATGGAAAAAGTTAGGGGGAGGAGTTTTACAAGGAAGAAAATGAACTCCTTGAATGTTTTCAGAGCTTCAAATGTTTTCCTCCTAGTCATTTCCACTTTCTCTTCCAGGTTTAACCCTCTTCTTCTATTTCCTCCCCGATTTTCCCTGTTATTCTCTCCTTTACTCTTTTCCCTGTTTTACTGGAGAAAATATTTGTTAAGAGTCCACGCATATCAATGAGCTGGGATTTAGCTATTTCAAGAGCTTCCCTTTCAGGTATTCCTGCTTTGACAAGTTCTTGGTACATGGCTCCAACAGCTTTTCCCCTCCTTCTACCTGCTTCCTCAGAATAGAAACTGTCAATTAGTTCTCTTAGGGGGCCAATTATTTCCTTTATTAAACCTGGAACTTCTTCTCTGAGGGTTTTGAAAACCTCTTTCATTTCTTCTAAATCTTCATGTTTTTTCAGGTGCCTCGATTCAACTTTACCTGATCTCTCTTCATCTGACATTTCAATTTCACCCATGTAAAATCATTTTTGATCACTTATTAAATGGTTTCCCGTTAAAAGTGAACAGTTCCATCATGAACAAGTATTTCTTGGTTCATTCAATTATGAAGGTTACCTGAACCGTCACGGTTACCTCAAGCTCCGAAGGGGTAATAATAGTTGTTGGAGCTGGAACAGGTAATGGACCTTTTTCTAAGCCATAGGTAATAGAAGGCTCGTATCGGTAGATGCTCTCTGATGCTTCCATAACACCAATTATTTCCACTCCTAATGATTCAGCTATTGCCTTTGCCCTTGACTTTGCGTTTTCCACTGCTCTTTGCCTCGCCAACTTGTTAAGCTCCTCCAGTTTTTCATCTGTGAAAGAAAAGTATACACCTCCAACCTGGTTTGCCCCTGCACCGACTGCTCCATCAATTATCCTACCAATTTCCTTCATGTCTAGCAGTTTCACCTTTAACATGTGTCTAGCCTCGAAACCAATTATCTCTCCGTCAGTGGAGTATCTTGGGTAGAGATTGTAACTTGTCGTTTCAATGTCTTCCTCAGGTATCTCCAAGTCCTTTAATGCATCTACTACCCTGTTAATTACTTCTGAGTTCCTTGACACTGCTTCTCCAGCTGTTAAACCATGTGTTTTCACTCCAACGTAAATTATTGCTTGGTTCGGCTTAAAAGCTGCTTTTCCCTGACCAGTAACCCTTATTGTCCTTACCTTTTCCCCTTGACCAACATTGAAACTGTAACCAGTATTTAAGTCCCTTTCTCCAAGGGTGGCAATGTAACTAGCTGTTGCAGCCAAGGTTATTGCTAAAATAAAAAGGACCAATGTCCTCACATCAAATTTCATTTTTACCGTCCTCATATCATGGTTGATCAAGAGAAAAATATTCACAGCAAATTGAAATATTTATGGTTTAGTACATTTGTTCAACAAATTGAAACAAGGGTCTTTCCACTCAGTTGCCACTAAAATAACGAAACAAGTAATCTTACCGCGTATTTATAGATGTTTAAAGAACTCTGTAAAAGCTGCAAACTGAAGGGGAGATCTGTAAATCCGTTACTAAACAAGTTTTAAAAGGTTAAGCTTTTTAAGATGTTAAACCATAGAAAGGGTTTTCCAATATTTTGAGCATCGATTATTTACCCCTAACTGAAGTTAGGGTTTTCCTGGTACCCCATTTTGTAATTGGTTTTCTGGGAGAAAAATTATCGCCTCTACGTCTCTTTTAGTTGTTTCTAGTTTTATCGCGACACCTAATAATGATTTGATACCTTTCATCACTGAAGCAGGGAAATCCTTGCTTGCGACTCATTAATGGCGGTGAACCCTTTTTAAGGATAAACAGGGATCTACTTGAATCACTTTTAGATAAGGGTTGTCTCTGCAGGATAAACTATGTTTGGGATTTATTTCTTTCGGTATTAGAATGATTAAGGAGCTTGAGAAATCTATTGATTCCACTCAACCATCTTACCTGTGTTTTATGCTTTAATTTTTTAAGGGAAAATTATATAAGCCAGTTATATTATTGTTTATGGGTTTCACTGTGTTTCTGAATGGAAAAGGTGTAAGTGGATTTGAAGAGGGGAATAGTTTATCTTGACAATGCAAGGACAACCAGGGTGGACCCTGAAGTTGCAAGGGTTGTATTAGAGTTTATGACGGAGAAATACAGTATTCCTGGAGGGGAATTCGGGTATTCAATGGAGGAAGAAGCCTCTGAAGCCCTTGAAAGGTCAAGGGAAACATTGGCTAGGAAAATAAATGCTAATCCCTCTGAAATAATTTTCACTTCTGGTGGAACTGAGAGCAATAACCTTGCAATTAAAGGTGTAGCTTTCTCCAATAAATATAAGGGAGAGAAAATTGTAACTTCGAGGATAGAGGAGAAATCTGTTTTAAGTGTTTTTGATTACCTTGGAGGAAAGGGATTTAAAACAGTTAAGGTTGGAGTTGACAGTTCCGGTTTCATTAAAAGAGAAGAATTCATGGAAACTGTTAAAGGAGCAAAACTTGTCTCTATTCAACATGCAAACAAGGAAATAGGGACTATACAGGATTTAAGGGTAATAGGGGATATATGCGAGGAAAGGGGGGTTCTTTTCCACAGCGATGCAACTCAGTCCTTCACCAAGACACCGATTAACGTTGAGGAAATGAAGGTGCATCTTTTATCTTTAACCTCTCACCTTATACATGGCCCGAAGGGGGTTGGCGCCTTGTATGTGAAGGAGGGATTGAAACTTGAACCCTTGTTGCACGGCGACAAAAGAGAGTTTGGTTTAAGACCTGGAACCCCTAACTTACCTGGAATAGTTGGTTTCGCAAAGGCAATTGAAATTTCAAGGTGGGAAGATAACAAAAGAATGGAGAAGCTTAGAGATGAATTAATCGATGAACTCCTAGAGATACCATCAACTAAATTGAATGGTCCCAGGGGAGAGAGGAGGCTCTGTAACAATGTAAATGTGTCCTTTAAATATGTTGAAGGGGAATCTATCCTTTTACATGCTAACATGAAGGGGTTGATTATTAACACAGGGTCTGCTTGCTACAGCCAGGACCTTGAACCAAGCCATGTAATACTTGCAATAGGGGGGTCATTTGAGGAAGCACATAGCTCAACAAGGCTTACACTTAGTAAATGGACAACTAAAGATGAGATAATATATGCTGCTAAAACCTTAAAGGAAATAGTTGAAAGGCTGAGAGAGATAAGTCCCTTAACAAGGGAACTTTGAAGTAAAGGTTAAACATGCTGTAGACCTGGAAACCCATATTCTTGCTTTTAGGGTTTACAGGTTCTTAAGAAAGAAAGTTTATCAAAGGGGAATCTCCCCAGGAATCTCTTTTAAAGCAAACTTAGGGGGGAGTAACGTACTTCTTCAAGTGAAGTTTTAAAAAGCTATAGGGGATTAAGGAGCATAATTGACTCTTTATTAAACTTCGGAGCCGGAGGCAACTTTGTTTTTGTTAGAAGTGGTTGAAATGGAGAGAAAAGAGCTTTGGAAAAGAATAGGGTACACAAAAGCTGTGCTTGAAAGGTTCACTAATCCAAGGAACGCCGGGAAAATAGAGAACCCAGACATAGTGGCAAAGGTTGGAAGCGTTGTTTGCGGAGACCTGATAAAACTTTATGTTAAAGTTGACGAGGAAAACAGGAAAATAAAGGATATGAAGTTTGAATCCTATGGATGTGCATCAAACATAGCTACAAGCGATGTAATGGTAGACCTTGTCAAGGGAAAGACTCTGGATGAAGCAAAAAAAGTAGGGTTTAAAGACATTGTTAAAGCTCTAGGAGGCCTCCCAAAAATAAAGTATCACTGCGCAGTGCTGTCAAAGGCAAGCCTGGACACAGCTATCCTTAAATATGAGGCAAAGAGGGGGATCCTTAAAATAGATGAAAAATTCGTTAAGAAAATCCTTAAAGGGGTAATAGATCCAATTAGAGGAGTAGACATTTTAACAGCTGGCAAAGTAAGGGATTTAAAGGTTGAAGATGGAAAAATAACCATTAAGTTAACCTATTTGAAGGATGAGGAAACAGCTAAATACATAGTTAGTGACTTAAAGGAAGCTTTCAGCGACTTAAACATAGATTTAACCATAAACTTGAAGGAATAGCCTTGAAAATCAACGTGGATAGAATTTTATGTCTCTCAGACCTATCTCCCTAAGCTTTCCCTCCAGTACTTCATCCACACTCCACCTTACCCATCTATCACTTTCCAGTTCAGGTATAGCTATGAGTCCACGGGGCTTTAGAACCCTTACTATTTCCTTGAAGGCCTAGTCCCTTTCTCTTAGGGGAATCATGTGGATAGCGAAGCTCGCCACCACCTTGTCGAAATAATTGTCTGGAAACGGTATGTTACATACATCACCTCTCCTAAACTCAACTTTATCAGATACTCTCTATCCTTGCATTTCTGACAGCGTTCTCCATAAATGTTCCTCCAGCAGTCGGAATCCAATTATCTATTCCGATCACCTTGCCTCTCTTCATGGTCTTCACATAGCCTATTGCAAGCAATCCTCCTCCGGTTCCAACATCTAATATAAGTCTCCATCGACTGGTTTAACCACCTTTATGTCCTCATTCTAAAGATGTTTAATTTAAACTAATCTTTCTACTTTTTTGATCACTGGTTAATTCTCTTTTCTAGATTTAACAATATAATTTAAAAGGTTTGGTTAAGTTAAAACAAGAAAGTGTTAGAGGAAAATTGAGTTGATTCCTTACAGGAAATTAAACCGAAGAACATGGAAAATTATGTTTGTGTTTCTACTTTCCCTTTTCATTGCTTTAACCTCTTTAGAAACATTCAATACAGCAGAATTAAACCTTTTAAGCCGAAGGAATGCTTTATCTCTCTCATCTGAATCAGTTGTAATAGTGGCAATGGAAGATGCTACCATCTCAGAGAAGGAACCGGACACCAATTATGGAGCAGTCCCCTTTTTCAATGCGAACTTGGTTGGAAAAGATAGTACAGGTAAAAGGTTTAGGACTTTGATTTCATTTAATTTAAGCGGAATACCTTCCGGCTCAAAGATTTTAAGTGCAAAACTAAAGGTTTATTGCCTCGCTCCAACTGGGACAACGCCAAAGGTAAAGGTTCACAGAGCTATAAATTTATGGATGGAAATGGTTGTCACATGGAACCTCAGAGCTGTGTTGAAATTGAAGCCTTCCCCTTGGCTTCCACCTGTTAATGTACCCTTTTACTGGGATACACCTGGAGGAGACTACAGCTTCTCTGTTGAAGCATCTAAATCCATTACTGGAGGTTCCGTGGCCGTCCCTGTGGAGTTCGACTTAACAAACCTGGTTAAGAAGTGGCTTGACGGAACATATTACAACTATGGGATACTTCTAGAGGCAGATGCCTCGCCTAATAATGTGATGACTCTCATCGCGCAAAGAGAGCACCCTAATAGTGATTATAAACCTAAACTCATAGTTAAGTATACCCCTCCAAGCATAACTTTAACCCCTAACCCCTCTACACAAACAGTTCATGTAGGTGAAACAGCTCTTTACACGTTCATGGTTACATCTACAACTTCACCAGGCCAAGTAACCCTTTCAGTAACCGGTTTACCGACTGAAACAACCTATGTCTTCTCCAACAACGAATTAGAACCTCCCTTCTCTACAACCCTTACAGTTTACACTTCTGTGTCTACGCCACCAGGAGACTACCCATTAACTATTCATGCATCGAGTACCTCTGGTGTTCCAGGGGTTACGGGTGTCCTCCTATCTGTTTTACCTACAGAGATAAAGGATTTTGATTTATCAGTTACCCCTCCAACCTTAACCGTTAAAAAAGGAGAGAAAGCTGTGTTTGCAGTGGAAATCGCCAAGATAGGTACTCTTACTTCACCTGTTTCCCTGAGGGTTTCAGGTTTACCTGAAGGTTCAACTTACTCATTTTCAGACAACAACCTTGCACCGCCATTCACCTCTAAATTAATGGTTCAAACCTCTGCATCTACTCCTACAGGGGACTTCTTCATAGATGTTCAAGGGGTAAGTGGTTCCATTGTGCATATCAGAACCGTTACATTAACTGTTTCCGAGCAACCGGACTTCGAGGTCTCAATACCTGAAAACACGGTAACAGTTGAATCGGGTAAGAAGGGGTACTTAGATGTTTACATTACACCTAAGGGAGGGTTTAAAGGTTCATTTGTTTTCATGATCCAAGGTTTACCTGGAGACGTTAAAGTAAAGTCTTCTATGGGGATACCTACAGGTACAGGTCAAGACAAATATGTTTTAACGTTCACCGCTGGCGCTACAACCGGGACATTCCACCTAACCATTACAGCTAAAAGCAGCGAACTGGAACACTCTGTCCCTGCAACCCTTATAATCACGGCTCCTACAGGGGTTACCCCTACCCCTACTCCAAGCCCTTCACCTACTCCTACACCTACTCCAACCGCTCCTTCAGAGTTTGATTTCTCTTTGAAAGTGACACCGATCAGTTTATCGATTAAACAAGGTGAAACAGCAACTTTAGCCGTTGAAATAGGTGTTTTAAGTGGTAAAGGCTATGTATACTTTGATGTGACAGGTTTACCTCCAGATGCATCTTTCAACTTTAACCCTGCAACATTGAAGGCTCCTGGAACAACTATTTTAACGGTTAACACAGGTTCAACCACAGGTACATTTACAGTGCTGATCACAGGGCATGAAAGGGGGGGAAGAGGCCTAACCAGAACAGCTACCTTCACTTTAATCATCGAGGAGAAACCAGGGTTTATACCTAAATGCATAATAGCCACTGTAACCTATGGTTCTGAGCTTTCAAGTGAGGTTTCATTCCTCAGAAAATTCAGGGGGGAAGTCATTCTTTCCTCCTTTGCAGGGGAAAACTTCCTCAAGGTTTTTAATGCTTTCTATTACTCCTTCAGTCCACAGGTTGCAGAGGTAATTGCAAGCAACGAATTGCTTAGATCGCTCATGAAAATCTTTCTATACCCACTGATTGGTTTACTTCAAATTTCAGCCTTTGCTTCCCAGCCTCTTTCAACTCTAAGCCATGAAGCAGCCTCTGTAGTAGCAGGCTTCATTGCAAGTTTACTTATAGGTCTAATATACTTTACACCGATTTCAACACTGATTAAATGGCTTATTGAAAGGAGGGTAAAGCTTAGCTTTAACACCAAGAAAATCCTTAAACCCTTATCCTTAGCCACTCTTTTTTCACTTGCAACACTGGTTCTCGGAGTCTATATTTTGAATGAAGCTTTAACCATGTTCTCCAGTTCACTTTTCGTTGTTTCAACGATCACCTTGACAACTGTTTCCACAGCTGTTTACATTAAGAAAACACTGTTTCTCAGCATCTTAAGAGCATTTAAAGTGCGTTAACAATCTCTCCCTTTTTATTCAGCGTAGAGAGCTGGTTTACCGGGTAAAGCCCTTGAAGCTCTTTTCCAAGGGTCATATACAGGTTTTTCCTCGCTTTGAACCTCCACTTTTACTCCGATAGTTTTCCCTATGTAGTCAGCTGCTTCTTCAACGGCTTTCATTTCCACTTCTCGATTTTCAAGCCAGGTCCATTCACCTGACTTAATTAACATGTTTATTGTTTTAACTACTACCCTTGATTTCTCTCTATAAATCTCCTTTTTCATCAGTTCATCCAGTATAATCTTTGGGTTTATTTCACCTATCCTCTTTTTTAACTCCATTATTTCATTTAGAAGCTCGAATTTCCATTCAGAAGCTATGTAAACATGTAGTTTGCTTGGTTTAACCCTGACAAGTCTAATGATTTCCCTTGCATCTTCAATCACCTTGTCGATGAACATCACTGCTTTCTCTGTTTCTTCGTCAAGGAAACCTTCCTCTGGTTCAGGCCATGGAGCAACTGAGATGAACTCTTCATTTCCCATTAGGCTCCACATTTCCTCGCAGAGGTGAGGGGCGAATGGAGCTAAAAGCCTAACCCAGACATTTAAAACCTTCTGCATAATAGATTTAACTACATCCTCGTCTTTGCCTGTGGAGGCCTCAAGGTATCTTGAAACATCTTGATCCATTAAATAGAAAACGTTGTGTAGAGCCTCTCTTGTCCTGCATTCTTCAAGTGCCTTGGTTGCACTGATTACATGTTTTTGCAGCTTTGAAAGGATCCATTTATCCCACATATCCATTTTATCTTTTGAAACTGGTTTAACTTGACCGGGGTACTTCTTTACAAGGTTAAAAAGTTTTTCAAGCCTTGACCTCGTCGATTTTGCAACTGTGAAGCTGAAATCAGCATCTGATAGAAGCTCAGCTGTTCCAAGCACAGAGATCCTTATAACATCTGCTCCGAACATTTCAACTGCTTCCCTGATCGGTATAATGTTTCCAAGAGACTTACTCATTTTCTTCCCCTCCATCATAACGGATCCATTAACAACTATTTGCCTTGGCCAGTGCTTCCTTCTAAAAATCGCTACATGGTTGAAAATGAAGAATGTGAGGTGGTTCCAAACAAGGTCTCTTCCACTGTGCCTTGAGTCAAGTGGGTACCAATACTCAAACTCTTCTCTCATCTCCTCCAGGGTTTCAAGTGGTAACCCCTTCTCTTCTGAAATTTCCTCTGGGTCCCCTTCACCCAGGAAAATATAGTTGAAAACCCTTAAATCGAATTGCTCCGGTTTAACCCTGCCCTGATTCAGATACTTTGAAATTGTGTAGTAAGCCATGTAAATAGTTGAATCACTTAAACTTTCAATTATCCAGCTTGGATCCCAAGGTAAAGGAGTTCCAAGACCGCTTCTCCTTGCACATGCCTTCTCCCTGATCCATTCAATGGATTCTTGAAACTCCTTTTTCATTTCCCCTGGAAGGATCTTCATTTCTTTGAGGCACTCCCTTACCATTCTCTTCCATTCAGGGTTACTGTAATCTATGAACCACTGATCCTCCACAATCTTTACAACAACCTTTGCACCGCACCTGCAAACCACAGGTGAATTAGCTATTTCATAGAAGGTTAAAGCTTTTCCATCAGTGACAAAGTCTTTTTTAACCCTTTCTTTAGCCTCTGAAACCCTTAAACCAGCATATTTCCCAGTGTTACCCTTCATAACCCCTAAATGGTACTCCTTACTGTAAACAGTTTTAGTTGCTTCTTCAGCTCTAGGGTCATCTTGACTTGTCACTCCTAAGCTTTCCACAGCGTCTCTGGCTGGATACTCAGAGAAACCCTCCACCTCGATTATTGAAACGGGTTTAAGCTCCTCTAAAACATCTTTTTCCAATCCGTACTTCTCAGCTTCTTCAAACCTGGATTTAAGGTCTTTAAGTGCAAGGTAATCGAATGGAGCGTGGCCAGGAACAGACATAACAACTCCTGATCCATACCTTGGATCCACAAATTTAGCGGGTAAAACAGGGATTCTTTCATTTGTTGCAGGGTTAACTGCTTCCCAGCCAATTAAATCTTTCCCATTGATTCTTCCTTTCTCCTCAACTTTTAACCCTTGGAATCTAAGCTTTAAAGCAGCTTCTTCTGAAACAATCCACTTCTCCCCATTAACATCTGTAACAAGGTACTCTACATCTGGGTTAACCCATATATTTGTTACGCCGAAAACTGTTTCAGGTCTAAAGGTAACAGCTGGTAGAACTGTTTCTCCACTGCCTGATTTAAACTTTATAAGGGTTGTCTCCTCTATTTCAGGTTCAACATCTCCAACTGTGTCGTGTTGACCAACTGCATTGCCACATCTTGGACACCAACCAACAGGGTGCCTCCCCTTAGTCAGGTACCCCCTTCCATGAAGTCTGTGGAACTGCCAAGTGATAAATTTGTTGTAGAGGGGATCTATGGTTGTGAATTCACGTCTCCAATCAATTGAGTAACCCATTCTCTTCATCCCCTCCCTTATCTCGCTGTGGAAGTACCTTGCAAGAGAAAACGGATCCATTAACCCATTTATTTCCTCCTCAGGAATCCTGTAAATCTCAGTGAAAACATTTAAAAGCTCTTTATCCCCTTCCCGCAGCCTCTTAGCCATTGCAAGGATAGGGGTCCCTGTGTAATGGAAGGCCATTGGAAAGAGAACATTTAACCCCTTCATCCTCATGTACCTTGCATATACATCTGTTAAACTATAGGTTCTCCCATGACCTATGTGTTGTGGACTGTTCGGGTACGGGTAGGCAACAGTTAAAAAGAATTTCGGTTTACCCTTTTTAGGATCAGCTTCAAAAATCCTTGATTCAGCCCATTTTTTCTGCCACTTCTCCTCTACCCTCTTCATAAAGGAAAGAAACTCTTCACTCATCTATAACACCTTAAAGAAGAACTAGCTGGGTTCGGATGCATAGAAGCATTTTAATACATGGAAAACTAGGTTTAAGTATTTCTCTCCTTTCCCTTTTCCTTCCTAGGCTGACAATTCCGGCAAACGGCATCCTCCCATAAGAATAATCGATTTTACATCTACCCACCCTGAATTATAAATTTAACGTTTTCCACTTAGAACATCGTAACAGTTAACACAAGGTTTATTATGAATCATGCCCCTTTAAACACCAAGAGTAGATTTAACACTGTTTTTAAGGCTTTAAATTGATAAAGTAAATTTAGAGGTGTAACAAGGTGGAAACTGAGAAAATAAATATAAAGATAAAGGGGATAGGTGAACTTGAAGGATACATATTTTTCCATACGAATCCTGAAACAGCGAAGGCTATTCTAAACTCCCTTCCAATCAAATCAAGGGTTAAAAGGTGGGGAAAAGAAATTTACTTCTCCATCCCAGTTGAAGTAAGCGAAGAAAAACCGGTTTCAACCGTTAAAAAAGGAGACATAGCTTACTGGCCCCCTGGAAAATCACTTTGCATATTCTTCGGTCCTACACCGATAACGAAAGAGGGGGGAATCAAACCAGCTTCACCTGTAAATGTAATAGGTAAAATAACCAAGAATATTGAGACACTAAATGAAACAAGGGATGGAATGGAAATTCTGATTGAAAAGGTGACTTAACATGGAAACCCCTTAAAATCGATTAAGACTCTTCAAACTAAAATTTAACACCCCTTGATCAGGCAAAGCTTAAGACTTCACGGATTCTCTTTATGTGCATATAACATGGCTTCTCTTCCTTTTCCACAGAAACATCACTTTGCAATGGTCTATTCTTACATTTAAAAACCACTTTAAACTTTCCAGGGCCAAAAATTATCCATAAATTTCTCGGCGGCTAATCTTTCTTTGTTTAAAATTTATAGGTGTTGAAAAGTTTTTCTTCCAAGCTGATTCCATTTAGAAGTGATACATCCCTTTAAAAATAAAAATGTGTCAATTCAAGGTACATATTCTATGTTATGACAGGGGGCATCTATGAAGACTAAAATACCTAAGTTCTTCACAGTTTTCATCATTATCTCAGTGTTTAGCAATTCAGTTCACCCCATGATTCCCTGTTCAGCTACACTTAACGAAAAAAAGAAGTCTTCTCTGGGGACCAACGGAGTTGATTTATATTTTATCTTCCCCATTAAACACCCAGAAGAAATAGTTTTGGGTGAAGAAGCTGAAATAGAGTTCACCATTGGTAACAGAGGAGATGAAAGAGCCATTGCCTTCGTCCTCGCACTACACATCCACTTATCCAATAAGTTAATTGAAACCCTTACAAAGCCATTGTCCATTGGTTCACACCAAGTGGTAAGGGTGAAAATGCAGTGGAAACCAGGTGGAAAGGGCTACTACACCTTAACAGCTGTCCTTGATTTCTACCAAAAATACCTTGAAACAAATGAAAACAACAACTTAGCTGATTTCCACATAAATGTATCTGAACCTGTAGAGGAGGAAAATGAAGCTACACCGAGCGAACCAGTAGAAGAGGAAACCATGCTGGAAATAAACTTCATAGCGGACATTTCAACTGTTAAAAACCTTGTTCTGACACATGGAACAATCAATGAGAACCACGATGAAGAAGCCATTGAACTGCTGAACAGGAATTTCAACCTTATCCATAGAAGAGACATAGACACAGAGCTAAGGGAAAACCTAAACATAATTGTTTTAGGAGGACCCCTCGTAAACTTATTAGCCTGGAAATACAACTGGGTCATAGATGCATATTTCCACATAGATGAAAAGAGGTTTACCTTAAAACTCAACAAGCAGCTCTTCAAGTTAGACAGAAGACTTTTCAGTAGAATGGACTACGCATTAATAGCATACAAAGAATATAAAGGGGCAAATATCTGGTTTATTGAAGGGTTTACAAGGCATGGAACCCTGGCTGCAACTCTCTACCTCACATACTATCCAAACAAACTCAAAAACAAAAAGGTAATTGTACTACAATGGATAGATGTGGATGGAGACAAAACAGTTTCAGCCAAGGATTGGATAGCAGAGGTTTACTCCCACAATTAAAAAATGAAAAAGGGGGGAAGGGAAATTTTCCTTTAATTTATCATTCCCCTATCCATGCCTCTCCGAACCATGCTTCATCTATAACCCAGCCATGTCCCGATTCCAAGTGCATTATTACTGCCTTTCCAAGCTGCTTCAAATCAATGCCTTCAGAATAAAACCTTTGGAGGAATAGGCATGAATCTCTTGACCCTTCACCTGTTAATCCCCAGATAATCATCACGTTCCTATCCCCATCCCTCAAAACAGCGATTACAAAGTAGTCGTGGTCAGATAAATTATAATCTGTTCCACTTAGATCTGAGTGTATATATGGAACATTGTTTATCCAGGTTAAATGGAAAGGTAACTGCTGATCATATTTATAGGTTACAATGTTTACAGCTGGTCCCCCAACAGATATAAGTGTCTTCCATGAACCCCAATCAATGTAAACCCTGTCCATTGAGGGGTCATAGGTTGCAATTTTAGTGTCTAAAAGGGAGGCAGAGTAAGCTGTGTCACCATATGTGTACTTGGCAATTGTTTCACTTATACCTGCTAGGCCTAGTACATCAACTGTCCATGCACCCCAGTTGTATGGGCCGTGTGGAGCAGTGTCACCAACAACATAGGCAACATCCAGAGTTGTTAAATCCATAAACATGTATGGGTACCCCTCAATGTATGGCGGTAAATCTGCATAGGAAAAGTAAATAGCAGAGTCGTCAGAGTTGTATATAATGTACATCTTGCTTCCAAGGATCAATATTGAAGGCTCCACCTCATCGTGGGTGTCAGTGCTTAAACTCGTTATCCTGGTTGGGAAAGTCAACCAGTCCCCTGTCGTAGCATTTAAAACTCTGTAATAAAGATCGTATCGTCCACCAGCCATGTACTGCTGCCAGACAATGAAAACTCTATTTGCATAAGCTGCAATTGTAGGGTTTTCTCCTTCACCAACTGTTGTTTCATCCGACCAGGTTCCACCATCGTAATATGCAAGGTGTAATTCCTCATCTTCTCTCCAAACCCAGAATTGCTTACCACAGTACTCAACCATTTCAGGTTCCCCCTCACTTTTAAGAGAATCCCTAGCTTTGGGGTGAGTAGTCGGTGTAGACCAGCTCCAAGTGCCAATGTCAAAAGTTCTGTACCAAACATCCCATGTTCCAAGTTTGTTGCTTTCCCATGCAACGTAAAGTTTACCGTTATAAACCCCGATTGCAGGTGAACCGTCCATATCGGGGTCATCAGTTAAATGGAAGGGACCAGACCATTGAAGCGTTCTTGGATTAAAATAAGCATAGTAAATGTCAGAATTATAAGTACTAGGATCTACTCCTTTGAAGGCAGCGAAAACGTATCCGTTGTACTCGGTGAAAACTGACTCGCTAACCCAAACAGTATTTTCCAATGGTGACATTTGTGCTACCCATGCCCAAGGTATGCCTTTAAAAGAACCCAAACTAGCATAATCGCAGCGTCCAACACAGATGTCACTCATTATAGTCCAATATGAAAAGAAAATACTTCTATTGAAAAAGGAGAGGTGTGGTACATGTACAGATGCAGGGGGAGTGGTTGTTATAAGTGAGATGGAGGTTTCAAAAAGGGGGAATAAAGGTGTCTCTGATGATTCTTCCGCTATTGGTAGGTTAAACACGGTGGAAATTATTAGTAGTGTCAGTATACCTAAAAATTTCCTATTCAAACCCTTCACCAATCAAAGTTCATGATATGTGGGGATACTTTAAAACTTTTCTGTAAATGAAGAGTTTAATTTTTATAAAATTTTTTATAATCATTGTTTAGCATTGCTATTTATACATTGGCTGTGATTAACTGGAAGAGGTAACTAAAGTCCCGGGGGATTCAGTTTATGTGGTTCTATTTGCTTTATATACCATATATTTCTGCGTTGATAATCTAGAAAGAGCAGTGTCCTTTTACAAGTTATTATGGTTTGCAGATGTATGCATTTATGATGCCGGAGACCTACTTTTAAACGGGTAAACAGGGAGCATTACTACTCTGTGGGTATCTTTTCAATAAAGACCCCCTATAAGGAGTGAACAATGTACTTTATTCCATTGTTTTACACATTAAATAGAAGCCTTGCCTGGTTTCAGTAACTGGTTTCCACACATTAAGTTTTAACTTAGATGCTTAGACTTAGATTTTCAAGGTTTTGCAATGTTAAAGGGTCTCCCTAATTTCAGGGTTTTTTCAGGTATTTCTCCTCTATGCTCTTTTAGGAAGGCTAATTCTTCGTTTTTGTTTCTTAGGTCATCTGGAAGCATCCTCGGTATCTCCTCCTTTACCGGGTACCATCTTTCACACTTTGGACAGATTAAAATGGCTTCATCTATTTCTATTTTGAAGCATGAGGTGCAATTTACTTTTCCAAGCACCTTTGAAACTTTTTCCCTTTTTAAGCCGCAGTACTCTTCACATGCAGGGGTTTCCACATTGAAGTTTGAACTTTTTTCCTTCTCACTGAAAACTATTAATTCAAGGGGGAACCCTTTACATATGGGACATGCAAGTAAATCCATTAACCTGTATTTCAAAATTTAAACACCTCAAAAAAGCTTTTAACGGTTAAAACGCTACTCTAACCAAGATTCATTGACAAAATTTTATAAATATTTGGGTTAAAGTCAGTTACTCTTCATCTTAACGGTGTCGAAGTAGTTGAGGGTTTCTTTGCTATGCGGAGAAAAACTCTGTAGGTTTCTTTACACAGCTTTCCCTGACCTTTGAAGTAAACTTTTCTGTGTAGGCATCACTAAGGGTATTAGTTGCCTCCTATTAAATGTGTTATGGTTCCCCTTCGCCTCTAATGATGGTGGGCTTCTTTGAGATAGATGAAACTAATTGCCTTTTTAAATTTCAGTAATTGAGATCTATATTCTCAGTGAAAAGTGGTCTAGGTATTTAAGGTTCTCCGTGAAAAGGGTTCTCTAAGTTGAAAAGAGGTTCTTGCCTTGGGTTTTTCTTTCTTCAAATCCGTAGAAACCTAGAATTGTGGGTACGATGTCCACTGTTTCAGCTTTATCAATAACTCTCTTACATATCCCTTTCCACCAGAAGATAAGGGGTACTTCCATGTCTTCACTGTTTAAACCTCCATGTTCTCCTTTTTCACATGTTGGGAGGAAATTGAATCCGTACCCCTTTGAAAGAGAAAATGATATGTCTCCAAGCCTCCAGTGTTTGAAGTGAAGGTTTTCAGCTTCCTCCTTCAAGAAAACTTTGTCAACCTCCTTTCTACTCTTAATCAACTTTGAAAACTTAGCTGCATCCCTTTTATCGTTAAGCCACATTTGAACATGTCTTGACACAGCTACTGCAACTGCTTTTCTCTCCTTTCCACCCTTAAACCAGATTATTTTCGCCCCCCTATAATCCTTTGTTTCCTCTAAACTGTAACCTATCTCTTGGAAATCGAAGAAATCCAAGTTGACTTTCTCCTTGACAACTGATTGTCCATGGCTAGAAGTCACAATGAAAACAGTTTCTCTTTCAAGTTCAGAGGCTAAACTTAAAGCTTCCCCTATTTCAGCGTCAACTCTTTTAATTGCTTCAAGGTGCTTCGTGGATCCAGGTCCATACCTATGACCAGCTTCATCTGTTTCCGTAAAAGTTACAAAGTAGAAGTTGTATCCACCTGTTTCAAAGTTCCTTCTAAATTCTTTGTAGCTTGTAACCATGAATTTCCTGAGGAACATATACATGGATTTGTTTCTACTCAGAAACTTGAAGACAGAGTTGAAAAATGAGAAGGGCCCAGCAACCCCTTGAGAAACTCTTTTAGAGAAACTTTCATCTATGTAACCCCCTATACTTAAACCGTTAAGCCCCCTTGAACCTAAAAGATCAATAATTGTGTCAGCTTGACAATGCTCCCTGTTAGATATATCCACCATTCTATCTTCAGTTACATCATAGTATAAATGGTTTATTATACCTGTTTTTTCAGGGTAGCAACCAGTTAACAGGGATGCATGGCTTGGATTCCTCAATGAAGGATAAACAGTTGTACATTTAGAAACCACGGCTCCATTAGCTGCCATCGAACTAATGTTAGGGGCTTCAGCCTCCATGATGTTCCTTGAACAGCATCCATCTAAAACAAAGACAACAACATTGAGTCCACCCATAGACAACCACTTCAAATGCAACACTAAGTTTAATAGTTAACTAAATAGGAAATCCAATAAATTATTTAAAATGAATGGAATGAATAACTTTTAAAAGTTTTAAACCAAACAACAGGTTGAAATCAGCCTTCTCAACGTTTCTCCTCCACTGAAAACCACATCAAACATTGAAGGTTAAAACCGTAAGCTTTCTAAATGACCTTTTGTAAACACTGAGACATGGAGGGAATATACCTATCCCTTTACTCCGCTTGTCTCATATATCAATTTGTGTGCTCCCCAAACTTTTCAATCACATTTTTTATCTCTTCAACTTCTTCCCTTGCTCTCTTTACATCCACAAAAATAATTTTATTTCCTCCAGCTTTTTCCAGTTATGTAAACTGTGTTTCTCAGGGTTTGAATCGCTGTCCTTGCATCTCTACAAGCTCCAAGTTAACTATTACCTTTAAAGTTTCCTTTGAGTAGTTTTTGGAGTAAAAAAGCTCTGCAATTAACCACTCTACGCTTTAAGATAACCATTAGCTCTTCACCTTTATTCACCGTTACAAAGACCAAATCACATTTTTTCCTAGTAACATTGCCTAAAACCTCTCCATAAATACTCATAATAACTGAATCCATTAATCATTTCGAACTTCTCAAAGCTCTCAAAATCAATGTAACTTGTTCTTTTCAAGAGTTGCACTTGTACATGGGTCAATCAGCTGTTTAAGCATCTTTAAAGATTAAAGAAGGAGCAGTGGTAAAAGAAAAACTCTTAAACAACGATGCCCCACTCGGCTTCGATGAAAAAGGAGTTGTTGTAAGGGTAGAGGCTTAGGAATGCTTAAAAGAAAAGCTTAACAAAGGCACTGATTAAATTAGCTGAAATTAAATAGCTGAAGAGGAAAGGAGATTTCATCACTTAGTTCTCTTAGCGATATAAGTATTTTTCCTTTTATTCAATCCAGTATCGTGATTCTACACTTTCCCTGGTCTTTTCTTCCCCGTGAAACTTCCAAAGGCCAGTTTTAGGTTTTATGATCTCTATTTGAAGTTTCTCTGTTAATGTATCACTAATAATTACTTCGTATTCACCTGGAGTTGTCACAGCATCAGCTTTCACCCACCCTGTAACTTTGTCCTCCGTGACAACCCTTGCATAAATTTCTCCTAAGGCATAAGCTGTTACTTCGGTGCCTACAACCTTGTACTTTTCACCTCTTAACTCTTCAAGTTTAAACCCTAACTTCTTAGCCAATGCTAATGGGACATGAATTTCAGGTTCATAAGCTTCATAACCGCTGTTAATTAAAGCTGGAGTCGCTGTCACTTCTCCTCCACGTTTTACCTCAACTAATACTCTTACACCCAATTTCTTTCACTTATCTATTCTACGGAATTTTCCGAATCTCTTCTTGAGGAAATGTTTACGCCAAAGCTTCACAGAAATGAATTTACCGAATTTCCGCATTAAACACCCCTCCACCACTTAAATTAAGAAGAGAAACCTTATATATTTTATGTTTATTATGCTCTATAAAAGAGTATGAACCCTATAAAAGGGGGTTTTCAGCATATATGAGTGTTGATGAGCTCGCATACACCCTGGAACACATCAACTTCAACTCCTTTAAGGGTTCATAGGAATACTTTGTTAAATCCCCTCCACCAAATGACTCCCAATACACTAATGCCTAGCGACAGGAGAAGTAACAAAACACCATCCATTCATAATAGATGCAATGCCACAAACGGTGCAAAACAACGGTACAGTAATAAAATCATTCAAAAACTTTTATGGAAGAAAAGAGGGGAAAAAACAATTGGGTACTAGAGGAGGGACTAAGCTTAATAGAAGATTGAAATTCTTTACTTCCATCTTACTTTTAATATTTAAGGATCCTCTCTTCAAACTCCATTTCCAAATATATACCTTTGAGATCTCCAAGTTTGGCTTTGACACCTATTGACTTAATTTTCCTTCTATGCTCATTCAACTTCTTAAATAGTTCCTGAACTGAGGGCCTTCCACTCAAAGTTATCCCATCCTTGTAAAGTTCCTTATGAAAAAACTTTTCCCAGTTTTCCTTCTTCCATATACAAGAGTCCATGTCCCGGTGTTCTTAAACTCTTCTAATTCTCTATATCTAATTATACTAATCATGATTATACTATAGAGAATTAGATATAGAGAAGAGTAACTTGTCATCACGTTTTATGGAAAAAACTTAAACATTTATTAAATCGAAAAAATAAATATTATTCGGTGATTTCGAAAAATGAAAAAAAGTCGAGTTGGATCGAAAGGAGAATTGTTCCCCCCTAAAGAAATAAGGGAAAAACTTGGTTTGCACCCTCACAAAAAAGTTATTTACAGAGTTGAGAATGGAAAACTTATAGTTGAACCCATTCCAAGTCTTAAAGAAGTAATAAGTGAACCTCAACCCGTTGAAATAACACTTGAAGAGTTCCACAAATTTAGAAAGGAACTCTCTAAGAGGTTAGAGTCTTGAAGCTTTTGTTAGACACCACCTACTTCCTGCCAACAATAGGGATCACCATTAAAGGTCTCCCAAAAGAGGCCCCCATCAAATTAATGGAAGAAGGCTACGAAGTATTCATAAGTGACATAAGCATCTTTGAACTTTCAGCGAAAGGAGGGAAATACATCGCAACAGGGATCCTTCCCCCTGAGAGAGCAATAAAAGGTATAAAAAGCATAGTTTACGAGGACTCCATAACAAAAATCCCAATACATGAAAACAAACTCTTATTTACAGCCTTCAAACTCAGAGGTATACTTAAAGATTTTGTGGACTGCCTAATTTTATCATCAGCCATGAACAAATGTGACATGTTGATAACTGAAGATAAAGACATTCAGAACCTAAAAAAGGATAAAAATCTTAATAAGTTACTTGCAACAATAAACCCTGAATTTAAAATTCAAAGGTTAGCTGAGATGCTCTAAACCTACACTGACATCCTCTCAACTCAACTCAGTCCTCAACAAACTCTTCTCTAAGCCTTTCGGGAAGTATAACCCTTAATCTTGTTAACAACTCTGAAAACTCCAATCTCAGGGTCAACATCAAGCAATAGATGTACATGGTCTGGCAACACTTCCATGTCCAAGACATAATAGTTGTATTTCCTCTGTTTTTTAAGAATTAATTCCTTAAGTCTTTCAGCAAAGTCATTAACAAGGACGGGTCTCCTATACTTTGGACCAAAAAAATAACATGGGACTGACAACTATAAACATAGTGATTGGCTGAATGACATTTTTTAGCTGGTGTCTCTATTCTCATCAAAGAATTATAAGAGATTTAGCTATATAAGGTTTTTGGGTATATTTGCCATATATCCTTACGCAATTCATCTCAACCCTAAAGGGTAAGAGCTTTCTTGCTTATTTTTCTTGTAACCCATCTACTCATATAATATATTTCTAAACTCTTCTTTAATCTTTTCAGCTTCATCAGCCCTTGTTTTCTCCAGCTTAGTTTTCACGGCCATTCACTTATCTAAAAACTCCTTTGAAACATTTGTCCTTGCTAGGTATTTGTCCTTGCATACAGTTATGTCTCCTTTAAAGTCCTCCCTTACCCTTGAAATCAAAGAATAAATTTTCCTTCTGCGTTTCACGCTTTCCATGTTTAACCCGGATGTGACGACGAAGAAATCTAAATCACTTTTCTCCGAGGCTTCACGCCTAGCATGTGAACCGAAAAGAACAACTGCTTCCAATTTACCCCCTAAACCCTCTTTTAATGATTCCACAGCTTTACAACATATCCTTTCTATATCGATCATTTCAGACCCATTAAACAAGTAGCATGATTCAATTTATCAAGTAAAAGGAATGTCACGTCAACTCTTTAAATTTAAACCCTGTTGATTACGAGTAACCATATAACTAGAGAATAACCATGATTTCTTAGCTGAACCATTCTGGTTAGCCGTTGAGGAAAGAGTTACAGGTTGTGAAGGCGAAACTACCTGTTCTAGTAACCCTTACAAAGGAGATAAATGAACCTAGAACCCCTACCTTCATGGAAATAGTTAAAGCAGCCAAGAAACCCCTTAGCTATTGGGATAGAAACAAACTTTCTGTTCTTAATCATCGCTTTACCTACCCTAATAACTTCTCTAAGTTCTCTTCCTCTAATTTCTCCTTCCATGGAATCCATTGACACCTTTATCCTAGTCTTGTTGCGCTTCACAAACTTTAAGCTATATGATTAAATGAATAGAGTAGTCACCAAGTAACCCTTACATCCCCCATCAGGGAAACCTTAAATGTAAAAGAGGGAGACTAAGTTCTTTTCATAAGGAAAACAAATAGTACCGAGAAAAGCAATTATAAAGACAATTGATGAAAAGAAAAAGGATAATCAATAGAACCTTTTCAGTTTCAAAATAGTGGAAAGACATGGAAACAGCGATGTTTAAAAAAGGAGAAGGGCATAAAATAATATAAAAGGATTTTTTTGAAATTATTTTCCAAAATGTTATGGGTGGAAAATTGGCATGGTTGTTTCTTTGTCTATGTTGACTTCTTTTATTGAGTTTCTCAGGGTTAAAGGGGTTCATGATTTCAATTTAAAAGATTTTAACAGTAGGTTGAAGCTTCAGAAATACGTTTTCATCGCTAAATTTTTCGGTTTAGACATGGGATACAAATTCAATAGATATGTTTATGGTGCTTATTCACCTACACTAGCAAACGACTACTACAAACTATATGAAGTAGGAGTGGGAAGTGGGAAACATGTTTCTTTAAACCCTGAATTTGACTCTGAAGGCTTCGTGAAACTTGTGAAGGGGAGAAACAAGGAATGGCTGGAAGTAGCGTCAACGATTTTACTTGTTTCGGAGAAAACAAGTAAACGGGATAGAATCGTGGAAATTGTAAGGGAAATTAAATCAAAGTTTAAAGAGGGATATGTAAAGAAAGTTTTAAGTGAACTTGTAGAGACAGGAATTTTAAAGCTCAGCTGAAATTTTCAAATCTCTTTTTCTTTCATCTTTGATGTGCATTTCTCTTTCTATTTCTCTTATTTCCTCGGATGTAAGCAAACTATTATCTGTTGTGAAAAGATAAACTGAATCAGGATTGCAAAGGGCATGAGCAGCGATGAAGGCATCAGCTGGCTCAATTCGATCATCTCTTTTCCGTATTTCTTTGGTCATTTTCCATACTTTCTCATCTGATTCTCTGTACTCAACTTTTAAGTCTTTTAAGGTCTCCACGAGTTTAACAAAACAATTTTCTCTCTCATCTGGACTGGTTATTTCAAAACATATAAACTTGGAAACCTCAGCTAAAACAATTGATGGAATTAACACTTTAATTTCCGGGTTTGTTTTCACCATTCCCTTTATTTTATGAATTAGGTCGCGGCTAGGTTTATGCTGATCATCTTTCACGTTTAAATAGGCTATATAGTGACTTGAATCAATATAGAAGTACTGCTCTCCCTCTTTTTTACGTTTGATTTTTCGTTTAAAGCAGCCCTTCTTAACCATAAAATTACCACGTATCAACGAACCAAGGCTCCATAAACAAAAATGAATAAAGCACAAATAATTAAGCTTGCTTTATTTCCCTAATTATGGCGTCTTTTAATAGTTTTACCCTTGAAGCTTTCTCTTCCTTACTAAAATTAAATTTTGCATGCTTTAAGTAGGGAAATTTTTCGTTTTCACCTATAAATCCAAATTTAATTTCTGTAATAGCTGATCATAAGTGTATTCTCCATCTTTATCGATACCCTCAAATCTATATTTGATCAGTAAAATATTAGGGTTATTCATCGCAAAATTCCTTTTAGGAAAGTCTCTCGCTATTAATATGCCGCCCTTACATTCATCACCAAATTCCTGCATATAGCTGCTTAGTTGTTCCAAGTCTTTTAATTGTGCTTTACCAGTTTTGATCTCTACTAAAAAGTAAATATTTGAGCCCCGGGGATGCTTCAACTTAATAAAAACATCCACAAATCCCCTCGGCAATGCTTTCTCTCCTAAAACCTCAAAATCATTATCAGACAGATTTACTCCAAAATGATCCAATATTATTCTTAACAAGCTACCTTTCATCTTTTTTCTAACAATGGATTGGAGGATGAGTTCCCTAAAGTAAAATTTTTCTGGGATTCCTTGTTTATCTTGTTTAAAAACGATTTTCGGGGTAAATGTTTCCCCCTCCACCGCCAATCTTTGGTTACCATTTTTATAGATTGCCCCCATATTTGATACATTGTAAAAAGTGACGGTATCAGCTTGAAAATGGGTCTTTCGATATCCACCTCTTAAAAGCAGGTTTTCAGCTACATAGGTGAATTCTGGTCTGGCTATCAGCTCATTTACCCTTCTTATCTGTTTTAGTTGCAGCCTAAAGGGGAAATAATATGTTTTCCCGGACTCTCTAAAAGTTACTGGTGGCCATGGAGGCAGCGTCTCAGCGTTTCTGTACGCCTCCTTTTTAACAACCCTATAAAGATTGTAAACCCTTGCACCATATAGAAATGAGACATGATCCCCTTCATCTATATCCAAAAACGTCCACAAACCATTAATACTATTCGTAAAACCAGCCAAAGCATATTTCATGCACAAATCAAGATTATGCTTATTAGATACTGATATTAGAAAGTAATCAGACATTTTAATCATCTTACATGCAAAAGTGTTGCAACTAAATCAATCACCTTTATTCCTTAAATAGAATATGGTTCAGAAAATTATTTCTTCCCATATTTAATCAGCTTCCCCTCTATTTAGACAAAATAGAATTCTACACACCATTATTCTTAAATACTATCACACAGGTGTCGTTAAACTATAGAGTTTGAAAAACTTCTTTATCCTTGTTGGGTCCCTATTAACAGTGGAGCATATAATTTGTTCTAACTGACCGGTACAGGATTAACTTTAAATGAGGGAGGAAAGAGATTGCTGTCTTTTAATCTAACAGTGGAGACTTTGAAACTAGCTGAGTTAAGAGATAAAGGAATAACAACAGAGGATGAGTTCCAG
>JAOZFL010000205.1 GCA_027491455.1 Thermoproteota archaeon | reverse complement strand
TTTGTTAAGTGTTTAAATGCTTTATTTAAAACCTCAGATGCAAATTCCATGTTTAACCATTCTCTGCCGCAGAAAACAACAAGGAACCTATGATTAGTTTTCTCAACAATTCTTAATGCATTTTCCACCTTAAACTTCAGCGACTCCATGAGGCTCATAGACCACACTGCATCTATTTAAATCATGATAGGGACTCTTAAATCTAAACAATAATTAATCCCTTAAAAACTCTTTTCCCCATCCAAAATTTATAATCAGCTTTTTAACTTGAAAAGTTAAATACAGAGGTTGAATAACCTAAAATTAAATTGAAAAATGGAAAAATGATTTTAAAAGCAAATGTTCAGATCCATTACATAACTTAATAATGAAAAAATGTCACGGAGCGTTTTGCAACGTATGTCTCCCTCCATCTGGAAATTCTTAAAGATAAATATCTATGAAACAAGTAAATAAACCATTTTAAAAGTGTGAAAGGAGCACATTTCATCTTAGTAAAGAAAAGTAGCCGAGAGGATCTTAGAATCATACTAGTTATCCAGGGAAGAAAGACCTACCTATATACCCATTTTTAAAGAACATTTTCACGGTGGAGCCCCATGAGGGTAAGGAGGTATAGTGACACATACATTGTTAAACCATTTGACCCTTGGAAATCTAAACTTTGCACCTGCCCTGAAAAGTACAGTTTTAACCCTTATACAGGTTGCAGCCATAAATGTCTCTACTGTTACTCCTCAAGTTACATAAAGGAATTTTTCCACCCAAGGATTAAAAGGAATGTTTTAGGTTTTTTCAGAAGGGATTTACTGAAAATCCCTGAAGGTTCCCTGATCGAATTGTCAAGCAGTACAGATCCCTACCAGGGATTAGAGGAAAAATTTCAGGTTTCCAGGAAAAGCCTAGAAACTCTCTTGGAGATGAAAAGGAAGAAATTCAGGGTTTTAATCGTAACAAAATCTAATTTGGTAAGAAGAGACATTGATCTTTTACGTGAAATAAATGTTGCTGTAACCATCACCATAACAACCTTGGATCCCAAGTTGTCAAGTAAATTAGAACCAGGTGCACCTAAACCTGAAAAGAGAGTAGCAGCTCTAAGAGAGTTAAAGGAAAACTCTATACCTATAGCTGTGAGGTTAGATCCTGTTATTCCCTTCCTAACAGACAACCCAGAAAATTTAAAGGAGGTTGTAGAGGCAGCTTCCTCAGTTGGGGCCACCCAGATAATTTCTTCAACCTACAAAGTTAAAAGAGACAACTTTGAAAGGATGATCAAGGTTTTCCCCGAATTAAAAGATAAATGGAGAGAAGCCTACTTTGTAGAGGGAGTTAAAATAAAAAATTACCATTACCTAAGTATACGTTTAAGGAGGAAGTTAATGGTCACTGTTAAAGCATTCGCTGATAAATACAAAGTTAGATTTTCAAGTTGCAGAGAAGGGTTCCTGGGTTTACAAACAGCTCAAAGCTGCAATGGATCTGCTTTAACAGCGAGAAACGTTAACTAAAATCTATAGTTAAATTGATATAACAACTGCAGATATAGTTGTTACATATAAAACAAATGATCATTTGAAGAGAACTGTGAATTTTCAACTAAAAATTCTAATTCCTACCTCAAATCCGGGTTTTTCTAAATAAATAAGTGAAAAGTTGTCTAAACCTCGAAAACAATTATAAAAAAGTATATTGCATATTATGAAACTCATGGTAAAAATATATTTTCTCGGTGGAGAAAACATTGAAAAGAGAGATTAATAAAAAAGCATTTATCGATGTAAGTGGAATATGTTTTCCTGGCTTCAAAATGAATCAACCTTCATAAAGGGTGCTGTTATCATTGTAGACAGCGGTGAATCAATTAATCCTTGACAAAGAAGTTGTAAGAAACATTAAAGACCCAGAAAATCGGGGAGTAACGAAATCAGCATGGCACCTTTAACAAGACCCATTAAAAGGGTTTTTCGGTGGAGAGCAGTGGAAAAAAGTTAATTTGCCTGTTTAAAAGAAGGTAATGATGAATATGCATTGTTTTTACTTTTATGGGTGATGGAAATGTCGTTGGAAATAATTAGGGAAGAAATAAACACTTTGAAGAGAAGTGTTCCAAGAGATTTAAAGTCTGAGAGTGTGGTGACAGGTTTAGGTTACACAGCTGTGAAACTGGAAACATGGCATCTAGGTGTTTCAGCTACGCTTTTAAGCGAGATAACTACAGGTCATTGTGGAATAATAAACCTGGCTGGAACCCTGAAGGGCAGGAAAGCCTTTGAATTAGCAGATTTAGCTTTTTCTTGGGATGTAAGTGAAAGTTCAGTTGGAGTAGCGGCAATAAACTCTTTATCCCAGTTTTTCCTTGAAGAGAAATGGAGTGAATACAAAATTGTAAGTGGAAACTTTATAGATATCCTTAAAATAGAGAAGGGAGAGAAAGTAACCATGATAGGGAACATAGAGCCATTTCAACCTTTCATAAGGAGGAAAACAGAAAAGTTTTATGTTTTAGAAAGGAACCCTGCATTAAGAGGGGAGAAAGTATTGCCAGATTACGCAGTTGAAGAGATTTTACCAGGTTCAGACATAGTCATCGTGACTGGTTCCTCAATCGTTAATAAAACAATAGGTAGAATCCTTCAACTTGCAAATGGAGCCAGAGAAATAGCTATTGTAGGGCCAACAGCCAGCATGGTACCAGACCCCCTTTTTAAAAGGGGAGTAACTATTTTAAGCGGTATGAAAACAAAAACTGAAAAAGTTGATGCAGTTTTAAATGTTATCGCTGAGGGGGGAGGAACCAAGCAGTTTAAACATCTGGTGGAATTCATAAACATCTTAAAGTAAACTATTCAAAAAACAAGATGTTCGTAATCATGTAAACCATTAGTTTTGCAATGGAAGCATATATTTTTTATGCTAAGTGTATGGGGAAATTAAAGAAAACATAGATTGAGCCTGAGGTGCACCGGGAAAATTAGTGAATGATTTGGTAAAGATGTTAAAGGAGGCATCCTTAAAATGGTTAGGGAATTTATTAGATCCTCTGAACATTTAAATGGGGTGTAGATAAATGATTAAAATAGGTGACTTTGAGAAACTTGACTTGAGAACAGGCAAAGTAATCTCAGCTGAAAGAGTTGAGGGAACAAGGAAACTAGTTAAATTGGAGGTGGATATCGGAGACGAAAAAAGACAATTAGTGGCAGGAATAGCTGAATTCTATAAAACAGAGGAGTTAATAGGTAAAACAATCATTGTATTAGCTAACCTGGAACCAAAGGTTATTAGAGGATTGGTTTCACAGGGGATGCTTTTAGCTGCAATAGTAGACAATGAACCAGTTCTCTTAACAACAGATAAACCTGTTCCTCCAGGGTCAAAGATTAGTTAGTGTTCAGTTACCTCAGGGTTTCTTCATTGTTTTCCACTTATCTTGGAGTGGTTTCATCATTTCTTTTTCCACCGCGAATTAAAGTCTCTGAGAAATTATCAACAATCCTTCTTTAAGTTTTTAAGGTATTAAAATACATGTTCTTGAAATAGGATCCAAGATTTCCATGTTAACATGATCTTTGAATGAAGTAATGATTAAATGTGTTTGCAGGCTTTCTCAACGAGTATTTCAGTGTTTCTCAGTATCTCTCTTATTTCCTTTTTACGGGCTTTCTCGATGTGTACTCCTGCCACAACAACGGTTTTACCCTTAGTTTTACTTGAAAACAAATTTGCAGGTTTACTCACTAATTCGTAGTCCCTGTGACCTGGCACTGTGAACACTGAAACTGAAACTTGTTCCTTCCCCGTGAATTCCCCTAAACCAGGTACACCTATAGCTAATGCCCCTATATGGGGTTTGTCCCCTCCATAGATCAAAGTTAAAATGTCTTTACATATCTTTATAAGTATCATGGAAACCTTAGTTCTCCCCTCCCCCTCCTCAAAAGTCATTAGAACAGGTTCACATTTAATCATGTCTGGACTACCTCCTTTTCTCCATGTACTTGTAGATTCCCCTTTTTAAGCCTGAATTTTTAAAGGTTAAAGTTAACACGGAGAAAAACATCTAAAAACATAGAGGTTGTTCTTTTAGCAAAAAGGAGCATGTTAAACATCGTAATTTTTGAGGAGAGTCATGGCACCAGGTGTTTCATGTACCTGTAACATGTTTTCCCTGTTTTTTAACTAATGGAAATGAAAGAGAGCGGAAACGTATAAGCGATACATTTGCAACATTTATTCATGGCATTTAAATATTTTTGTTTTGTTAAATGGTATTTAAAGTGTAAATATGGCTTAATAGCCGATATAGATGCAGATGTTAGCTGGAATATGAGATTAAGAGGCTTAAAACCCCTAAAAATAGATAGAGGAGCCCTGTTCCCCTAAAAAGCTCTCTAATGAAACTTGGGGAAAGGAAACTCACTGTCATAAATATATTGAAAGCTATAAAAGTAGCAGAGGGTCAAAAAAGGTCTTTAAAACCATTGTTTTAATCTAAATTTTCCACCCCTATACCTACCTGTTATGGGTATGGCTTCACCGCATTCAGGGCATTTATATTTATTAGTTAACTTATACTTGAGAATAATTGTTCCATATCTTTTAATTAGGAGTTCATTGCAGCTTGGACAATAGGTGTTTTCATATGGGTGTCCTGTTACATTCCCTATGTATGGAAATTTAACTCCTTCTCTTTTAGCTATTTCATAGGCCTTTTCTAAGAATTTTACATTTGTTGGTGGTGCATTAAATCGGTGTGCAGGGTAGTAACGGGTGAAGTGCAGAGGAGTGTCTTCTCCCAGTTCTCTTATGTGTCGATTTACAAGCTCCATCACTTTCTGTTCAGAGTCATTGAGACCTGTCACAACTAAGTGGACGATTTCAACATGTATACCCATCTCCTTTGCTTCTCTAGCGTTTCTCCAAACTTTTTCAACATCTACTCCTAAACAGTAGTTTCTGTAAACTTGTTCATCTCCCTTGATATCTATTTTCAACCCATTTAACCCCGATTCCCTAAGTTTTTTCAAGGCTTCAAGAGTCATGTAGCCGTTGGAGACATATGTGTTATACAGACCATGTTTATTTGCCTCTTGGAATGCCTCGATAGATGTTTCGAATAGAAGGGTGGGTTCCTGGAAGCTTACACATAAACCTTGATCCCCGTTTAGAAGGGCTCTTTTAACTATTTCTCTATACCCTGTGAAATGCGCCTTAAGGGGATCTGGGAACCTATTTGAAAGGTGGAAGTTTTGACACCAAGGGCATCTGTAGTTGCATGACCAAGTTGAAAAGGTTAAAGCTGTGGATCCAGGCCAAAAGTGATAGAATGGTTTTATCTCTATGGGTCTGCTTTCAAGTGC
>JAOZFL010000203.1 GCA_027491455.1 Thermoproteota archaeon | reverse complement strand
GCCACGTATCTTCCTACATTGCTTGGAGATGGAGCTATCATGATCACCCCTACCCCTGCCTTTCTTAAATAATCTATTATTTGCTCACCTATTGATTGATTCCCATCGTCTCTCCTCCTAAAAAACTCTTGGGCTTCATCAATCAGCAAGAGCAAGTTAAGCCTGTTACCATTATTTCTTGGTGGGTAATGGGAGTCAAATATTGCTTTTAAAATTATGTTTACGATCATTCTTCTACTCTGAGTGTTTATGACTCTGGTTAAGTCGAAACTAACTATTCTCTCAGAGTCAACTAGTTCTTTAAAGCTTATTTCTCCTTTTTTTTCGAGCAAATTCCTTATTTCTGGATTTAAAAGGGTCCTCAGCTTCCTTATTAAGGCATTCCTGGCCTGTAAAGTTGCCTGGTCCTCAGGATTTAATTTAAGAGCTCTGTTAAGTACATCTGTTAATGTTAATTTTCTCTTCTCCTGGTCCCTGTACATTTCCTCTAGGATTCTCCTGAGGATTTCTGATCCAGGTTCGGAGAGGGAAAGCTCTTGATGGAGGAACCCATGAAGCCACAGAATATGTTCATCCAGATTTTCCCCTTTATAGTCAAAAACATTTATCTGCAAAGGGTAAAGTTCCTGGCCAGGTGTGATGATTATGCCTTGATTTTCCATTACGACCGACCTGTATTCACCGTTTTGATCGATGATCATTATATTTTTAATCAGTTCCTTGCAAGCTTTATCGACAAAGTTTTTAGCAAATAAGCTTTTTCCTGAACCTGTTACACCAGATATCATCACTCTTTGTAAGACATCCTTTTTGGTTAAGTATACAGGGAAAAGCTCGTTGTTATCTTCAAATGCGTAACCAATTGAAACTCCTTTTTCAAAGTTTTTAGGGGAGGGGTAAGAGAAGAGTAATCGCTTAGATGTTGATACATCTGAGATAAGTGGAGATAAAATGGGTAGCAAGGCACATGCTTCAAGCGGGTTTAACAGTAATTGATCTGATCCTGCTTCACGAAAAAAAATTTCTTCAAAGGACTTAACCAGGTTTCTTTCCTTTAAAATTTCGAGCTTAGCTCCTTTTAGCATGGCCTCCAACACATTCTTGATTAGTTCCAAGTTACCTCTACTTTTCTCAATTTTTTCTTTTAATTTCTCATGTGAACAGCTGAATTTCAAAATTATGTAAAGTGAAGCCTTCAAAAAGCCTTGTTCGATTTTTCTAAGCTCTTTTTCAAGGTTTTCTCTCTCTTTCCAATTAACAAATTGTTTTTCATTTTCTAAATGTCTTAAAATATCCTTTTCCCTTATTGAAATTTTTCTCTCTAGTTGTTTATCCAGTGGAGATAAAGTTAAACTATAAGTGCAGGATATGCCCTGCTGTTGTATCTTTGATATAGCATCTCTAAGCCTAGCTACGATATCTATGTATTCAACTATTCTTTGATTGAAACTTACACCTTCACTTTCTTCAATTAACGGGATAAAAGGCCTTTCATTCATTTTAAGTATCATAAAGCAGTGATAATTTTCCCCATTTTCAATAACAATTGAGTCATCTATAAGCCCTACTCTATCCGCCAAGCTTTTATCTAGCCACTTTACTCCTAAAGTTTCGAGACTACTTTTATTTCTAAATTTAATCAACATAGAATTATTCTTATATAGATAAAAAAGAAGGGGGATACTAGTGGCAAATCCAACAATGATAAGTGGTAGGTGAAGGATGTCTATCTGTATAGAGGGTACCCTAGCACTATTGCCTATAAGACCCTTAATTACACTTGAAACTAAAACAAAGCCGAAGAGCAAAACAATTAGGATATTTATGAGTTTATCATTTACCTCTTTTGCTGTCAAAGACATCGTTAATATAAAAGAGAAATTAAAAGATTTAATTTTTCCTTGAAAGAGCTTTTTAATTAGAAGAAGAAAAACTCAGGGAGGGTCCATTTAAACTTTTCATTCCATGGTTAAGTAGAGGGGCATATTCTCCTTTATTTCATCTTTAACGAGTTCTCTTTCAGCTTTTAATATTGCAAGTAGTCCTCCAAATGAGATAATTATTAATTCTCCTTTTTTCTTTAGAAGTTTCCCTTTCAATGCTATTTTTACTCTTTCATCCTCAGTTATTGATTTATCATGGGATATAGTAATTAAGTAGGTTTTACCTTCAATCAATTGTTTTCCTATGTTTTCAGGGATATCCAACCTTACTTCCAGGTTTTCATCTAGTGAGGAGAAAACATATATTAAAAGGTTTCTGAATATTGATTTCTCTATCTTTTCAAGCTTTAATTTAAACTTCATTTTTCTCATCTATGTTCATGCATTTTCAATCTTTGAACACTAATTTTTTTAAGTTAAATGAGGCGCTGACTTAACTTATAAAATTTCAAGTTTATTTAATCCTTAAATGCCCATTCAGTCACCCATGTGTGAGGCATCTACACTTGGATTTTAATTAAAACGGGGGGTCTCCGTGGCCTTAAAGAAAGGCGTGCTTAAGTTCATATATAAAATAAGTTATCTCCTAGGCAAACCAGTCTATGAAAAGTATCTATTTAACGAAGTTAAAAGCAATGATTTGCCGAGACATGTGGGGATAATACTAGATGGGAATAGAAGATATGCCATGGAGAGAAAAATGGATCCAAGATGGGGGCATGAAGAAGGTGCAAAAAAGCTGGAGGAAGTTTTAGAGTGGTGTCTATCTCTTGGAATCAGATATGTGACAGTTTATGCATTTTCAACCGAAAATATTTGCAGATCTCAGGAAGAAGTTAACCATTTATTTAAACTTATCGAGAGAAAACTCAGAGAAGTTTCAAATAATGAGAGAATACATAAAAACAAAGTTAAAATAAAAATTCTAGGCTGTAAAGAGAAGATGCCCGAAAAATTGAGAGGAGCAGCTGAAAAGGCTGAAAAGGCCACGGAAAAATACAGCAACTACATTTTAAATGTTTGTATCCTTTATGGGGGTAGACAGGAAATCGTTGATGCTGTAAAGGAAATCGCTAGGAAAGTTGAGAAAGGATGCATAAAACCGGAGGAAATTAATGAAAAATTGATAGAGAGGCATTTATACACAAAAGGTTTACCAGATCCTGATCTTATCATAAGGACTTCTGGTGAGGAGAGGCTTAGCGGTTTCCTCATCTGGCAATCTGCATATTCTGAACTATATTTCTGCGAAACATATTTCCCTGCTTTTAGGAAAATAGATTTTTTAAGGGCTATAAGATCGTATCAAGAGAGATCCAGGAGATTTGGAAGATGAAACCTTTTATGCAGCAAAGAAGCAGTTTCCAGCGTTATGAAACCAGAAAAGTTATAAATTTAAAGGTTTGAACTTGTTAAGTAATTTTTGGCCCTTAGGTGAAAACCATGCTTAACAAGGTGTCAAGCCTGAAGCAACAGGTAAAAAAGCTTGCAAAGCGGAAAAGAAAGGAAAAAAACGTTTATTTAATCATTGATGGACCTAATATTCTCCGTAAAGATTTACCTGTTTCTCTTTCAACCATAAAATCTGTTCTAAGTGAAATAGGTAATTTAAAGGTTGGGACTGTTATTCTTAACAAGAACGCACCGGAGAAGTTGATTGAAGCCGTTACTAACCATGGTTTTCAAGCTGTGATATCTCCAGGGGATACCACTGTAACTTTCTCAATTACAGCCATGGAGTTCATTTCAAACTTAAAAACAGATATATTAGCTCTGGCCACTAGAAACGCCAATTTCCTTCCATTGATTTTGAAGGCAAAAGAGAAAGGGTTGGAAACAGTTGTGATCGGCGCTGATCCAGGGTTCAGTGTAGCCCTTCAAAACGCAGCTGATTACGTTATTAACTTGGGTTCATTTGATGAATTGGAAACCAGTCAAAAGGAGGAAGAGGAAAACCATTAAGAGAATAAAAGAACAATTTTTAAGATGTAAGACTTCATTTATTAAAAAATAGTGGTATCTCATGATTTCATATGAGACCTCGTATAACAGAGTAGGGTTAAAGTTCAATCCGTTCTTTTTCCTTTCAAGTGAAGCCATACAGTCCTCTTTACCATTTAAAATAGAAGATATACATGTTTTTCTGCCAATAGATCACAAAATCGTTTCAGTTATCAAGGAAACATTCAATAGGAAGGGAAAAAAACTTATTTTCCTAACTGGCCTTTTTGGTCTAGGGAAAACGGAAAGAGCAAAATTGCTAAAAGAATTCCTTGAGAAAAACAATTTTGCAACAATTTACATCAAAATAGACACATCAAATCCTAAAGTTCTAGTTCAATCTATACTTAACAAGCTAGTGGATAAATACAACGATTTATACAAATTACCGATTATAGGTAAATTTAAAAAAAATAAAATGACAAAGGAAATAACGATTGAAAACCTTATTTCTTCTCCTAGGGAGATAATGCTGAACCTGAGATGGCTTTTGAGCCGGTTAAGGCCTTTTATTATGGTCATGGATGAACTGGAAAACGTTTTCCATGCGCATATTGATGAACAAAGGTTCTTCTTCTCATTCCTTCTTTCACTTTATAGAATAATGCCTCTGGAATCCATGTTGATAATTACATGTATACCTTCAGCTTTGAACCTTATACAAACTTTAACAGAAGACCTTTATAGCGAAGTAGCAGATATCATAGAGTTAACTCCCCTAACAGATAGTGAAAGTATAAAACTTGCCCAGAAAAGAATTGAACTAGCTAGAACAGAAAACTTCGATATGCAAAACCCACTGCATCCATTCACCAAAGAAGCTGTAGTATACGCTAACAGAGCAGCTGAGGGAAATGCACGTAACTTGATAAAGATCTTAAGAACCGCTCTAGCAGCTCTGATAGTCAATCCAAACATCGAAATAATAGATGAAAAGTTCATGAGGATTGTGGTTGAACAATCAGGGAAAGCTGACGGGGAGCTTAAAAAACAGGAGAGAAAAAAGAGAGCAGTCCCCGAAAACCTCTTAAAGGACTTAAGGATGATAATGGAAGAGTTTGAAGGCGGCCCTGTCTCTTATCTTTTCTTAGCAAGAAAAACAAGGACTCCAGCTATTTTGCAGCTGAGAAAGTTGAGAGAGCTTAGAGAAAAGGGCTTCCTTGAGGAAGAAGCAGGTAAATTCTGGATTTCAGAGGAGGCTAAGAAAATCCTAGAGGAAAAATAATTTACTTTTTATAGATTAGGAAAATTCTTTCTAAGAAGCATCAACTACTCGGACAGATCCCTTAAAAGAAAAATTCAGCACTCAAGATCCCAGTCATTGCATAGCTCAGCCGGGTTCAACTCATCATTACTTTCCTTTTTTTATATTTCAAGTTCTTCGAGGCTTTTCTAATATAAATATTATAATGTTTCTTGGTTTCAACTATCCTAGATCTGTACTTCAACATAAGGAATTTTCTCTTCACCAAATGTTTTTTCTAAAGTTTCTAACTGTCTACCTTACTTCATGAACAATAATAAATTTATAGGTCATTCCCCCTTGATCAAGTGTTTTTAGTCTGAAGATTTAAAGGTGTCACTTTCATGGTTGAAGAATGTGAGGTCGTCGATTGCGAGGAGGAGGTATTTAAATCTGTGTCTTCCTCTTACGCTCCATTGATTCAGCAATTAGGATTAAAGGTTGAAAGAAGAGGAAAGAGGATAAAGCTTTGTAAAAAACACTACAAAGAAATAAGGAAAGTAAAGAGAAAAATTAAAAGGACAATGTTTTAATTTTTTAATAGGTTAAGGGATTCTTTCCTGATCCCTCAGGTTAAGCAGTTGAGGGGCATGAAGTCACTGCTACACAGAATGCAGATACCAAGAGAAGTTTGGGTAGGAGCTGGGATAATTGAAAAAATACCTGAACTATGCAGTGTATTAGGCTACAAACCTGGATCTAAGATTTTAATTATGCAGGGTCCAATCACGGGTAAAATAGCAGGGGAAGGAATAAAGGAGAACTTGGAAAATAGGGGGTACGTGGTTCATGTTTTCTTGGTTAGAAAAGCTGATTCCAAAAACATTTCAGATGCACGTAAAACCATTAAAGAGAAGGGGGTAAGGCTTGTCCTCGGGGTTGGTGGAGGTAAAAACATTGATGTCGCAAAAATGGCTTCTTCAAAGGAGGGAGTCCCCTTTATAAGTGTTCCAACAGTTGCTTCACATGACGGTATAACTTCTCCTAGGGCTTCAATAAGGGCTAGGGGGAAACCTTACTCTGTCCAAGCCCAGGCACCAATAGCCATTCTCGCCGATATAGAGATCATAAACAAAGCCCCTTATAGATTCACTGCTTCGGGCTGTGGCGACATAATTTCAAATTTCACAGCCGTGAAAGATTGGCTGCTCGCTCATAAATTGAAAGGAGAGTACTATGGACATTATGCAGCCGCTCTCTCGCTGACATCCGCGAAACACATCGTTGAAAATGCGGATTTAATAAGAAACAAAAGCGAGGAGGGAGTTAGAATAGTAGTTGAAGCCTTAATCGGTAGCGGTGTAGCCATGGCAATAGCTGGTAATAGTAGACCTGCAAGTGGATCAGAACACCTTTTCAGCCATGCGCTTGATTTACTTGCATCTAAACCAGCCCTTCATGGTGAGCAATGTGGGATTGGAGCCATAATGATGATGTATCTTCATGATGGAAACTGGAAGGAAATTAGAGGAACCCTAAAGAAAATAGGGGCGCCTGTGACCGCAAGAGAGCTGAGGATAAATGGGGAAACAATAATCGAGGCATTGTGCACAGCACATAAAATAAGGCCTGGAAGGTACACTATCCTAGGTGAAAAAGGGCTAACTAGGGAAGCTGCAAGAGAGTTAGCCGAGAAAACCCGTGTCATATGATTTAAAAGGTGTTCAATTTGATTGGGAGAGTTGAGGGATATCTAATAGACAAAATAAAAAAGAGGGGGGTCATCCACTTAACTCTTATAGATCCTATAAAAGTCGATGAAGGAACAGCCGTTAGTATGGCTAAAACAGCTGAAAAATCAGGTTCAACTGCTGTGATGATAGGGGGAAGTATAGGCGTAGAACAATCCTCACTGGATAGAATAATAAAATCAATGAAGAAGGAAGTGGAGATACCGGTAATATTATTCCCAGGAAGCGTTTCAGGCCTTTCAAGATACGCAGACGCTGTTCTATTCATGTCGCTGCTTAACTCTCTTAACCCCTACTATATCATTCAAGCACAGATGACAGGTGCTCCCATTATTAAAAAGTACAATTTAGAGCCTATTCCCCTAGCCTACATAATTTTTGAGCCTGGAGAAGCAGCTGGTTACGTGGGCCAAGCCAAGCTAATACCTAGGCACAAAAAAGAGATAGCAGCTGCATTTGCCTTAGCCGCTCAATACTTGGGCATGCGTTTTGTTTACTTGGAATCTGGCAGCGGCGCTCCTTCTCCTTTGCCAGCTGAGACCATAGCAGCTGTTAAGAAAACAGTCAATATTCCTGTCATCGTTGGTGGCGGGGTAAGAAGTAAGGAGGACTTCGCAATGGTCGCAAAGGCAGGTGCAGATGCGATAGTTACTGGCACATTAACTGAGATGGAGAAAAATGTAAGGAGTAAACTTTCAAAGTTTATATCTGAGGCAGAAAAAGTCAAGAAATCTTCACTGCTTGGTTAAAAGAACATGAAACCCGCAGAACGTGAATCATGACGCGTCATGATAAAACATATGTTTAATGAATCAATTATAAAACTGCTTTATATCCGCAAATCATAGGGACACATCAGCAGGCTTTAAAACATTTTTGATTTTCGCTACTGGCTTAGTATTCCCTCCAAACAGCTTTACATTTTGTGCATATGAAGTACCTTGTTTCTCCTTCATCTGCAGACCTCGTTTGCCTGAGGATCCAATACGCCTCTGTGTTTCCGCATTTAGGGCAAATAGTTGTTGTTTTAGGGAGGGCTCTGTATTCCTCCTCTATAACAATGGCTTCTATGGCTTTCTTTTGCTTTGAACTATTGTAAACAGTTATCTCCTGGTTTACATTCTCCATGTTTACTTTATGGCCCATTGGACACACATATTTCCTTTTACCCTTTTCTTCCTTAGCTATTAACAAGTTTCCACAGACTGGGCAGAACATTTCTCTTACCTTCAGGTAAAATTAATCAGTCCTTCAACATCAGAGGCCTCGGATTTTTAAATCTTTTCAAAAACATCAGAAACTAATCTTCTGAAGCTCCTTCAACTCAATCATTTCCTTCCCTGTTTCCTATATAGTTTTCATGGATTTCGATCAATTTAATGAAAAGCGGAACTCTTTCCTTAAAGAGGGGTGTCCTTAAATGAGATATTGAGAAACTATTAAATATTCTCTGGGTGTTGGCGTAATTAAGCGCCATGAAAGGATACAAAACCGAGGAAACGCCTCGATGAACCAGGGGAAGAAGTTAATGAACACCAAAGAATAGGTATGGCTATCAAAGTCTATCTATCCTGAACCCCGTAATTCCAGTTTAGAATCAGGAGGAAAACAAACCCTATGAATGAATAGTAGAAAACCACTATTAAATCTGTCAATATACTCACTGAGAGAGCCACCTCCCTAGGTATCCCCATTAAACCGAAAAACTCTGTTCTTATCATATCAGCGAACCCTAGCATTCCAGGCACCATTACAGGTATCGCTTGGAGGAGGATTGTCAAGGTGTAAACAAAGAGAACCATGAAGAATGGAACAGTTATCCCGAACCCCTTAAAAAGGAAAAACATTATACTTACATCAAAGAACCAATAGAGAAAAGCGGAAATCAAGGCAACAATGAACTGTTTAACATTTTCCTTTACTTTTCCCATGCTCCTCTTAAAGTTTCCAACTCTTTCATTGAGGGCATCCTCAAGTCTCTGAATACTTGAATCTAACTTCCCGATCCTGTTAACCCGTTTTATGAAATGAACCACCATTACAAGCTTTTCAGCCTTGAAAACGAAGAGTAAAATGGAGATTAAAGCTGTAAAGGAAATCAAAGTGACAAATACCAGAACCATGAAGGTTTTAAATGAGAGAGGGAAGTAAAGCCAGCTTAGAAGGGTTCCCAGGGATAAACCAGCTATGAAGGGTAAAAGAGCCACTATTCTATGAAGGATAATTGATGCGACTCCCTCCTCAACTGGAAAAGAGGTTTTTGAAATGAAATATGTCCTATAGACCTCTCCGCTCAGGGAGGCAGAGGGTATCATAACATTAAAGAAGACGCTTGAAAGAGTTAGGGGATAAGTTAATTTCCAGCTGAAATTAGCTCCTACAACCTTGGTTAAGTAGTGCCAAGCGGTGGCGTAAAGAGATAAGCCAACTGAAGCTACCAAAAAAGAAAAGAACAGGTAAAAATGGTCTATCTTGGGGAGAACAGAGGCTAGCCTCGAGAAATCGACGAAAAAATAAGTGTAAATGAATAGAACAGCTACTCCAACCCCTAAAAGTAAAAGGGTTTTATATACAGAGCCAAAAGGCTTTTCAAGGTGCATCTCTTCTAAGTTTCTCTGTACACTTTGATCGTTCATATATTGATCCCCAACCTAAAATTGGTTACAGTGAGAGAGCAGATATAAATATCTTAACATTAATAGACTTCGACAAAACATATAGCTTAGATAAAGCCGAAAACTCAAAATATGCAAGAGGTATTCCTCATCGCGGAACAAGAGGTAAAACTTAAAACGTCAAGTTTAAAAATAATTAGAAAGATTGGGGTTAAAGTTTAGGTAGCGGGGGTTGCCGAGTCAGGTCAAAGGCGCCAGACTTAAGATCCCAACCAGAGAAATCTGGTGAGTTAGCTCTGCGTGGGTTCAAATCCCACCC
>JAOZFL010000077.1 GCA_027491455.1 Thermoproteota archaeon | reverse complement strand
CAAAAAGTGAATTTCTTTAAGTTTAAAGAATATGCTTTCCTCAACGAAAACTTTATATGATTTCATTTTAAGTATTCTTCTCAACTCTTTATCTTTAATTCTATCAGCTGCATAGTCGAAGAAGGCAGCTTGCCAAAGTGGTGGGGAAGCAGGGATAGGTTTATTTAATGTGTGAAGAATCTCTTCACCTTTAATTTCATTGGGCAGTGAATCTATTCCAGATAAAACATTATTATTCGTAGCTATTTCTATGGATGAACCGGTAGAGACTTGCTCATTAAGTGTAGGTTTTTTCTCCAAGTCTTCAGGGTAATTTATATTGATGAAACTGGAAAGTTCTGGGTCAAGTTCCTTGAAGAGGGACATGTGTAAGTACAGAGTTTTACCCGCCCCCCTCAGTAGGTCGTCAGGTCTTGATCTGTTGAATCTAATAAGTTTATTAGAAGCTTTTAAGGCGTATTTTGTCCTGTACACACATATAAGTGGCTCTATGTTTCCACTCGGCCATATAGGGGTTACAGCATCGTATTTCTCGGCTGAATCCACCAAGAACTGTATCACTTCAGGTTTAATGAATGGGACGTCCACGGGCAACGTTACACAACATCCTTCTTTAACATTCTTCAACCCTGTTTTGACACCTATCAATGGACCCTTAATGCTCTCCACATCATCAACCACTATTCTTAAGTTTGATTTCTCCATGAGTTCCGAGAGAACCCTTTCATATCTCCTTTTCCTTTCATCGCTGTTTACACAAACCACTACAGGGTTAGTGGCTTTCAAAGCTGCTGAAACAACTCTTTCAAGAAAAGTTAAGCCTTTGACTCTGTAAAGCGCTTTATCCAGCCATTGCTTCCCCTTTAACTGGAATCTTCTACTTTCCCCTCCAGCCAATATTAACGTGGCAGCCATATCCATCACAGCTTTACTGAGTTGCGTTTCCCCTCTATTTCTCTGCATGAGACTCCAACTTTCACCTCCCACCACTTCTCTCTTACATTCCGTTGCAAGGAAGCCCACCGATGAATCGGTGGAAGGAATTGCAACCACAAAATTTTATATCTTTCCTTTATTTATGTTTTTGGCTATGCTGAGACGAGTTGTACAGCTCAGTTTCCCAGTGCCAACAGGTGTCTCCGTCGGTTGACATGGCCTGGAAAATGAACAGAGCCTATGGGCACAGCAATGATTTAACTCTTTGCGGTATCCACGGTTAACTACTCACTCAGAATGTATCTTGGCTGAGGAGACATCTAAGTTTCCTGTTTTTCCCACCCTAGACTTCACAAGGAGTCGGTTAACAAAGACAGTAAGTTTTGGTTTCTTTTTTAACAGTTTATCTTAGGTTACCCTGGATTTTAAAGGGGTTTTTAGAGCAGATTTAATTGTCTAGCCACTAATTCAGCTATGTCTAAGATCTCCAGCTTGCTTTTTAATTCCTTTGCACCATCGACAAGAGCCATTTTACAGGATGGACAGGTTGAAGTAAGTATTTTAGCCCCGGTTGACTCGGCTTGTTTAATTCTCTTAATGGAGATCTTGGTTCTTAAAGAGTTGTCGAAAGCCTGTAATAGTCCTCCTCCACCGCAACACCTAGCATCTCTGCCATGCTCAGGTGTTTCCACGTATCTTCTGCAAATTGCTGAAAGGACATCTCTAGGTTCCCTTATCAATCCACCGAGCCTTGAAAGTTCACATGGATCATGGTAAGTAACAGTTTCAGTTATTTTTGTTTCAAATTTTAAAGCTCCCTTCCATATTTTATCTCTTAAATACTGGGTTACATGGATAACTTTGAATCTCGGCTTCCTTTCCATTAATTTGGGGTATTCAAATTTTAGGGCTCTATAACAACCTGCACAACTTGTTATAACGATTTTAACATCTCTTTTCTCAATTTCTTCTACGTTATGTTCAGCGAAGCTCTTTGCTTTTTCCCTGTTACCCATCATTAAGAGGGGGGAACCGCAGCACCGCTCCTGTTCCCCTATGAAGGTCCAGTTTTCATGGAGATGATTCAATAAAACAGATACGGAGTAAGCGATTTCCTGGTTCACGGCTTTAAAGGAAGTTGTACATCCTACAAAATATAAGAGATCAGCTTTTTCCTTTATGGGGATTTCTTCTAAGCCAGCATAGTCAGCCCAGTCCATCCTTGTTTCAGGGTCCATTCCATAGGGGTTATATGTTTCTTCAAGCATCTTCTCCAATTCAAGGATGCTGCTGGGAGTTGCTCCTAGGCGGTGAATAGTTTCTCTAACGGATCTCCATATGTTTTCATCTTGTATTCCAAATGGACAGGCCTCCATACACTTACCGCAAAGTGTACAGATGTAAACTGCTCTAGTTAATTGTTTAATTTCATTTTCACTTATTTCTCTCCGGAAAAGTTTGCTTAGTAAACCCTTAGCTTTGCCGTGGATTTTCAGGAAAGCCGCCATTTTACCTCCAGGTATGAGTATGGGTTCCTTTAACTCTGACCAGGTTGGACATTCAGTTGAACAAAGTGAGCAACGTGCACAGGTTTCGAGTTGAATTAATTGAGGCCTTGTTAAATTGCTGAAGGCTTCAGCCACGTCTTCCCTTTTCAAATTCAAGTCTGGCTCCCTCTAAAAGTGAAATGTTTAAACTGTAAAAGGCAGAGGTCAATGCTCCACTGATTATGTGGATCAATTTGCTGAAGGGGATATACATGAAGAAAATCTGTGTAAACAGGAAATGAAGATCCATCCATATATCCATAGGTGTTTTCTCAATTGAAAGAACTAGAATTCCCGGTATGAACTCTATTACCAATGGTTGATGAATGGACAATGTAAACCTCATCATCATACCTGTGAAAATCGCTGCAATTATTATGAAAATCGAGAGGTAATCGTTTAGCCATGAGATAGATCTAACATCACTGGAAATAACTCTTCTAAGAAGCAGAGCAAAAATTGAGAATGCGAAGAGGCCTCCAATGTAAACTGGAAGCTCTTCAACCATGAATTCAACGTTTCCTTCACCTAAAAAGAGGAACCAGTCAGCTGACCACACATTGAATCCTCTTAGGTGACCAAATAGAACAGCTGCCGCTGAAAAGTGGAAAATCAGAATCCAAAACCACACCATTCTCCTCTTTTTAAAAACATTTTTGAATAAAAAAAGGTTTAGAAACAAATCCTTTACAACGTATTTAATGGGTTTATAGAGTTTTAAATCTGTTTTTCCCTCTTTCTTCCCCCTAAACCATTTTTGGACACGGATAATAAAGCCTAAAACCAACACTGTTAAGGTTATGTAGGGTAATTGATACCTTATGAACGAAGAAATCGCTATCACTTATACTTCTCCTTTTCCTCCTTTATAAACTTTTTAAATTCCTCTGTTGAAGGTTTCATTAACAGTTTCAGTTCCTCTTCAAGTTTCTCTGCCTCTACTTCAGCAACCCATCCATCTCCATATGGTTGTTCATTAACCAGTTTAGGGTTTTTCAGCACTTGTTCATTTACCCTTTTTATGACGCCGGTAACAGGGGATTTTATCCCTCCAACCCATTTACCTGTCTCCATGGTGCCAATGTTTTTATCTGCCTGTACATTTCTACCCATTGGTTTTAACCTAATGTAAACTATTTCACCGGCTATACTCTGACCGAAATCAGTCATACCGATCCTTACAATGTTCCCCTCAATTATTTTTAACCAAACATGCTGATTCGAATAATACAGATCATCTGGAAAGAAATATCCCTCTATTTCCATTTCAATCAATCCTCCTAAAGGCTATTGTTTAAATCAGTTTCCCCTGTTGAGTTTAAGAGACTCGGTAACTCTAAAGGCAAGGCACTTTTTTAAAAATATTAACCCGTTTAACCCAAAAAAGTAAATATATAATGAGGATTCTATCTGTGAGATAAATGTAGAATCATCTGTAAAAATCCGATGAGAAATAATCCCTTAACCACAGTTTTTTAACTCAGCACTTAAAACAAATAAAATTAAATGTTGAGGTGTCTCCTAACTTTTCCTTAAAGACAGGGTTCTCTGGAACTATTCTGCAATCACTTTGTTTGGGAGTGTCAGCTTGTAAGTCTCCAATTAAATTGGGGAGAAGTTATATTGACACATTGAGTATACATTTCTTAATGTAAACGTTTTTCAGGTTCACTAATTAATGGAAATTGTTGGATCAAGTGGATAATGAAATAATCAAGGAGGCCTCTGACACTGGCTTCATCCTGGCAAAAGTTGAAGGTTCTCAGCTACGACTTCAACTATGTCTTTAACCTGGATTTTTTTACCTATCTCCTTTAATCCTTCACTTAGTGTTTTCTCACATGATGGACAGGCACTTACAACTGTTTCCACCCCTGTTTCCACGATGTCGTTTGCTCTTCTCCTGGCTATCTTCATCGTTAAGTCATCATTTATAACTCTTTGAAGGCCTCCGCCACCACAACAAAAAGCTTTCTCTTTGTTTTCTTTCATTTCAATGAATTTCAACCCCAATTTACTTAAAATGTTTCTGGGCTGTTTATATAGCCCTATGTGTCTACCTATATCGCATGGGTCGTGGTAGGTTACACTTTTGAACTTTGGGGATGAGACAGGTTCTAGAATTCCTTCTCTGAAATACGCGTTCAGCAGCTCGGTTGAGTGGTAGACTTCAAAGCCTGGTTCTAACCCTAGAAACTCAGGGATCTCTTGCTTGAACGTCTTGTAACATCCAGCACAAGTAAAAACAACTTTTTCAGCTTTTCTTTTCTTTATCTCTTCTATGTTGTGCTCTGCAAATTCCCTGAATCTTTTAAGGTCCCCAGCAAGGAGTAAGGGATACCCGCAGCACCTTTCATCTTTACCCAGTATGGTTACATCCTCGTTTGCCAGTTTCAGGATCCTGACCATGGAGTCCGGTGTACCGGACAGTTTTTTGAAAAGGGAAGCTTGGCACCCTATGAAGTAAACTGTTTCAGCTTTATCCTTTATCAATTCGCTTCTGCTTAGTTCGTAATACCTTAACTTTTCGGCTTCTTCCCCTAGTTTCTTAATTTTTTTTCTGTTGTATTTTGCCCTGAATTGAATCCACTGCTCTCTTACTTCATTTTCCTGTCCGAGTATATTGAATTTCTCCTTTAGAGTTGATGAGAAGTCACTCATCGACTTTGGCATCGCTTGTTCTTGGCGGAGAATGTTCCTGGTGTGGAGCCAGTTCCTCACAATGGGTAAATCTAATACGCATTCATGTTCACATCTGCCGCATAGGGTGCATATTAACCTATCAACGATTTCCTGGTTTAGTTTGCTTCTCCCTGTGAAAACTTGTTTCAGAATAAACCATTTCCCCCTTGGACTGTAGGATTCCCAGCCTGAGGCGAAATAATGTGGGCAATCTATTACGCAGGGACCGCATTGTGCACATGTAAATGAGAACCATTCTGTTTCTCCTCTGTATCCTTCTTTCTCTTCAATTTTTTCTTTCATTTCAATTTTGCTGTATTTGCTTAGAGAACTTGGTATAAACTCGATTTTTTCAGCGA
>JAOZFL010000202.1 GCA_027491455.1 Thermoproteota archaeon | reverse complement strand
CCAAAGATAAATGCAAAGGGAAACTGGAGAAACGATAAAGAATTTGTGAAAAAATTGTTACTAGAAGAAAATGTTTTAATTGTTCATGGATCAGGCTTCGGAGCCCATGGAGAAAACCACTTTAGAGCTGTCCTCCTCCCACCACTTAGCATACTTGAAGAAGCATTCAACAGAATCGAAAAGTTTCTAGAGAAAAATTCCTTAACCAATTAAAAAAGCTCCTAGAAAAGCAAGAACCTTATACACTTAAATAAAAAAGATCCTATGAATAAATAAGAAAGTAGAATTCTCTATAAGTTTAAAACAAGTAGACCGTAAAACTAAAATGAAATTCTTTCTATGTAAAGGTTGAATTGTCCATCAACAGATGTCCTTATTATCGGAGCTAGTTAAACAGGGTTAAGAGCTTGCAATTGAAGCTTGAAGACAGGGAGTAAATGTTCTTTTAATTTCAAAAAGCAAGATTGCTAGCTGTACTGCAAGTGCAACAGGGGACTTTAAGAGTATCATTAGAAGAGAAAGACATTACAAAGCTTTTACAAGAAACTTTAAAGGCAGAGAAATTTCTTAGCAATCCTGAATCTTGTCAAGACCCCTGTGATTAAAGCTTGGTCCGCTGTGAAGGAATTAGAAGAGCTCGGAATTAAATTACTGATTGAGGAAAAACAAAGCTGCATCATCACAGGGAGGCAACCAACAGGAATTACTTTATCAAAAGCTCTAAGCATCTATGCATCGAGTTTGGGAGTAAAGGTTTTAGAGGGAACCATTTTTTCGATTTACATGTTGAAGGAAACAGATACCGCGGTGCATTGGTCTTCAAAAGAGGTCAAGAGAAATTACCGCTCTATGAATCTTCAAGTAACCATTCCTAACCTTAAACTTTACATGTATCCGGTCACCCAACCTATGAACCCTAATCCCGGTGGAGTTTAAGACTACGTAGAAATGCTAATCTAAGCTGATCAAGGTCTCATCTATGATTAGGTTGAGTCTGTTAACCTCTCGGTTCAGCGTTGTGTAATTTGGAGCCGCTAATCCATCAATGCACTTGGATAAGCTCCCTAGTAAACTCTTCAAGCTGCCTATAGGGTAAGCTGAATAGAAGATTAGTTGAGGCCAGAAGCCTGATCAGAGAGTCTGGATAGGTAAGTGGTCTACCCCCTACCAGTACTCATAAGCTCAACCTCACAGTCTCAGCCATTGAGAACGGAGAAGTCCAGAACGGCTACTCCTATAACCCAAAGAATCATAAAACTTATGTAGCAGTAAAGCAAAAAATTTTTAAAAGGTGAAAATTCCATTATAAAGGCATATACAATGAAATTTGGGGATTAGAATGCCTGTGAAAACTGGATATATGATAGCAGGGGTAATAATTGCACTGATTATCGGGGTTGCAGTGGGTTTTGCCATAAGACCAACGATTTCTCCTCCCCCAGTGAAAAAGGCAAAATTCTCTGAAATTCCTCCCCCAGGAACAAAGATCATTCATGGTTTGGACACTGCATTTCCTCCTTGGCAAGAAGTCACACCTGAGGGTAAAGCAGTTGGGTTTGATGTAGACGTCATTGACTGGATCGCGAAAAAATATGACTGGGATATTGAGCACAAAGGTTGGGAATGGGCGGCTATTGTGACTGCAACTGTAGAGGGTGACCTTGATATAGCTGGTTGTATGACGATCACCGCGGAGAGAGCAAAAAAGGTTGCTTTCACTCTTCCCATCTACACCTATGTCCACCACATTCTAGTGCGTGCAGATGAAACTCGGACAAAGGAAGAAGTCCTTAACTCAGGAGAATATATAGCATGTCAACTTGGATCCACAGCTGACCACTGGGCTGAAAAATTGCTTAAGGCGGGATATAAATTTAAGAAGCTTGCAGTTGACTCCTATGAGCTCGCATTTAAAGCTGTGTTGGACGGAAGGGCAGTTGCAGTTATAAGCGACACAGCATTTACTCACCCGTATTTCAAGGAAAAACCTGACATAGCTGCAAGGTTCAAGGAGCTATGTACAATAGGAGGAAACTATGTTTATGCATATGCAACAAGGCCTGAGGATGTTGGACTGAGAAATGCCATGAACATGGCCCTTGAGGAATTAATGGGAATGCCTCTATGGGATGAATTAATGGAAAAGTGGGGGATAAGCTAACAATGATTTGGAAATATCCTTTGCTCTTGAGATACCTTCTCTATATTGCTGAGGGCTCAGTTTGGACGTTTGGCCTTGTGGGAGGAGGCTTACTTATCGGGTTCCTCATAGGCCTCTCAATAGCGGTTGGCCAGGTTTATACAAAAACAGCTAAGCCGTTCCTTGATGCTTATGTTTGGTTCTTTAGAAGCACACCCCTGCTAGTCCTCCTTTTTTTATTTTATTGGGGAGTTTTTCCTGCCTTGGGAAGGAAGCTAAGTCCACTGGCTTGTAGCATTGTTGTTCTAGGTCTTCGTAGCGGTGCTTATCAATCTCAGATCTTTCGAGGCGCTATCATGTCAGTTGGGGAATCACAATTAATGGCTGCTCTCGCTTTAGGCATGAGCGAAATAAAAGGGGTTCTCCACATAGTTCTGCCCCAAGCTTTGAGGATTTCACTTCCAGGTTGGTCAAATGAATATGCAATTCTATTGAAGGATTCAGCTATTTGTTTCGCTTTAGGTGTAATAGAAATATTAACTAGGACAAGATTTGTTGTCATGGCTGCTCGTGAAGCTTTAATTCCATATTTCTTCGCTGGAGTGCTTTTCTTAGTCCTAACCCATGTTGGAACTAAACTTGTCCAAATAGTGTATGAAAGAACTAAAATCCCCGGATTGATTTGGAGGATGTGAAATGTCCAATCAGGATATAACTCTAAAGGTCGAGGACCTCCATAAAAGCTATGGAAGTAACAAAGTATTGAAGGGGGTATCCTTTGAAATAAGGAAAGGGGAGATCAAGATAATATGTGGACCCAGTGGGACAGGGAAAAGTACCCTGTTGAGGTGCTTAAACCTATTAACACCGCCAGACAGGGGGCATGTTTGGCTTGAAGGAGAAGAGATAACGGATGCAGGGACAGATATACATAAGGTGAGGCAAAAAATTGGGTTTGTCTTCCAAGAGTTCAATCTTTTCAAGCACTTAACTGCTTTAAGGAATGTCAGCATCGGCTTGGAAGTGGTTAAGGGGATTAAAAAAGATGAGGCAAGAGAGATCGCTCTAGAGCAGTTGAGGAAGGTGGGTCTGGAGGAACATGCACATAAATACCCCGGAGAACTCTCAGGAGGGCAGAAGCAAAGAGTTGCTATAGCCAGGGCTCTGGCTATGAACCCTGTGATTATGTTCTATGATGAACCTACCTCTGCTTTAGATCCTCAGCTGATAGGAGAAGTTCTAGATGTCATGAAAAAACTTGCAAAGGAGAAAATCACCAGCCTCGTAGTCACACATGAAATTGGTTTCGCTAGATCTGTGGGAGACGAAATAATGTTTATGACAGATGGAAGGATAATAGAACGGGGGCCTCCCGACGAAGTTATCTTAAACCCTAAACATGAAGTTACAAGGAACTTCTTTAGAAACATTACTCGACTATATGAGAGGAGTGAGCAGTGAATTTCTGGGATGTCTTCTTGCTAAAAATACTTGAAGAGGAGTTCTGGGGGGTCTTCCTGCCAAAAATACTTGGGGGATGGGTTGTAACTGTTAAAGTACTATTGATATCAATCCCCTTGTCTACAATCCTGGCGATTACACTTGCTGTAGCTCGAATCTATGGGAATAAACCTGTTTCACTCCTTGCTGCCAGCTTTGTAGGTCTTTTCAGAGGTTTCCCTTGCGTAGTTACTCTTCTGATGATTTTCTTTGCACTTCCAGAAATAGGGGTTTATTTATCCCCTTATTGGTCAGCTGTTTTAGCGTTTGTAATAGTTTCCGGTTCCTATCAATCAGAATATGTGAGAGGAGCCATACAATCAATAGAGATCGGGCAATCCTTTGCCGCTCAATCACTGGGCATGACTAAGTTGCAGGAAATTATTCATATTATACTCCCTCAGGCTTTAAGAAGGGCACTACCAGGTGTCTCAAATGAAATCATTTATCTAGTTAAGTACTCTTCCCTGGCCTCATTTATAGGTGTTGGTGAAATATTCGCTGTTTCAAGGCTTTATAACTCTCTTTACTTTAGACCAATCGATATCTTCCTAGCTGCTGCAGTGATATATATGTTTATGTGTACAATCGCCAGTTTTATTTTCAAAGTGATTGAAAACAAGTCGAGATATCCTGAATGAATACATTTAAATTTCGGAGATAGCTATGCACCACTTTATATATTTATGGGATTAGTTTAACGACTTTGAACTGTTTTCCATTGAAGGCTGAGGTGCTTAGAGGTGACCTGCTTAAAAGAAGATTTAATTCGGGAACTTAAAAAAGAAATTCTTGAAGGCGACGCTGAAAAGGCAAGAGGCATCGCTAATAAGTTGCTCAAAAGAGATTTCGACCCTTTAGAAGCTATTAACAGGGCTGTTACACCTGCTGCTAAAGAAGTCGGTGAAAAATTTGGGAAAGGAGAAATCTTCTTAACAGATTTAATGTTTTCAGCTGAAGCTATGCAAGCTGCTAATCAAGTTTTCCTGGAAAAATTAAGTGAGCAGAAAAGGGAAACCAAGAAAATCGGAAAAGTTGTTCTGGCTACTGTTGCAGGAGATATACATGACATCGGTAAAAACATTGTGAAACTGTTATTAGATGTTAACGGGTTTGAAGTAATTGATTTAGGGGCAGATGTACCTTCATCAGCCATTATTGATAGAGCTTTAGAGTCAAATGCAGATGTTATAGCTTTATCTGCTTTGATGACCACTACTAGGCCCTCACAGAAAGAAGTCATAGATATATTGAGAGAAATGAATGTTAGAGATAAATTCATTGTAATGGTGGGAGGCGGATCAGTAAATGAGGAATGGGCCGAGGAAATAGGGGCAGATGGATGGGCAGAAACCGCTGAGGAAGCTGTGAAACTGGCCTTTAAGCTTATTAGGGAAAAAAGAGGTGAATAAAATGGTTCCTCCTTGGAGAATAAATGAAGTTCTAGACAGAGCCAAAAATGGACCTTTTTGCAGGGAAAAAGACTTTGACATGAAAATCTTATGGCCTAAACTTAGAGAAGCAGTTAAGGAATATGACATAAAGTTCGACCCAGAAAACATTGTTCCCAGCGATGACTCCCTAGCCGATGATGTTTGGATGGCTGGATATAACCTTTACTTGGAGACAGGTACACTTTGTAAATCAACAAATAGAAGAATATTATTTGATGAGGAAGAAGTAAAGGAGGCTTTAGCTTTACATCCAAGGAAGATCAGGTGTGGCTTCGGAAAAGATTCAAGTGAAATGTTTCATAGGGAGATTGAAGATAAAAGAAGACCCTTTTGTTTCCTAAGTCCAGATATAACCTGTGACGAGGAAATTTTTATTCCAATGACAATGGCTTATCTCCAAGAACCCATTGCAGACGGTGTCTGCGCCCCGATTCTAGAGGAAATTGAGGGGAGAGATATAAAGGTGAGTGATCCATTTGAAGTTAAAGGGTCCATTGCCCATGCAATGATGTTTAGAGAGGCAGCTAGGAGGGTGGGTAGGCCAGGGTTATTCTTAAAAAGTGTGGGTACAGCGATCTCTGATGCAGCTCAAATAGCTGCCAGTAACCAAGAGTGGGGTGAAAGGCTAACAGATTCAAGGTTTGTTGCTTCCATTGCAGAACTAAAAACAGATTTCTCCCTTCTCAATAAAATGGTTCACTTCCACGAGTATGGCTGCTATATAGGTGCACTCTTTGGTCCAATGAAGGGGGGTTACTGCGGTGGACCTGAAGGCACAGCTATTGTAGGGGTTGCTCATTTCTTACAAGGTTTAATGGTTAACCAGGCACATTGGTCAAATTATTTCCCAATAGATATAAGGAATAATTCAAACACTTCACGTGAACTTTTATGGGTGGTAAGTGTAACGTATCAGGCGGTTGCAAAAAATTCTCCGTTCATTTCTACTTCAAATGGGTTTGCATCTGCTGGGCCCTGCACACCCATGGTTTTATATGAGGCAGCTGTACATGGGTTAGTCAGCGTTGTGTCAGGGGGGAACCTATGGGAAATAGGTGTTGCCTGTAACAAATATAAGAATAGAACCACTCCCATGGAGGCTAGAATGGCCTGTGAAGTGGGTTTAGGTGCCGCTAAAGAACAAGTGAAACGTGAAGATGCAAACTTATTGGCGAAGGAAATTGTGTCAAAGTATGAGAAAGAAATTGATAACCCACCCCTCGGGAAAACTTTTCAAGAGTGCTATGACATAAGGAAAGTAAAGCCATCTGAAGAGTACATTGAGCTCTACAGGAAAATTAAGAAAGAATTAGAGGACCTAGGTGTCCCTTTCCTCTATTAATCGCTGTAGAAGTGTAATTCCTTTAATCAAATTTTCCCTGCTACATGAATACGATATTCGCAGATATCCTCCGCCAGATTTTCCGAAACCCGAACCAGGGACAGTTAACACCTTTTTACTTAAAAGTATCTCCCTTGCAAATTTAACATCGTCTACTTCATACCTTGAAAAATCCGCGAAGATGTAGAATGCACCCCTTGGTTTACAATAATAAACTTCTTTTATCCGGTTTAAAGCTTTAAGCGCTGTTCTTCTACGTTCCTTAAGTTCTTTTACCATTTCCCTAACCGGTTCCTGTGGACCTGTTAAAGCAGCTAAAGCAGCTTTCTGAGACACTGAACTGGGGCAAAGGGTTGTGTAATAATGCATACTTGATATCTTCTCAATTAGGTCTCTGTGGGCAGCTATGTATCCTATGCGCCACCCGGTCATTGCATATGATTTAGAGAAACCATTCAATGTAATTGTTCTGTCACAGGCCTCAGTGAAGGAACCTATGCTTAAATGTCTTCCCTCATATATTATCTTCTCATATATTTCATCTACAAATATCAGTAGTTTATGTCTGCATGCAACATTGACGATTGCTTCCAAATCATTTCTGCTAAAGACATGACCTGTTGGATTACTGGGGTTGCAGAACCATATCATCTTCGTCCTTGGAGTTACATGGCTTTCCAATATTTCCTCTTCAACCATGTATTCCCCATTATCGAGTTTTAAAGGTACTGGGACAGGTACTGCACCAGCTAACTCTATATCTGTAACATAGGCTGGATAGTAGGGCTCTAAAACCAATGCTTCATCTCCATGGTTAAGAAGCGTTAAAGCAGTTATAAACATGGCTTCCTGCGTCCCAGAGGTTATAAGTATTTCGTTTTTAGGATTCAGCTCTATTTTATTTTCTCTTTCCAATTTTTCAGCTACGGCTTCTCTAAGCTCCAATATTCCAAATGTACTTGTGTAGTGGGTGAATCCTTCATCCATTGCTTTCTTGGCTGCTTCAATTATGTGTTCGGGTGTTTTAAAATCAGGGTCACCCTCAGCTAAATTAACTATCTCTCCACCTATTCCTTCACTTAAAATTATCATTTCCTCTATTGCTGACGGCTCCAAATGTTTAGCTCTTTCCGCAAGGTAATTTTCCATGCTGTAACCTCCTCCTCAATGGCAAACCAACATTTACTTTTTACTATTTTCAGTTCCCTCACCTTATTTTTAAAGGGAACAGCTCACATAGAAAGAAACGTAACACTTCAAAGGTTGCGTAGAGAAAAGCTTTTATAGTTTCTATCTTCGGGGTTCAGGCAAAGGTGATCTCAAATATGAAAACTTTAACATCGTCAATTTTCATATCCCCATGTTCCTTTGTTTCTTAGCGCTGTTTAAAAATGTTTTAAAGAGAATATAATACAATACACTTTTTAAAGGGAGAGAAAACAAGTTCATCATTTAATTCCTATTGAAAGGTGTTTTTAATTGAAAGCAGTAATTATCCCTTATGGAGACAGTGAAGTGGAGGTTAAAATTAAAGAAAGAGGTTTTCTGGGTTTCTTCTCTCCTAAAGATGTTTCAGGTGTAGAAAATGAAACTGAGGAGGTAAAGAAGTCAATTAGACACTCTATAGGCTCTGAAAGCCTTTTCGACATGGCTAATGGAAGGAAAAATGCTGTTGTGATCACCTCCGACATTACCCGTTCCACCAAGGACAAGGTTATGGTCCCAGTGATATTAGATGAGTTGAACAATGCAGGTATACCTGACGAGAAAATCAGGGTTGTCATTGGAAGGGGGCAGCACAGGGAAATGAGTAGGGATGAAATACTGGCTAAGCTTGGAGGAGAAGTTGTTAACCGCGTTAAAGTTTCACAGCATGACCCAGACAGAAACCTGGTTTACATGGGTGAAACTGTAAGGGGGAACAAGGTTTTTGTTAATAGAGAAGTAGTTGAAGCTGATTTGAAGATAAGCACAGGTAACATTGTCCCTCACAGATATGCAGGGTGGGGGGGAGGAGCTAAAAGTATTCTTCCAGGGGTTAGCAGCAGATCAACCATTTTCACTAACCATTTATATGTCAGGACAGGGGAGACAGGTTTAGGGAAATTGAAGGGTAACCCTGTTAGAGAGGAAATGGAGGAGGTAGCTGGAATTGTGGGTCTCGACTTCGTTGTAAACACAGTTATGAATGTGGAAAACGAGATACTAAGGGTTTTCTCAGGTGGGTTCCTAGAGGCTCACAGAGCAGGTGTAAAATATGCTAAAGAAGTTTTCGGGGTTAAATTACCGTCTAAAGCAGAAATTGTATTGGCAAACTCTAACCCGATGGACATAGATTTTTATCAGGCTTCAAAGGCTTTAGAAGTAGCTGAAAGCGTAGTTGAAGATGGAGGCACAGTTATAATGTCTTCACCCTGCTATGAAGGGGTGGGAAGCAAAGACTTTGAAAAGTTTCTTTCAATCGAGGACCCCGAACAAATACTGGACGGTTTAAGTGGAAAAACAAATGTAAACTTGGTTGTAGGAGTTATAGCTTACCTCATAGCTAAAATAAGGGAGAAAGCGGAAATCATCATTGTTTCAGATGGGTTAAGAGAAGAAGTCATCAAGAAAATGAAGTTTAAACCCTTTAAATCTATTCAGGAAGCATTAAACAACACACTTAAACAGAACCCACATGCTAAAGTAGCTGTCTTACCTTACGCCCCAGTAACACTTCCATTAATCTAACCATCACATATCAACGATGTTTTATCTATGTCTTTAAATCCCGTTTATGTCAGGTTTCTCTTTGTTACATTGACCCACTAATAACCTTCACATACTTATCCAAATAGCTCAGCATGCAACTGATATACCTCTCATTAAACTTTTTGCTTCCAAGAAAGCATAGAAAATAGTCACTTAACACTGAATAATCTATTTTAAAGCTGCAATCACTGAGAACAGGTGAAAATAAAGCCTGACAACCCGGGTTCAAATCCCCGCGTCAATTAATGAGAC
>JAOZFL010000078.1 GCA_027491455.1 Thermoproteota archaeon | reverse complement strand
TGTGATTATGAGCTCGATGGAGACCCCTCCAACCATTAACCCTGACATTTCAGAGCTTAAAACATCAAGATAAGGGAAAACAACGGTTTCCCTGTTATTTTATAAGAAGACTAAGAGTAGTTCTATATAACAAATTATTTACATCTGGAAAGCAGAGACTTAAACAATTTGCACATTACTACACACTGTTATGGATAGATACATTAAACGGGTAAACACTGTGTTCTTTAAAATATTTCAGTGATTGCAATGTCTTTTAAGGGTTCCAACCTTAAACACTATTTCAGGGTTAATTTGATATTTTTCAATTAAATCTGAAATTTCCCGCCAATTTATAGTGCCCTTACCCGGAACAAGTTCGTTATCAGCCTCTTTATTATCATTGACATGGGATATAGGGGATGTCTTCACATAACACGGTAATCCATTCCTCAAAGGGGGTCTTTGAAAAGATTAAAATAAATTTTAATTTTAAATTAAAACTTTTAAGCCTTCTATATCTCCTCCGTAGTTTTCTCTCAGCAGTTTAAGCTAACATTTTCTTTATGCAATCCCTGTGTGCCATGTCAACTAAGACTCTTTAAACGTACTTTTAATACTCCATGCAAAGTTTAATTAGGTTCACTCCCTCTTCTACCCGGTTTATCATAGATTACCTCTGATCGATACCTATGCAGGAGATACAGGGAACTCAATCCAGCGATTTGAAGAGGCGATATGTATATGGAGCAAGGACTATAATGTATTTAGACATGGAGATGGACGAGAAGAACTTGTGGATAATGATTGAGGTAAATTATGTGGAAAAGGGGTTATAGACAACTATGTAGCTCTACACAACCTCAACCTAAACAAACTCAATAATATCAAATTTAAATAGTTGCTTAGCTTAGGTTAAAAAGGTACATCTACAATTCTCCTTCCACTGGTCATAAAGATATGTGGGGGAAGTGAAATGGTGAATTTGAAGGGAAGAGACTTTATATCAACTCAGGAGTGGAGCAGAGAAGAACTTGAATACATTTTGAGGATAGCTTTTGACCTAAAAAAGAAAAACATGTTAAATCAACCACACAGATTGTTAGAGGGGAAAACCCTGTACATGTTCTTCTACAACCCCTCTTTGAGGACTAGAAACAGTTTTCAAACAGGTATGTTTCAATTGGGGGGGCAAGCTATCTATTTAACTCCCTCAGCTGTTTATAGACCTGCTTTAGCTGGAGAAGAAATTCCATACACAACTGAGAGGATATCAGATGTTGCAAGGGTTCTTAGCAGATATGGAGACGCTATTTCCATAAGAATATACGGAGAATCTGTTAACTGGATCTATAAAAAGGGGAATCAGGTTGTAAGGGAATTCAGTAAGTGGGCTTCGATTCCCATTATAAACATGGAAGATGACTGTTATCATCCATGCCAAGCAATGGCAGATGTAATGACAATAATAGAGAAAAAGGGAAGGTTGGAAGGGAAAAAGATAGTTGTAAGTTGGGCTTATTCAGGAGGCATTAAACCTGTTGCAGTCCCCCAGAGCTGTGTTTTAGCCTTCACAAGGTTCGGTGGAGAAGTTGTACTTGCACATCCTAGGGGGCTTGAACTTGACCCTGAAATCATTGAATTTGCTAAGAGAAACGCAGATGAAAGCGGAGGATCCTTTGAAGTTGTTTACAACATGGATGAAGCCTTTGAAGGAGCAAGTGTTGTTTACCCTAAATCTTGGGGTTCCCTGAAATTTATGCCGCCAAATGTATCTGAGGTTAACACAGAGGGAATGATTGAACTCATGAACCAATATAAGGACTGGAAAGCAACAAAGGAGAAAATGGATTTATGCAGCAGAGACGCTATTTACATGCATTGCCTACCTGCTGACCGTGGAATGGAAGTAGAGGACAACGTAATTGATGGGTCTCAATCAGTTGTCTTTGATGAGGCTGAAAACAGGCTTCATGTCCAGAAAGCAATAATGGCTGTTATTATGGGGGGGACTTAAAACAATTTAGTTTAAATAGTTTTTAAAGATTAAATTGATTCCATAGCTTTCTAAGGTTTTTCCCGGTTTAGATGCACATTAATTTTTATAAAGGGTCACTTTGAATCGTTGAGATGGAACTCTCCATCTATAAAGGGAATGGAGAGTTAAGTTGGTTTCCCTATAGGGTGGCGAAAGTGCTAAGTGAAAAGGAGCTTTCAAGATATTCAAGGCAAATAGTTTTCCCCTTCCTTGGAAAGAAGGGACAGGAAAGACTTAAAGAGTCAAAAGTATCTGTTCTTGGCTTAGGAGGGGTTGGCTGCGCTGCATCTCTGTATTTAGCCGCTGCAGGTGTTAATTTAAGGTTAATCGACAGAGACCTTGTTGAACTGAACAACTTACAGAGGCAAATCCTTTACAGCGAAGAAGATGTGGGTAAACCTAAGGCTTTAGCGGCTAAGCAAAGCCTTGAAGGAAAAAACAGCGACATAGAAATAGAAGCAGTTATCGAGGACTTTAATCCTTCAACAGCTGAAAACCTGGTCAGAGATGTAGATCTAGTTGTAGATGGCACGGACAATTTTGAAGCTAGATACCTTTTAAACGATGTATGTGTAAAACAGGGGGTCCCCTTCTTCTATGGAGCCGCAATCGGTGCCAAGGGAGTGTTAACTTTTATTTCTCCCGGGGAAACCGCCTGCTTTACATGTATTTTCCCCAACCCACCTAAACCTGGATCAATTGAAACATGTGAAGTAGCAGGTGTAATGGGGCCTTCACCAGGTGTTGTAGGTGTATTGGAGGCAGTTGAATCCATTAAATACCTCGCAGGCTTTGGTTCAAACCTTAAAAACAGGTTGATTTACTTGGATCTGTTAGAGGCTTCCTTTGATGAGATAAGGGTTTTAAGAAATAAAAATTGCAGGACATGTGTTAAAAGGGAATTTATTTTCCTTGAGAGGAGGGAGAAGGGGAAATATGTGACTTCTCTTTGTGGGCTGAACGCCTATCAAGTGTCACCAACCATTAATTTGAAGTTAAACCTGGCGGATTTCTCCAAGAAAATATCAAGGAACCCAGATGTAAGGGTTCAGGAAGCATCAAATGAGATTTTAAAGCTTCTCTTCGAGGGAAAAGAAGTTGTGGTTTTTAAGTCTGGGAGGATCATAGTGAAAAATGTTGGAAGCGAAGAAAGAGCTGTTAGCATTGCTTCGAGAATTATAGGTTTTTAGGGGGGTCCTCGGAGAGATTTTTCAATTAAACATTGGTGTCACATAGTTGTTAGCCGATAAAACAGCTAAAATGACTAAATACGCCTTCAGAATCCCTGATGAACCTTTAACTATCCCTTTAACCATCATTATGGGTTCAGTGATTGGTTTACTTTCAACTGCCTCCATAATTCAAGGTACGTTGCTCTCCAGGGTCCTGACAGGTTTAACTTTCGGCTTCATGACCTTCAGTTTGCCAGCAGTTCTTTCAACTGGTTTGACCTCTATAGCAGACAGTGAAGAAAAGTTTTTAACAGTGAGAAGGTCAGCCTTCCTCGCTTTATCAGCTGAGGGATTAATGGGGTTTATTTATCTTGGTTCACTTGCTTTCCAACCTGTACTAGGAATCAACTCCATTGCTTTAAGGATCTATGGTTTTTTAGCAGGGTCCATTGCTTGTTTAGCCCTCAGATTCATTGTTTTATTAGTTATGAGTAATTTCAATGTGCTTAAAAGTCTGTTTTTATCTGCTGTTCAGCCCGGTTTCAGTTTGCTGCTGCTTTTCGCCGTAAATAAAGTTGAACGCTTGACCGTGATCCTTATACCTGAGTTAAGGGCTTGGATTAGCTTCCCTAAAATGGCTTTTGTGACCTTTGTTATAGTAACAACGATCTGGGCCTTCCTGAAAATAATGAACGCTCCATTAAAGGCAAGGTACGGTGTAGGATTAATTGAAGTTCTGAATTATGCCTTAGCTGAAGCAATGGGTTACAAAGCTAAAATGGAAGGCTTCTTTGAGAGAATGGGGGAAGAAATGAACAGCTTAGTCACAACCCTTGTTTTAAAATCTAAAGGGAGAGTTAAAGCAATTGTTGTTACACCTTACATTCACGCTGGACCCTACGGTGAAATTGGGGGAAGCAACCTTCCATTTCACCTAATGGAAAGGGTTGAGAAGAGGACAGGGGCTGAGTGTTCATTTGTCTTCCATGGAACCTGCACCCCGGATCTTAATCCTGTCACTAAAAGGGAAACCCTTAAAGTGGTATCTGCCACCATTGAAGCCATAAATAAATCACTGGTAAAAATGGGGAGTAAAAAGGTTTCGAAGCTTGTGAAAGTAGAAGAAGAGGGATTAAAGGTTAAATGTCAACTGTTTGGGGGATACCCCTTAATAATTGTGACAAGAGCTCCAGGAGACACTGAAGACATAGATTTCGGGGTTGGATGGGCCTTAACGAATCTTTTGAAGGCTCATGGATATGAATACGCTGCCATAGTGGATGCACATAACTCAATAGGAGAATGGGGGAAACCCATCCTTACAAATGACCCTAAATCTTTTCTGCTTGAAGAATTAACTGTGAAAGCTGTTAAGAAAGCTGAAAAAAGGATTTCAGATGGATTAATGATCGGTGTAGCTAAAAAAGAAATCGATGGGAAGGCTAAAGACGGGGTAGGGCCGGGTGGACTTAGGTTTCTGCTGGTTAAGGCTGGAAAAGATAAATTTGGCTACCTACTCATAGATGGAAACAACATGGTAACAGGGCTTAGAGAAAAGGTGCTGGAAAGATTTAAGTTGCATGGGTTGATGGAAGGAGAAGTTTTAACCAATGATAATCACATCGTCAACGGCTTCATGACGGGTTTCAACCCTGTAGGTCTAAGAACCAATCCAAGGGAAATACTTAAGTGGATTGATGAATTAATAGAGGAGGCTGAGGGAAGCATCGAGCCATGTGAAGCACACTACCGCACTGAAAAAATAAATAAAATCCTTGTTTTTGGCACCGGGAAGACAAGGGAATTTTTATCCTTGGTGAACGGTGTAATAACGATTTCAAAGGTTCTAGCTCCATTTATATCTCTGTTGGCAGCAACGGTTATAATTCTCAGCCTCTTCATTTAAGCAATGAAGAGGAAACAGAGCCAACTTACCAGGAAGCTATTCTGAGTGGTTTAAGTTAATCGGCCTTTAATTTCATGGGTTTCCATTGGTTTAGAGCCTCCACGCACCTATCAAGGCTCTCATTGGTTTTCGCTGCGACAAACAAGGAAGACACAGTGTTTCCTTCATATCTCTAAATAACTGCTTTGTTTCATTTTCAGGTCATTTTTGGCTAGGGTTCCAGGATCCTTAGAACCTTCCCTATCCCCTTTGTTTTCCCCTCCCTAAAAACAAATTTATCTCCCTCCTCTATGAAGTAGGGGTGGTACTTAAAGGTCATGGTGACTTTACCTATGTCTCCGGCTTTGAGGTAGGGCTTATCTAAACATTTAATCTTAACAGCTTCACTTATGGTTTGTATATGTAAAACTGGTTCATAACCCGTCATTATCCTTGTAGGATGAGTTAAAACAAGTACCTCCGCTAGGAATTTCTTTACACTTCTCACCTTGCCTCCATAGGAAGAACTGCATAAAACCATGCCTCTTTCAATATCCTTTGATGGAATGCCTCTAAGAGCTACACCCACCAGGAAACCGGCTTTCACAGAGTGAAGTTTAAGGTGATGCGTCTCGATCGAGAGGGCCTTTGTAGATCTGAACTCCCCCTTCTTATCTGGGCCTATCAACAGTTCCTCTCCTTCTTTTAGAACTCCTTGCTTAACTGCTCCTGTTACAACTGTTCCAACCCCTTTAATGTTGTAAACTTTATCTATGTACATTAGGAAAGGTTTTCCCATGTCTCTTTTAAGTGGAGGTAAAACCTTAAAGAGTTCATCTAATAGGTCCAGTCCCTCCAGTGTAACTGATGAAGCCAGGATAATCGGTGTAACATTGTTGATTTTATCGATAACCACGGCTATGTCTTCCTTGGATCTTATCCTTATTGGTATCCTACCAACGTATTTAAGTATCCTTTCAACGTCTTCCATGACACTGTTCAACCTTTCCTCTGGGAACCTGTCAATTTTTGTGACTGCAACTATCACCGGTATGTTCATCGCCAACAGAACCCCTAGATGTTCCTTGGTTATATTAGTGATTCCTGAATCTAAGTCAACTGTTAAAAGACCATAATCTATTTGCTGACCAACTATTCCTCTAATAGTGGTCCTTAACCAAGGTTCATGTCCTACACAGTCCACGAATGAAATTATCTTTTCACAGTGCTCCACAATCCTTGCTCTTTCCTGTTTATTCAGGGGGTTATTTGATTTAACAGTTTCTCCCTGTCTAAAACCGTAAACAGCGTATGAAAGCTCAGCTGACAGGCCTCTTTCAATCTCATGTGGCAATGTGTCGAGGAATAGCCTTGTTTTACCAGCTCCATTGTCAGGTATACCTGATACAAGTGAACCGACAAGTGAACTTTTACCTGAGTCTACATGTCCAGCAGTTGCAACAACCAAGTTGATTTTCTCCTTTGCCGTTTTCTCCACAACTATTTTACCTATTAACTTGTCCTCAGGGCCGTAACGCTCAATGGACACAATTGAAGCTAGGTTCTCAGCTGCTAAAACCTTTAAAACAGAAAGAGTTTTCTCGAACTCAAACCTTGAAAGACCAACTGCTTCCCCCCTGTCGTTTACTCCGATCACATAAATAGCTTTTCCCTTCCCGTTTTCAATCCTGTATTTCATTTGACTGGCTAGTTTCTGTCTTTTCCCAGGTGATAAATGGATTTTAGGTGAAAGTGAAAGCTTAAATTCAACGTTTCCATGTTCACCCTGCTTCAAAATATCTGTCAAGTACATGGATTTTCCTCAAAAATCTTTACATCTTTACTTTTTTTATTTCCAAAAGACTTATTTAAGTTTATTGAAAAGATTTGACACCCTGGGACACCTCAGGGTACAGCAAACTTAAATACCTTGACGGAACATCTAAACTTATTAGGGCTCCATTCATCTTCTCGCTATATAAAAATTGTTTCAGGGGGGTTTCTGAACTACATTATCATTTATAAATATTTATAGCTCTTGGGATTCATGGACCTAGAGCTATGGATTCATAGAGGTCTTCATCAGCCTCCTTCCTGTCAGGGTGAAGACCTCCTAAGTATATAGTTAAGCTCTAAGAATAGAGCTTTATCACTAAGTACACTATTTATGAAATCCTTTCCCTCCTTTCTTTGTTTAACTGATATGCCTTTATCTATCTTACTTTTAATTTTCTTCTTTCTACCTCAGTAAACAGGTATTTACCTTTATATGGAAGAGGAGAGGCCGTTATATTTCAGTAATCGATGTGAGGGAGGACAACCTAGGATTATACTACTTCATAACTTCTCTTAACTAAATAAGTGGTTAATGGCAGATTTAAATTATCTTTTTCTCTCTATATCTTCGCTGTCAAAAAATTGAAAGTGGCAATGAAATGTCTGTTAAAGGGAATGAAAAACCTTTTCCACTAAAACTCTTAGTTAAAAAGCTTGATTTAGTTGCAGACCGGCCTTTAATAGTTTTAAATAATAGTGACATCGAGAAACTTGAACTTGACCCAGATGAAAGTGTTATTTTATCAGTGAAGAATCGAAACATCAGGGTTAGTGTACTTGCAACTAAATCATTGGTTAAGGAGGGGGAAGTGGGTCTCTGTGGGAACATTGAAGAGCAGTTTGGTTTAAGCGAGGGAAGTAAGGTTATCCTCACCAAGACAGCTGGGTTTAACTCGATAAGGTGCATAAAAAAGAAGATGGATGGTCAAACCTTAACCAGGGGGGAAATAAAGGAAATAGTCCTGGATGTTATCAATGGAAACTTAACTAACCTGGAAATAGCTGGTTTCCTGTTAGGCGTGAAATATGTAGGGATGACAGTCCAGGAAGTGGAGTACTTGACAAGAGCCATGGTTGAAACAGGTGTCAAAATATCATTTGATAAGGCAACCTATGACAAACACAGCATAGGCGGGGTCCCTGGTAACAAGGTTTCACTGTTAATTGTGCCGATTATAGCAGCTTCAGGGTTACTTATCCCGAAAACATCGTCAAGGGCTATTACCTCTCCAAGCGGAACAGCTGACACAATGTCCGTCCTTGCAGAAGTAGAATTTGAACCCGATGAATTTAAAGAGATAGCTCTTAAAGTTGGAGGCGCGATTGTATGGGGAGGGAAACTTGGTTTAGCCCCAGCCGATGACATCTTTATAAGAGAAGTTGAGAGGCCTCTCAGCATAGACCCTGAATCTCAAATGATAGCAAGTATAATGGCTAAAAAGGTTGCTGCAGGGATAAAAAACATGGTTTTAGATCTTCCCATGGGCAAAGGGGCTAAGCTTGAGAGAAGAGAAGAGGCCCTTAAACTTGCAGGTAAATTTGTTGAGCTGGGTCGTAGACTTAAAATAAACATTGTTTGTGGTTTAACGTATGGTGGTCAACCTGTGGGATATGCTGTGGGTCCTGCCCTGGAGGCAAGGGAGGCTCTTGAAACATTGATGGGTAAAGGGCCGACAAGCCTTATCGAAAAATCTGTTTCACTTGCAGGTTTGCTTCTAGAAATGTCTGGACAGGCTAGAAGGGGTTATGGAAGAAACATGGCCTATAGCATATTGAAATCGGGCAGAGCTTTAAAGAAGATGAAGGAGATAATTGAGGGGCAGGGAGGGAATCCCGATGTAAAACCATCTGATATACCCATAGGTGAACACAAAGCAGTTTTATATGCTAAAATGGATGGATATGTTAAAAGAGTTGAAAACAGCAAAGTAGTTGCAATAGCTAGGAAAGCAGGTGCACCCAGGGACAAGGGGGCAGGTGTGCAACTGTATGCAAAGGAGGGGAGGAAGATAAGGAAAGGGCAGCCTCTACTCGAAATATACTCTGAAAGAAGCTCAAAATTAACAGGGGCATATGAACTGGCTTTACAGTTTCCACCAATAAGTTTAGAGGGTATGCTACTTGATGTTTACCCGAAATTCATTGAATAGGTTGGAATGAGCTGAATAGTCGATGAAGGGGATAAACTATAAAGGTGTTAAAATAATTGCTTTAAAGGGGGACATAACAAACCTCGAAGCTGAATGTATAGTTAATCCAGCTAACAGCTTAATGATCATGGGTGGAGGGGTAGCCGGTGCCATAAAGAGGAAAGGTGGAAGTGAAATAGAAGAGGAAGCAATGAGGCATGCACCTGTACCGGTGGGACAATCAATTGTTACCATGGCAGGTGGTCTTAAATGTAGATACATTATACATTCCCCAACCATGGAGAAACCAGGAGGTGAAACATCTCTTGAAAATGTTTATTCTGCTGCCTCTTCAGCTTTAAAGAAAGCTAAAGAAGTTAAATGTAAAAAACTGGTTTTCCCTGTCCTTGGATCCGGTGTTGGGGGGCTGCCTGTCCTTGAGTCCTCTAAGAAAATAGCTGAAGCAATTAAAGAGAATCTAAGTGATAAATCAAGTATAAGGGAAATAATCATCTGCGGCCTTACACACCCAACATTAATAAAAATCTGTGAGGCCTTAAAAACAGTTTTCCATGAATAAAGGTTTCTCAGGGCTATTTCTAACTTTAGGGTGTTAAATTTTGGAGGAGGAAAATATAATTATTGAGGATGGCTTAATAGTAACGATGAATAAGGAAAGGAAGATACTGAAGGGGAGCATCTACATAGAAGAAGGGAGGATAATCGACATAGACTCCACAGATAACGTTAAATCTAAATATTCAGCTGAGGAAAAGGTGAACGCCGAGGGGGCAATAGTTATGCCTGGAATAATGTGTTCACACACCCATCTCTACGGTGTCCTACTCAGAGGAGCCTTTCTTAAAACAGAACCTCCAACAGATTTCATCCAGATACTCCAAAGAGTTTGGTGGCCTATGGATGAAGAACTAAGCCTTGAAGACGCATATGCGAGTGCTTTAGCCTCTTCTCTCGAATCTCTAAGGAAAGGAGTTACATTTTTCGCTGACACTTACTCAGGGCCAAACTCCATTGAAGGATCCCTGGACAAAATAGCTGAAGCCGTTAAAAGAGTTGGGGTAAGAGGCATCCTTGCCTTCGAGGCAACGAATAGACATGGTTCAGAAGAAGGGGAAAGGGGGGTAAAGGAGAACACAAGATTCATAAAGAAGATTCAAAGGAAGGGTAACGGGAAAATTCTAGGTATGTATTCCATCCATGCATCGTTCACAGCTTCAGATGAGTTGCTGATCAAGGTTCACAAGTTATCGGATAAATACAGAGTGCCTCTAACCATACATACATCTGAGGGACTGGTTGACCTTTACTTTAACCTGCAGAAATACGGCAAGAGAACAGTGGAGAGACTAGCAGATATAGGGGTTTTAGGGTCCAACACTGTGCTTGCCCATTGTGTACATGTGAACAAAGACGAAATCGGCATCATAGCTGGGTCAAGAGCTGGAATAGCCCATAACCCAATGAGTAACATGTTAAACGCAGTTGGGGTTTCACCTGTCCCTGAAATGATTAAAAAAGGGGTAAAAATAGGTTTAGGAAACGATGGCTACATACTAGATCCCTTTGAAAACATGAGGGCTGCATACCTGATACACAAAGTCAACTACAGAGATCCAAGGATAATTACACCTATTCAAGTCTTAGAAATGGCTACAGTCAATGTTGCCAAGCTCTACGGATTGGAAAAGGAACTTGGTTCACTGGAAAAGGGTAAAAAAGCTGATATAATAGTTATTAAACCAAGGATAATGCCCACCCCCTTAACCCCTGAAACTGTTCTAGGTCACCTTATTAACACAGTGAATGGAGGCGACGTTGAACATGTACTAGTTAACGGTGAAATAATAATGAAAAACAGGAGAATCTTATCTGTGAATGTCGAGGAAGTGAACCAAACATGTCAGGGATCAGCTGAAAAGCTTTGGAGTAGACTAAGGGAAATAAAGCCTCAACTTGACTTTCCACCAAATTAATGGAATTTAATTCAAATGTTAACTTTAAGAAAGTCCTTTGCCAATAGGACACCGTTAACGGTTTCTTTGCATGCCCCGAGATGAGTGGCAATGATCTTTAAATTTGGCGGGGTTCTTTCTCTAAGTTCTCTTAGATCATCCATGTTCATGTGTCCCGGTACCCTGGTGTTGGAAGACGAAGTTTCAACTATGATTACATCTGCCCCCTCTGCTAATTCATAAACACCCCTGAACAGTTCAGTGTCCCCTGTATAGGCTACTACCCTCCCAGAAACTTGGATTCTATATCCAAGTGAAACTCCTTCTCCATGCTTCATTTTTAGTGCTTTAAAATGTAACCCATTAATTTCATGTTCCCCCTCCTCAACCTCTAAATATTGAGCTTTGAAGGGTCTTTCCATTGATAAAACTGGGAAAAACAACTCATTTATTTTTTCCACTGTTTCCTTTAATTCTTTGGGCCCCACAATTACAAAGTGCTTCTTTCTTCTAACTTTAAAGAAGTACTCAAGGAATAAGAAGGGTAAACCACCCACATGATCCCCGTGGAAATGGGTTATGAAGATGAATTCTATATCTGCTGGGTTAATGTTTAACTTTTTCAAGTGAGGTAAAACAATTGGAGAGGCATCCAATAATATAGTTCCATTAACTAAAATTGAGTTCCAGTAACCTTGATCTGCAAAGGCATTTGATGACCCAAGGAAAACAATTTCCATTAAAGTTTCCCCCCTTAAAAAGGGCATCAATCTCCATTGACACTAGGAGATTGGTTAATTTTCATCTTTAAGTAGTCGATCAGGGTTCCTCTTACCCCTACTTCCTCCTCTTTATCCAGAAAAATAATGATCTGCTCTTCTTCATCGATGAAGCTTTCCTCAACCAGGATCTTAATTATAAGGGCCCTTAGCCATTGGTCACTCCTTTTCCCCCTTACTATTTCCCTCATCTCTTCTAGCTCTGTTTTAGATGTGAATCTGTGGCTGAATAAAAGTTTAAAAAGGGCGAATTTTAACCAGTAGTCCTCCCTTACCTGTTTAAATAACTTTTTGATCTCCTTTAAGTGTTCAACTTTTAACACTCCTGTTTTTGTCTAGGAAGCAGGCTATTTGGTATTTGAACCTAGGGTTTTCTGAGGGGTTGAATAGGAAACCTTCAAGTTCATTTTGATGGATTTTATTTTTCCTAGTTAAGATTTTAAGGGCAGTATACCTTATTAGCTCATGTTCCTCTCCATCGTTTAGAATCGTCCTTAAACTGGAATCATCGATTATTTCTGCCTTGTAGGCCCTTGTTAATGCCTCGCACCTGTCATTGTTCCTCCCCTTAAAGCTTTTAATTAATTCTAACAAAGTTGACGCTAGGTCCTTGGGGAGTTTCTTAGTATTCATTAATAGATTAATCAATTTATATCGGAGTAATGGGTCTTCATCCTTATCTCTAACTATTTCAGCTAATTCTTCAGCCTTAACTGCGCCCTCCATAAATAAAAACTCTGAAACAATGTATCTAAGCCTGTTTACCTCTTTTCGACTCCATACAATGTCTTTAATCCCCATTAAATCATTTTTCCCTATAAAACCCTCATTAAACATTTTCTTAGCTAAATAGAACCTAAACCAGCCATTCTCTTCTTCATCTGCTATTGAATCGTAGAGTTCATATATGTTAATGGCTCCTGCTTCAGCCAGGGACTCATGTACCTCGATTCTCAGCCAAGGTTCTTCCTCCTTATTTTTAATTAGGTCTGTTAGCTTTGCCATTTCCTGTTTACTCAGTAAACCTTTTTCTAAGAGATAGTCAGCTATGTAGTACCTTACTTCACCCCTTTCCCCCTTGTCTCTAAATGTTTCCAGAAGCTCCTTGGTTGATATGAGTCCCTTGCTGTGCAGAAACTTTGCTATGTTAAATCTCAAAGAGCTGTTTTCCTCTTTGTCTCTGAATATTTTGCTTAGACATGTAAGTTCTCCAGGTGAAGTAAGTCCCCTGTAATCAAGGACATCTGCAACTCTGAATCTCAACCAACTGTTTTCCTTTTCGTCCAGTAGCACTTGTTTTAAAATTGAAACTAATCTTTTAGCCTCTATGTTCCTCAACTCCTTCTTTCCACGAAAAGGTTTTTCTGAGAACCTTGTCTTTCAACGGTTTAAAGAGTAAATGTAGCTTTGCTTAATAAAGTACTTGCTTTTAACTTAAGCATTTTAATCACTTCTCTTTTCCTTTTAGAAACAGCTCTAATGCTACATATAGGGGATTTCTTTTTGATCATCGACCCTGGAAACGGTATGTCTTCTACAAAATTATATTTCCATAGATCCCCAATCTTTAAGTTTCTCGGTGAGAAAAGTATGCCTCTCCCAGAGTACCTTTTAGGTGTAGCTTTTAGATCTATTTTCCCATTTAAACAGGAATTAATGTGTAACTTAACTATGTTAATGTTGAAGGCTTCCTCTATACATTCAAGGGAGCCTTGAAACCTGGGGTTTAATTCCAGGAAATACGGCTCCCCATTTTTTAGGATTAGGTCTATTCCATTGGATCCAACCAATTTAAACTCTGATACTAGAAAACTCGCCATTTCCTTTATTTTTCCTCTAATACTTTTATTAACGGTTAATGGAACAATGTTGCCGCAATAAGTGAACCTACCTGGTGAATAAAGCCATTTAGTGCCTATTAATTGGTTGTTCACCGAGATCAACCAACAGGTTTCCTTGTTTGAAATGAATGAGGCGCTGGCATCCACTCCATTTATGAATTCTTGGACGATGAATTTTCCTTTTAGGCCGATTGGAACTTCTTCTACACTTTTAATAAGTTTCTTGCCCACTCCTCCGCCTCCATATGGCAACGGCTTCAGAACCACTGGGGGTTTCAGGTCATCTACAGCTTTTAACACCCCTGATTCATTGTTTGCCATGATTGAGACGGGATGATTTATCCCTAGGCTGCTAAGTAATTTAAAAACGTATCGCCAGTTTCTGCTCTTTTTAATGGTATCTGGTCTGTTTCCAAGGATCGGAACATGTTTATTTACCTCTCTCCAAAAGACATGTGAGTCGTCGAAACCAGACCCTATAAGGGAAAAGCGAATGTCTTGATGTTTATAAACTAGTTTTTTCACGGCATCTAAATAAAATGTTTCCCTGTCTTGACTAAGAAGAGTATCCTTAAATGAAATTACTTCTTCGCATTTCTTTACTAGATCCATGTCCCCCCAACGGTCAACGCATACAACTCTGTATCCGGCTTTAACAGCTGATTCCACGATGGGTCGAGAGTTGAAGCCTATCACTAAAACCTTCACTAGTGACACTTCCAAGTTTAAAAGCTGCTTTTTAAGCCTCCTTTACAACTTTAAAGTATTCCTCGTCTCCAAACTCAAATGTCCCGATGACAACTCTGAAGTACTCTCTCCCTTTTCCCCAAACAACCTTTTCCAGTTTGCCATTTACTTCAACAATGTCTCCTTCCTTTGCTGCATCCATGTAGAGGCCTTCATAAGAGATGATTTCTGAGACATCTATGAAGCGATTATTCGAGTTGCTAACCAAGGTTTTTATGGTGTTAACCCTGTAAATGGAAGGGTTAAATATGGCTTCGCTTGCATCTTCCACTTCGGCTAATACCCTTATTTTACCCATCGGGTAGTAAAGTTTTTCTCCATAGGTTTCCCTTATTTCCTGGTTTTTCCTGGTTGGGTGTACAGAGAAAGGTTTTTCACCTTTAAAAACCCCGTAATTCCATTTTTTCCCAGCAATCCTTTGAAGCTGTTTCACTGGTAAGGGGAAAATTTTTCTTCGTTTATTAAGCCACTCTTCCCGTTTTTCTCTGGGTGTCCTGTTTATTTCCCCTCCTTGTTTATAAAGATCAAGGAGAGTTTCTTTTACCTTCAAGGATTCCATCATTCCATAAACAGTTAGATCTATGTCTGAAACCTTGGTATCATGTATTTTAAGGAGCAGAGAACCTGTTAACCCGAAGTTTCTTTTCCTGACACCGCTGTGCTCACTTAATGTATCAATTAAAGCTGCTGCTTTTTCTTCTAAGGAGTCAAGGGTTTCTGAATGGAGAAGTTCATTTACTCTTCCTTCAGGTTCATAGTATTTTCTAATGAAGCTTTTTGGCACCATAATCAAGGTTACATTCCTTACAGGGCACCAATAAACGTAGTGTGGAAGTTTTTTCTTCAGGTTAATCATGGATCTACGTACCTCGCAGACATGGTAATGTTTTAGTTGTCTGAAATAATATGTGGAGCCTCTGATCCAAGGGGTTTCTTCGTTTTCCTCTGCTGGGGCATATTTTAGGTAAGCTGTATATTTGTCTGAGGGGTGTAAATACCCTGTGACACAGAAAAAGAGGTCTTCTGAAGTTTCAATGAAGTCTCTGTCTTTAGGTTTCCTCAAGTTTTTCACGCATCCAGCAACTTTAAGACATGGTTAACTATCCCCTTAGCTATACTTGCAGCTGTAACCTTTTGGAGGCCTTTCCAAGCTGGTATGCTGTTAACCTCTGTGACGAAGAATTCCCCTGATTCTGATTCTAAGATATCCACTCCTGAGTACTCGCATCCAACGATTTTCGATGCTTTTACACTTATTTTCTCTAATTCACGGCTTAAATCACATTTTTCTGGTTCAGCTCCCTGGGAAACATTGGTTTTCCAGGTGCTGCTTTTCCTAAGCATACTAGAGAAAACCTCGTTACCAATGATAAAGGCCCTTATGTCCCTGTTATGGTGTGGTATGAACCTCTGTAAATAGAAAACGCTTCCCGATATCTCTAAAGCCCTGAAAACTTTATGTGCTATGTCAACATTATCTACTCTTACCATTCCAATGCCTTGGGCACCGAAGAGAGGTTTAACCACAACGTCTCCTCCAAGCTCGTGAAAGGCTTCTAAAGCCTTTCTAAAACTCTCTGTGACCACTGTTTTGGGTGTTGGTATCCCTGATTCCTCAAGTAAGAAGGAGCAATAGTATTTATCACAGGTTTTTTCAATGGAGGAAGCCGGGTTCACAACTTTGATTCCCATGCTTTCAAGTCTGTGGAGGACATCCATCCTGAAAATAAGTCTTTCAAGCGAGGCAATGGGGGCTTCTCTCACAATTAACGCGTCGATTTCATCTAATATATTCTCTTCACTTACAACCTTTGGCTTAGAGGATATCCTTGTAACAAACCTTTTAATTGAAAAGACAGTGTAATCTATGTTTTCTTTCTCTAATACATCAACTATTCTTTTAACATGCCACTCGTTTCGGTTAGAGGAGAGTATACCAATTTTCATTTTCCTCTGGCCTACATTGAAGTTAAATAGGTTTAAATGCATTTAAAAATTTTGCTTGGACCATTACAACCTTCGATAGAGTATCCTTGACCTATAACGCCCTTAAAAAGGTGTGATGGAGAATAGTAGCTGCTAAGGTTTTCTTTTAAAGAGCAGTATTTCCCCTTTACCATCCTCCGCTATGTCGCCGTGAAACCTTTCATAATCACCGTTAAACATTTCTGCTGGTAGCTTAACGTTAAGTTTTTCTTTTAGATTTTTAAGGTAGAATCGGATAAAAGTGGGTTGATAAGTTGCATCGTAAATGAATGTGGGTAAAATGGACTCTGCCTTGCCATAAACTATTATTGTTCCTCTTTTCATCAGTGCTCCTGGTCTCCTCCCTATATTTCCTAGGCAAATAATAGTTCCAGCTATCATTTGGGATCCTGCGTGATCCCCTATATCTCCATAAATTATTATTGTTCCTCTCCTCATTTTTCTCGCTAGGCTACTGGCTGCGTTGCCCTCAACTATTATTATTCCCTCCTTCATCCCTCTTTCGCTTCCAGGGTGGGCTGATGCCAACATGTTCCCTGCGTTCCCCTTGATTTTAAGGGTTCCCCCCCTCATCTCGGTTGCAACCCAGTCTGCAGCGTCGCCGTTAACTATTATTTCTCCTCCCTTCATTTCATCTGCTAGGTGCATACCAGCATTTCCATTGATCGTGATTTTACCTGAACGCATTTCTTTCCCGATGTATTTAACCCTTGAAACATCTCCCTGAATAACTATGTGGGTTTCGTTTGGGTCTTCGCTTTTCACACCTTTCACTGAGAAGAAATCTCCTAGTTTCCTTTTGCAGTTGCCGTTCCATACCTGGAGTTCTTTTATTTCCTCTATGTTTTTCCCAGAGAAGATTTCAGGTGATATCACTTCTGCTTCTATGGGTATACTTGGGAGTTTTCTTGGCACTAAAACTATTTGCTTCATGTTTATTTCCCCTCTAAGCATTCTTTCAGGTAAATCTTAAACTGTCCAAGCTTGCCTCCATAGTTGGCCGCTGTTATCTTCTTGATCCCCTTAACCTTTGAAGCTGCTTTTACTCCTTCAGCTGTTGCTTTTTTAACTGATTCAAGTGTTAAACCATTGATGACTATTTCGAGCACGGAGTTTACTCCTTCAGGTACAAGTGTGTTTTTAACTGCTCCTCTAATGGTTGGGCAGAACGCTGTGTTGGTTGAAGCTGTTAAAAACTTGTATTTTGATCCTACTTTGCTTCCGCTCCTAACTACTCCTCCAGGGAAAGGCGTTATTGTCCCTTCAACTTTCTCTATTGCTTTAACAGATTTTTCAGCTGCTTCAAGTGTTGAGTCAGCGTTTTCACCCAGTATTAGGAAGTTGCCTCCTCCAACACTTTTCTTAGCTAAGAAGGATTCTTCCACGAGGAATTCACCCTCCATTACAGGTATCCTCCACAGTCTCCTACCGAAAATTCTTTTGCTTATCTGGAATCCATCCCCGAAAAATCTTAGGGCCCCACCTATCTTAAACTTAGTTTCTCCTTCATTAAGGTGGTTAAAAGCAGCTGTAGTTGGACATGTTAATATGGTTTGCCCCATTCTCCTCATTAATTGATCTTCAAGTTGTTTCTTGGTGTTGGCGAAAATAAGCACACTAGCTCCAGGTCTTCCATCAGGTGTTTCCTCTGGTGGAACCATTTTTTCCAAGGAAGCCTCTGCACCACACATTATCACAGATGTTGCGAAACCTGTCATTGCCCTTGCAGCGTTCAAAACCCATTTTTCATTTTTCGCCGTGATCAAAACCCTTGAACCCCACATTTTAAAGGCTTCTGCAAAAGTGTCTTCAACATCAACCCCATTAACTTTAAAGGTTTCCATATTATTTCACCTTGGAAACTAAACCATGGTTTTCAAAGGTTCATGTAAGGGGAGGTAATCAAACTGGACCGGGAAATTTGTTAAGGTAACAGTGTAATAATTGTAAAACGTTTTTTCTAAATCGTCCATTATTTCTTGCTCCTGTGGAGCTTTACATTCAACCCAGAATGTCTTCCCCATGGGTGAACCAATTATTTCCCCGTCTTTCACAACTATTTCTCCATTTTTCAATGTATAAGCTGCTTTTGAAAATGAGGAAACAATTTTTTCGTAATCAGAGGTTGAATCCTTTTCAGGGTTAAAGCTGTAAATCGCTACATCTGCATCTGCACCTACCCCTAAATGGCCTTTACTCTTTAAACCCAGGGATTTAGCTGTTCCTGCCCTTGTAATGATCGCTATTTCCTCTAAATTATACTCTCTCCTTATTCCTGGAAGCTGTGTTCTTGTACTTGCAGCTTTGTGTATTTTCTTAAGTAACTCTTCCCTGGACTTCCTACTCATCAACCACCCTATTACTTGGGGGTATAAAGTGAAAGGCCCTCCGTTCGGGTGGTCAGTTGTCAAGTAAACCCTCCACGGGTCCCTTATTAAAAGCAACAGTTCAAGGCCTACAGCCCATTGAATAGCGTTCACAGGGTTTCTTTTCCTAAAAACATATGGAACTATTCCCCCACTTGTCTCCAGTTCTACATCTGCACCTGTCCATTTGTTACCGGTCAGAAGCCAGAGTCTATATTGCCATGGACCGTCACTTGTAATTGTTGTTGTGTTTGTGAAAATAACTTGTCCTATACACGTCGTTACATGGCTGTGTTTATTTATGTAATCAGCGACTTCTCCTGCTCCAGAGGAAAAGTCTCTCCATGTTTTCCCTCCATAACTGTTAAACTGAGAATGGGCTATGTGAACCACGTTTTTCCTTCCCTTAACTGGTTTAATGTTTCTAAGGGCATCCATTGTTTCAATGGTTATTTCATAGTTTCCAGGTGAACCTAAGTTGTTGCAGTGTATATGTATGGTGTGCGGCATGCCTAGTTCCTCGTTTACTCTAGCTAAATTCGTAACTATTTCTTTTGGGGTTACATCGAAGCCTATAACTTTATCATCTAGACTCGTGACGTTTTTACCCCATTTCCATGTTTCCTGGCCTCCTGGATTAACTATTTTAACTGAGAACCCTTTAACTGCTTTCATAAGCCAAGAAATGAACCCTTTAAGTTTTTCAACTTCTCCTTCCTTAATGTACTTCAATGTAAAGTAGTTGTTTCCCAAGCAAACCATCAAGCCGCTGTCGATTATAGGTGTATCGATCAATTCTTCATGGGCATGTCTAGCTTCTAGAGGCGTCACAGCTGGTTCAAAAACAGTTGTGTAACCCATCGAAGCATACCTGTACCCTGTGGTAAAAGTGGATGGCAGGGAATAACCGACACCTGACCTTGTGTTCGTGGTTTTTGAAACAACATCTCCTTTATGATCTTCCGGCCTGAAAAGCCTTGCTGCATTTATTTTACCAGCTATGTGGCTATGTATGTCAACTCCGCCAGGCATCACTACTTTTCCAGTGGCATCTATTACTTTGGCTCCTTCCTCTTTGAACTCCTCAGAAATTTTCCCGTTTTCAATGTATATATTCATTCTCTCTCCATTAACTTTATTTATTGGGTCGTAAACGAAACCGTTCCTTATGATAACCCTTTCCCCTTGCAAAAACCTCACCTCACTCCTTTAACTCTATCAATAATCAATTGAAGAACCTCTGAGTCAGCTAAGACACCTGGTTCTGGATCAATTATTTTTCTAAGTCTTATAGGGACTCCATCCATTCTGTAAGCTGTTCCCTCAGCCTCTATACCTGAAACCGCGGATGGAATTACTACGTCAGCTATGAGAGAGGTCATGCTTATTTTTGGGTCGATTACAACGGTTGGTATCCTTGCAAGATGTTTAGAGGCTGAAACAGGGAAATTAGCAGCTGGATCAGCGGCTAGGATCAGTGCTGCATCTACTTCACCGTTGGCAAGGAGATTCACAGCTGAGAACTCACCAGGTCCATACCTGGGATACCCCCTGCTGAAATCTACTGCGAATGGGTAACCGGTTTGCCATCCTAGAACCACACCGGCTCCCTTAACGTTGTAGTGTCCCCTCATAGGTATAATGACAAACCTGGTTTTCTTGTTTAAGTCCCTCACCAAGCTAAGGGCAGCCATTACATTGTAGTGTTTCCCTCTGCTCATAGTTAAACCTAAACCGAAAAATATTACTCCGTATCTGCAGTTAACCATTTTTTCAGCTAATTCACGGATTTCCTCCATGGATACTCCCGCAACTTTGTCTAAATCTATTTCTTTCCCGTTTATCAAGGCTCTCAAAACCGATAGCAATTCATAATCCTTTCCAGGTTCTATTCTGAGGAATATATCAGCAACTCTTGTAGTCCTTGTTTCCCTTACATCCACAGCTACAACTGTTCTGTCTTTCCTCCCCTTAGATATATAAAGCCCTTTAGGTGTCACGGAGTAACGGACAAAGTGGTTTAAATGTGCATCCAATGGGTTGCAGCCCCAAAAAATAACGAGGTCTGATCTGTTCTTTATTTCTCCGAGGGTTGCATGGATTTCACCTATTTCTTGGAATGCAAGGATTGTTGGGGCATGGCACACAGTGGCTGTTTGATCTATTACCCCTCCTACAAGTTCGGCGAGTTCAACACATTTTCTATGAGCTTCGCAGACAGAGGAGCTTAAACCGTAGATTAAGGGCCAGTTTGCCCGTGAAAGTATTTCAGCTGCTTTGTTAATGGCTTCATCTAAGGAGGTTTTCACTAGTCCACCTTTTTCCCGGATCATGGGGTAGGGAACTCTGTCTTTATTATAGTTCACAAACCTGCTGATGGACACCTTGCATGCCCTGCTTACAGGGTTTATTTTCCCGTTTTCAACTGCTATTTCCAAGTTGTCGCAGAGACAGCCGCAGAAGGAGCAAACAACATCTTTTAGAACTTTTCCCATTTATTCTCATCCCCTGATAAACTGGTCCAGTATTTCCTCTATGGTTAACACCTTCATTTTCTCCTCTTGGGGAGTAATTTTTGCTTTCACTCCTTTATATGAAGGCATACTTATACCCTCAGTGTTATGGGTCATTAGAAGGCTTGTCCACGGCCCGTACGGCATGAAGGCTAAGCCGGGCTTCACTGATTTAGAATACTTACATCTAACGATAACGGCTCCATTCTCAGTTTCAACTTTCACTGGTTGATTTTCATTTAAACCGAGTTTCTCTGCATCTTCCTCATTCAACTCTACAACTGCAACACTTTCGTAGTAATCCATGGATGTTTTCCCTATCTCCAAAGTTACTCCCTGTTTATCTGTTCTACCTGTTATCAGAACAACATCTAGGGTTTCCATTTTCATCACTTCTTCTAAATGTTCATAATTGATTTAACTAAAACCTCTGAATTTATCTTTCCAGCTTCAAACATGGAACCTGTTTTCCTGTTGAAAACCTTTATCTTTGCAGGGGCAAACAATGAGACATCTATTCTGTAGAAGTCGAAGCCAGCAGCCTTGTATGCATCATAGAAAAGTTTGCCGTAATCTTTTGAAGTGGATGAGGGGGCATTTTCAACAATACCCCTTAACTCATTTTCATCTTCATAGTCAACGATGTACTGTGTGTCTCCACCGTAAAAGAGGGAATCGTTGCCCCTAGCCATCGACTTAGTGGGATCTGGGTGGAGGGGCATAATAGGTGCTGAACCTATTCCGTGAAGCACTGATTTAGGGTCTAATCCAAGGAAATTCAACCTGTAAAGACCTGTTTCAACTATTCTACCAGCTATCTGCGTTAAACCAGTTAAACTCCTATTTGAAACAATTACCATGAACAGTTTCTCCGGTTTAACCTTGCAACTTTCACATACGAACTCTGCAACTGCATCGTTAGGTTTCCCCTCTGTTTCAAGCACCAAGACAGCTACATCGGATTCATCTTTGTACTCTATTCTTTTAAAAATCTTTTTAGGCTTCAAAGCCAAGGCTCTAGCGGGACCTGACCCCACAGCTGAGAATTCATCTATTTTAATGTTCCATCCTGCAAGTTGCGAGCCAAGCAGGGATACAGCTGGGTGATCAGTTGAAACGAAAATGGTGGGCAGAGAGACTTCACCGTACTGTTTCTCACCAATGTAAACATGGCCTAGTCCACCTATGCATATCTCAGTTACTTTTATACCTGCTAAGAATCCCCCTGTTACCTCTACACCTGTATCTATGACTGTGGCCCCCGATGGAAGCCTCTGGACCTTAACATTGTATTTTTCAGGGGAAGATAAAAGCTGTTCTACTACCCTATGTGCACCTTTATTGACACTTATCATTTGATATTCCAACTCCCCTTTAGATTCATTTTCTCCTTGGTTTCTCTATCAGTTTTCTCTTTGTTAAAATTGTTCCGTCATCGTGGTGAGGTTTCCTAAGAACAGTGTCTCCATATTTCTCTATCTCTCTGGCTTCATCTGAAAGTCTAGCTGCAATTCTCATGAGTTCATGGGCGGCTGAAACTATTAACGTGTATTTCTCCCAGTCCTTCTCAACAAAGCATCCCTTAACTGTTAGATCAGCTACCTTTTCAGCTGCAACATAGGCTGCATAAGCCTTTGACTTTGCATAGGGATTCATGAAATCTGCTTTTTCAATTGCTTTTTCGACGTTGACTTTTATCCTGGGGAGTTCAGGTTTCTCTCCCTCCTTAAGGGCATTTATTAACTCATCGATTTTCTCGTATACTATGTTAAAGACCCCTGTTATCGCTAAAACCTTTATGAGATCTGTGTTGAACAGGCTCATTTCAACGGGGTCCAGAAACTCTCTTCTTGCACCTATCATTGAGTCAGCTGTGATGAAAATGTATCCGACACCCAGTTCCTTGAATTTTTCCTTTGCCTTTAAAGCTGGTGCATCAGATATGACAACTGTTGGTATCCCTGCCTTACTTAGCTCCTCAACAGCATATGTAGGTCCTTTTAAGGCAGCATTGGGTGAAGTTACAATGCATAGATCAGGTTTAGCCTGTATAATTCTTGGAACATTTTCAGCTACCCAGTCCTTCACTATTTTCGACCCTGTCCCCACCGTCAAGGTTTCAATGTCTTCCCTTTCAGCTCTTTCATCCAATAAGAACTCGATCAACGCGGCAGACCCTATGCTTCCCAGTTTCAGAAAACCTACTTTAATCATTTAAACCCCCAAGTCCATCGATAAAGATTCTTGGCATGTAAACATTTATCAACCTAATAATAAACCTTTATTTTTAAATTCACTGCAACATTCCTATTTAATCATCCACATATAAAAATGTTTTATTTAATTCCCTATTTAATTGGAAAAAATTTAAGAAGGATGTGAAGTGAAACCTTACGATGAGTTTATGGAGATAATGAAAGGTGGAACACCCAGAGGGAAGACTCTTCACTGTTTAGCTACTGTTGGCACATGTACCTTTGAGTTAATGGGGGAAATCGATGCAAAATGGCCTAACTCTCATTTTAACGATGTCAAAATGGCTAAGTTGGCTTCAGCTGCTCACAGGATCTGTGGGCTTCAAAGTGTCAATTTGCCATTTGACCTAACTGTGGAAGCTGAAGTTTTAGGCTTAAAAATTAACTACTTTAACGGGGAAAGATGGCCGTGGATCAGGGGGTACATAGATAAGGTTTCAACCCTGGAGGTACCCAATGACCTTGGTGAAAGGGGAAGGGTGCCTGTGATAATTAAAGCTATAAAGAGGTTGCATGAGGAATTTTATGGTGACATCCCAGTGGTTGCTTTCATGAATCCGCCGTTTACACTGCTTTCTTTCTACTTAATTGGCCCTCTAAATTTCTTCCGTTTAATAAGGAAGGAGCCGAGGAAGGTAAATGATTTGATGTTAAGGGTCCAGCGTTTGACATGGGATTTAGCAAATCTATACGTTGAGTCCGGGGCTGATGTTATAACGCTTCACGACATGGGAGCTTCCTGTGATGTTGCCCCTCCAGCAGTGTTTAAAAGGTTTAATTTGCCTTATCTCAAGAACATTGTTAAGAGGGTGAGGGCACCTGTAATTCTTAACATCTGTGGTAGGGTTGGGGAAATATTGGGTTTCATGGTTGAAACAGGTGCAAACGCAGTAGCTATCGATGAAAAAACCCCTGTAAAAACGGCTAGACTCATTTTAGACAGGTATGAGAGGGGTTACCCTTTAATTGGAAATGTCTCGCCGAGGACGATTTGCAATGGTCCACTTGAAAAAATAAGGGCTGAGATCAAGGAGGCATTGAAGGGAGGCGCCACAGTTATCTCTCCTGGATGCGATTTGCACCTTGAAACACCAACTGAAAATCTCTGTGCTTTTATCCGAGAAACATCTAAAATGCTAAACATATAATAAAGGACTCGCACGATTCTCCCTATGTCGTCTCCTAAAAAATTAAAACAGTTTTATAAAAGTATAATTCCAAAGGA
>JAOZFL010000180.1 GCA_027491455.1 Thermoproteota archaeon | reverse complement strand
CCTGTGGAGAGAAAACCTCTACTCCTCGTAACCGCTTTAGCGGTTGTTGAGGAGCATATCTTCTCTACGAAGCAGGAAGCCCTTTGCATAAGCGGGGGTAGTTCAAGGATGCTATTTCACAACTATTGAAGTTATGGTGTCCATCACTCCATCTATTTTCCTTATCTTCATCAGTGTACCCCTGAATTCATCCATTGTCTCCATTTTCATACATGCTATTACATCGTATGGACCTGTTACTTCAAAAATGAATGGTTTTTCATCGACTTTTAAGGCATTTCCACCCACAGCTTCCCTTGTTTGGTCAATTACTTGGTCCTCCTTACCCGGTATAACCTTTATCATGATTAAAGCAAGCACTTTTCCCTACTCCTCCAACAACGAATATTTAATATGTATTGTTTTAAATGGGGAAAGTTAAATATTTTTGGTTTTTGAAGTTTCTAGCATAAAAGCTCACTGTTTTCACCATGAGAAGAATTTGATAGTCGGAAATGAAACCGAGAATTCAAAGTCAAACCTAACAGGATTACTACAATGTTTATATCAAAGACTTGGATGTAACAACAGAAGTTAAAGCTCTAAACAGAGATTTAGACCAGTAGAGAACCCTTTAACTAATGTATACTTTCATGAATTGTAAAAGGGAGAAGAGAGGAGTTAAAAGCCTATTTAAGTGTCTTTAATAGGTTTAGAAGTGTAATGCTGATTTAAACGGGGCAATAAGTACAACTAAGTGTCTTTAGTTATACACTATGATTCATGGTGAATTGATGCTTCTTTAAACCCTGAATGAGACCATGTAGCTGAGATTGAGGTATAGTGGAGATTAAAGAGTAACTTATTTTAATTATGGTGAGTAAAACAAAAGAACAACTGCTTACTGATTTTTAGCATATGTTGCAGATATAGGATTCTGGGAAGACTTAACCAGTGAACAATGGATTTAAAAATTTATATCTATGTTTTTAATTTTATTCCCTTGAGTATGGTTTTCCTATTGCTTGGGGGAATCTTTTCTTTCCTATGGTTGTTGCAACGACGACAATGGTAGTTATGTATGGGGTCATCGCTACAAAGTAGAATGGAACAACTTCTTTTACCCCTGGTGTTATTGCGACTGAGTATGCAAGGCCCTCTGTGAAACCGAAGATGAAAGCAGCGATAAGGGATAGGAGGGGTTCTAAGCCAGCGAAGACGACGCAGGCTAGAGCTATGAACCCCCTTCCAGCTGATATTTCCTTTACTAGTCCCCCGAACCAGCATAGAGGCATGAAAGCACCGCCTAAACCAGCTAATGCCCCTCCAAGGACAGATGTGAAAACCCTTACCCTGTCCACTCTTATCCCAGCTACGTCAACGGCTTCCGGTTTCTCACCAGCTGCCCTTATCCTGAAACCTAAAACTGTTCTGTAAAGGAAGAAATGCCCTATGAAAGCAATTATAATGGATAGCATCGTGACAGGGCTTATCCTGCCTATGGGTGTGTAAAATGATGGAACCATGAGTTGTTGTGGGAAAATATGTATTCCGGGGAAGGCCCAGAGAACCATTAATAGGAATGGAACCATTCCAAGGGCAAATATGTTTATCCCCATACCTGCAATGATTTGATCAGCCTTTAAATAAACACTTAGAAAACCTAGAATTAACCCGATGAAGGCTCCTACCACCAAACCAACAACTAAACCCATCGAGCCATTATTGAAGGCCTCTGCTCCAAGGACCCCTATAACAGCTGAAATCATGAATATTCCTTCTATTCCAATGTTTACAAGGCCGGCTTTCTCATTTATAGATTCACCTACAGCTGCAAGGGCTAGAGGAGTCATTGCTAAGAGCCCTGCCTCCAGAAGAGAGGTTGGTTTGAGGTTGAAGAATCTAAGTGTAAAGTAGAAGGCGATGATAAAGGCGATTACCAGTGCAACTTTTACCCATCTCCCAACGCTCATCTCCTTATCCTCCTCCTTATGATACTTATTATCTCTGGTGAGGCTAAAGCCAAAACTATTAAGCCGTTAACTGCTCTTATAAGCTCTGATGGGACACCTACATAGTACTCCATGTACCTTCCCCCGTTTAGAAGGGCTCCATAGAAAATAGATGCAAATATCCCACCTATCGGGTCATTTCTCCCTATTAAAGCAACACCGATTCCATCGAATCCTATACCTACCACGTTTCCAAGGGTTGCATAGAGTGACCATGCTGGAGGTCTACCAAGTATCTGGCTTGCACCAGCCAGTCCAGAGGCCATTCCTCCAATGATGAAGCTCAGTACAATTGCCTTATTTATGTTTATACCTGCATACCTAGCTGCATCGGGGTTTGCACCTGCAGCCCTCATTTCATACCCTATCTTAGTTCCCTTAAGGAAGAAGTAAAGTAGAATGCAGAACCCAGCTGAAACAAATATAACAGTTGTTAAGGTTGAACCATGGTAGAGAACAGTGTACCTTGATGTAGGTAAGATTGGAAGGCTTCTCTCAGCTCTTCCAGGCTCAGCTAAGTGGTAAACAATTAGGTAAATCGAGAGCCAGAAGGCTATCCAGTTAAACATTATCGTTGAAATAACTTCATGAACTCCTCTTTTAATCTTTAAAATGGCAGCTGGGTAGGCCCAGACGGCTCCAATGATCATTGAAAAAACAGTTGAACATATTAAGTGAATGTATGGAGGCATTGAAACAGCTCCTCCTATTGCAACTGCTGCCACAGCTCCAAGGTACATTTGTCCCTCAGCTCCTATGTTGAACAAACCTGCTTGTACACCTATAGCGAATGGAACAGCTGTCAACATGAAAGGAACAGCGTATGCAAGGGTTTCAAATGTCTCGGAGAGACCACCAAATGCCCCTTTAAAAAGCATAATGAAAGCCTTTAAAGGGTTGTATCCAAAGAAAGCTATGAGGGCTCCTCCCACCAACAAACCGATGATGATGGCGAAGGCAGATTGAACAATTGAAATTAAAAAGGGTCTGTAAGCTTCCATTGTCCCACCGCTCCCAGTTTTCCACAGGTAAACCCTATAAGCTTTTAATATTGTTTGATGGTATTAAATGGTTGGCTTAAAAATGATTCTGATTTCCTAGTTATAAGTGGTCTCCATGGAAATACAAGGGGTTTAAGGGAAATGAAAGTGGAAATGAAAGGGGTTAAAAAGGTTTACCCCGATGGCACAGTGGCTCTGAGAGGGGTTGACTTCGATGTAAGGGAAGGAGAAATTGTTGGTTTACTTGGTGAAAACGGAGCCGGGAAAACAACTCTTATGAAGATCCTTTCAGGTTTACTTAGACCCACAGCAGGGGAAATATATGTTAACGGGGAGAGAGTCTACTTCAAGAATCCATCTGATGCTTTAAAGCTTGGAATAGGGATGGTTCACCAGCACTTCTCTCTTGTACCCATCTATAACTCAATTGAAAACATTATGCTTGGACAAGAGGAAAGAACAGGGGGCTTAGCTTCTCTTTCCCTTTTAAATTTAAAGAAGGCTAGAGAAGATTTTCAAAGGCTTGTGGAGGAAACAGGCCTCAAGGTTCCACTAGATGTACCTGTAGAAAATCTTCCACTTGGTGTACAACAAAGAATTGAAATCCTTAAGCTTCTCTACAGAGGAGTCAATGTTTTAATCCTTGACGAGCCAACCTCGTTTTTAACTCCCCTAGAAGTCAAAGACCTGTTTAAAATTTTAAGGAACCTTAAAGAAAGGGGGAAATCAATTGTCTTCATAACCCATAAGTTAAAAGAGGCCATAGATGTAACGGAAAGGGTGGTGGTGCTTAGACAGGGAATGGTCACTGGGAGAATTGAAACCGTTAAAGCAACACCTGAAGCCCTTGCAAAGATGATGGTGGGGGAAGAAATAGAGCTAAAGGTTAAGAAGGAGGAGATAAATGTAGGGAAACCTGTGCTCATAGTTAAAAACCTTAAAGTCCTCGATGACATGGGGAGATGGGCTGTTAAAGGTGTTTCATTTGACGTTAAAGCAGGGGAGATATTCGGCGTGGTAGGGGTGGAGGGAAATGGACAAACCGAGCTTCTGCAGGCGATAACAGGGCTCAGGCCAGTGGAAAGCGGAGAAATATATGTTAACGGGGAGAAAACTGATAAGTTGGATCCTAAAAAACTTTACAGTCAAGGAGTCTCCCACATACCTGAGGATAGACAAAAATATGGATTGATACTTGATTTCACGGTTCTAGAAAACAGTGTTCTGGGTAGACAATTCGAGCCAAGGTTTATACAGAGGATGGGAAGATTAAACTGGCCTGCCATAACTGAGTTCGCCAAGAAAGTTATTAAGTCATTTAATGTTGTCACTACAAGTTTAAAGATCCCGGTGAGGAGTTTAAGCGGTGGAAATCAGCAGAGACTTGTTGTAGGTAGAGAACTGAGTAAAAACCCCTCACTCATCATAGCTGCTCACCCCACAAGAGGATTAGATGTGGCTTCAACACTGTACATCAGGGAGTTACTGCTGAAAATGAGGGAGCAGGGTAAGGGGATACTTTTAGTCTCAGCCGATCTAGAGGAAGCATTGGAGTTAAGTGACAGAATCGCAGTAATGTATGAGGGTCAATTCCTTGGGATAGGGGAAACACAAAGCTTCACAATCGAGGAAATAGGGTTAATGATGGGTGGAATTATACCAGGTGAAACTAAAAGGAAGGAAGAGGAGAAACCATAATTCATCAATCAAAATCTTTTTTGGGTTCAAAAAAAGGGGGGAAAGGAAAAATGTATATTTTAGCCTAAAATTTCCCTCCAGTGATCCACTGTTTCCTTTGTAACAGCCATTGGAACTTCTACTTCCCCTGTCCTGATCTTAGATTCAAGTTCTGAAACTGCATCCCAAATCCATGATGGAATAGATGCACGCATATTTTTAACTTTACTCTTGATTTCTTCAGGTGTCGCTGGCAAGACTTTCTTACCTGTAAGTTTCTCTGCATTCACACCCATTTGTATGAATTCATCAAGGTCAGCCAATGTACTTACAGAAATCCCCTCCATCGGGGTTCCAGCCACAGATGTACCGATACCTAAGGTTAGTACCCCTTCATTCTCTTTCACTATGTCCCTGAACTTTCCTTCAACAACCAATTTAGTTGCATAGTAGACTCCTCTGTCAACTCTCTTCATCATGCTTGCAATCACGAAGCCAGGGTTTATCCAGTCCTGGTTAGCATCTACACCTATCCAGAAAGGCGGTCCCATTTTAAGTTTCTTTTCAGATGCTATCTCCTGGACTGCTTGGTTAATTCCGAGTCCAAGGGGACCTGCAATGTTGTAAACTGCAACAGCGTCCTTTGCATACATGTCTTTAGCTGCTAAGTACCCCTTTGTTATGTCGCTGAAGGTACCGGTATAGGTCCATAGAACACGGTCTTTCACGGGGACCTGGCCTATTCCAACTGCTTTCTTACCGAATTTCTTCTCGTACCATTTTATAGCCCAATCTGCACCCCACTTATACCCTATTTCAAATTTCCATAGGACAGGGATTTCAATTCCTAGGACAGCTCCTATATGTGGTTTATTGTAGTGGATCGCCAACAATGCTCCAAGTGCACCAACCAAGGCGCTTCCCTTATGCTCCTCAAATTTTATGTCCATCAAGTTTGGTAGGGGGTATTCATCAGGGTACTTATCCTTCACAATTGACTGCGAGTAGGTGTCTATTCCAGCGAAGTTTTTATCTGGGAACTCCCTTGCCACTTCTACAAGTGCATCGCTGAGAAGGAAACCTACACCGACTATAAGTTTAACATCTGGATCTTTAGCAGCTGTTCTCAGGTTTGGAATGTAATCTGCTTCAACTTTACTTATCAACTCAACCATTTGAACTCCGAAGTCCCTCTCTGCTTCATCTCCCCCTTTAAAGGCCATGTCATTAAAGCTTAAATCTCCTCTCCCACCTATATCTGAAACCACTGCTAACTTGATGGGTTTTGGAGTAGGTGTCGGCGTTGGAGTAGGGGTAGGAGTAGCTGTGGGTGTAGGGGTTGGTGTAGCTGTTGGGGTAGGAGTAGCTGGTGGCTGCCCTATGCAACCAGCTATTAGCAGTGAAACAAGTATTAGTGAAGCCGTTACAATTTTTAAATTTTTAATTCCAAGCAAAATACTTCCTCTCTTTACATATAAAGGATATATTTCATCTTTCCTAAATGCTTCTTTATGTGACCTCCTCCCGATGGCTAAAGCCATGGGCTTCCCACTTTTCCTTTTGGTTACTCCTACATCGCCTCTGCTTCGGGGAGCGTTTTGTGGGAATTTTCGGTTCCTGCTTCATGGATCAAAGCTTGCCATCATCGGCAGCTCTTTCAGCCAACCTAGGCAGAGGCTTCAATCTCCACAGGCTTTCAAGGGTGGCCCCTCCTCACATCTAAACAAAATCATAAATAGAGGGGGAATATAAATGTTTCGCTTTCATCCCACTGCTGAGGCATATGGGATTTCCCGCTCACGATGTTAAAAATGTTTTACTATTTTAAATTCAACATATTACATTGCTTTTTACCCGAAGTTTAAAGGGTAAAAACTGTTCTCTCCATGAAAAATGAAATCTAATGGATCAAGGCTTTCACTGACTCATTTACAGGTTTTTCTGGGAGGTTGGTATCTTAATTTAAACATGGAAGTAGTTAAGGATGGTTTTTAAAGAGCAAAACCTTTTATTTTGTGTTGTTGAAAGTAAATGTTTGATGGTGATAACTGGTTTGGACTCGAAGAAATACATTTATTTCCCTTTTCAAAGCTTATTTCTCATAATTTTACTTTTTTTAACGTTTTTATTGTTTGGTTTCTATTTTTTAGGTGTCCTTCAACTTGCTTTCCTTAAACTGGGGTTCACTCCTCTTCAAGCCTTAACCATTTTAATTTTAAGTCTTCTAGGAAGCACAGTGAATGTACCTGTTAAGAAATTTTTAACTAGGGAACCGGTTTTATCCCTTAGAAGCGTTAAGTTTTTCTGGGTTGAGTACAAGGTACCAGTTGTCGTTGAAAATGTAAGGGAAACAATTTTAGCTGTAAATTTTGGAGGGGCAATCCTACCGGTTTCAGTTTCCCTGTACCTACTCATTTTTAAGCTTCCCAGCCTTCAAGTTCTAATAAATGTGATCTTATCCCTCATATTTGTATCACTGGTTACAAATCTAATTTCTAGACCTGTAAAAGGTCTTGGAATTGCTGTTCCAGGCTTTATACCAGCTTTTCTAGCTTCAGTAACGGGTCTTCTCCTTTCAAAGACTTATGCACCGTTAATAGCCTATGTATCCGGGACATTAGGGGTTTTAATAGGAGCAGACCTCTTAAACCTGAACAAAATACCTGAACTAGGATCAACAATTGCAAGTATAGGTGGAGCAGGAACATTTGACGGAGTTTTCCTCACAGGGATATTCTCTGTGCTTCTCACAATGTAAAGGAAACACTTTTGAAAAGACAATATATTTAGAGGAAACCACTTTTTTAAAGTTTAAGGGGGTGCATACACTGGATGGTTTCAGTGGATGAAGATTTAATCATAGATGCAGTTGAAAAGGTTAAACCCTCAGTTGTCTCAATAGGAAGCCTTAAACTTTCAAGGAGCTTTCTCTTTCAACCTTTACCAGTTAAAGGTTTGGGTTCAGGTTTTATTGTTAGAAGCGATGGATACGTGGTCACCAATAGCCATGTAATTGAAAGAGCAGGGAAAATAGAGGTTTCAATGGTTAATGGAAAGGTTTTAGAGGGCAGAGTAGTTGGTCTAGATAAACAAACAGACATAGCTATTGTCAAAGTTGAAGGCGAGGAATACCCTGAAATTAAACTCGGCAACTCAGACAATTTAAGGGTTGGTCAAATAGTGCTAGCTATTGGTAACCCCTTCGGTTTAGCAGGGGAACCAACAGTTACTCTAGGGGTTATAAGCGCTTTGAATAGATCTATACAAACGAACAGAGGGACATATGAGGGATTGATTCAGACAGATGCAGCCATAAACCCAGGGAACAGCGGAGGCCCCTTAATAAATCTTAAAGGTGAAGTTGTAGGGATAAACACCGCTGTAATTGCTTACGCCCAGGGAATAGGCTTCGCAATACCAATTAACCCAGCTAAAAAAGTGGTCAAAGACATTGTCACCTATGGAAGAGTTATAAGGCCTTGGCTGGGGGTTTACACTATAACTGTAAACAAGGCTTTAGCTGATTACTACAACTTGCCAGTGGAGAAAGGCTGCCTAATCGTGGAAGTGGCTCCGAGTGGACCGGCTGAAGAACTTGGAATAAGACCAGGGGACATAATATATGCACTTGATAGTGTAGAGTTAAAGACAAGCAGTGACCTTAGAAAAGAGATAGGGAACCGGAAGCCCGGAGACGAAATAGAGTTAACTATTATACGTGGTTACAGGAAAATGAAACTTGTAGCTAGACTAGGCTTGATATAAACCTTAAACGAAGCACATGCCATCTGAATGTTCTTGGTACCATTTTTAAAAAGGGATTCAAAGTAAAAAGACTGTTAAAAATGTTCGAACTGCAGTGTAAAAGGACACAGAGATAATGGAGAAGAGGGGTGTTAAAATGGTTAAGAGGTTAGCAGTTGTCTGTCACTGCATCTTAAACATGAATTCTAGGGCTCCTGGAATAGCTATCCATAAAGGGGTGATGGAACCTGTTTTTCATTTCTTGAGGAATAGGAAATTTAAAATTTTCCAGTTGCCCTGTGTTGAAACAAGTTTTTGTGGTTTGAGGAGATGGTGGCAGGTTAAAGAGCAATACGACAATGTAAATTTCAGGAGACACTGCAGGAAACTTGCTAAGCTAAGCGTTGACTACTTAGAGAAATACAGTGTGGAAGGCTTCAAAATCTATGTTTTAGGTTTGGGGATCAGTCCATCGTGCGGTGTTAGAATGACCCAGAGCAACCCAGAGTGGGGTGGAAGACCATTCAATGTGACATCTGAAGCAAACGTGGTGGAGGGTAGAGGAGTGTGGATAGAGGAACTTGAAAGGGAATTGAAGGAGAGGAAAATAAATTACAAGTTGACAGATATCCCACCTGTTCTCTTATACCCAGAATACAGAGTTCCAAAGGGAACCATTTACCCTGAAACAAAGGAAGAAGCACTAAGAGAACTGATAGATTTCCTGGGGAGCTGATCAATGTGAAGTTGGAAGATGAAAGGTCACGGAAAATAGCTGTGATAAACCAGGAAACCCTTGAAAACTTACCATTTGAAAAACTTGAAAGATACTTAAAGAATGGATACGGATTCATAGAGCTATGGAGCCTCAAAAAAATGAGTAATGAAGTGGTCAGTGAAGGGTTAGAAGTGGTTTTAGATCAAGTTGAGGAGTTCATCAGAAACAACTTTGAAGTCATACTTTTAAGCTGTGATACACCTGAAGAGAAAAGATTCCTTAAACAAGCTGAAAAGAGGAAATTGAAAATTGAGAAGGCTAAAATTTAATTTTTTAAGGATCTGGGAACCTTTAAACATATGGCAGGGGATCCCGGTAACCAATGTGGGGAAGTGAAAGTGATTGGGAAGTGATAAAATCGAGGTCCTTGATTCCATTGCAAGTGAAATCAGGGTTTGCAGGAGATGCAGTCTTTGGGAGAAAAGGAAAAACGCTGTTCCAGGTGAGGGAAGCATAGATGCCCAAATAATGTTTATAGGTGAAGCTCCAGGTGCAAATGAAGACATACAGGGAAGACCATTTGTAGGGGCTGCCGGTAAACTTCTGGATAAACTGATAAACGATGTATTGAGACTTGAAAGAGGAGAGGTTTACATAACAAATGTTGTGAAATGTAGACCACCTGGTAACAGGGATCCGACGTCAATTGAAATCCAAACCTGTGCCTCATACCTGGAGAGACAAATAAGGGTTATTTCACCAAGGATAATTGTTGCTTTGGGTAGACATTCAACTAAGTACTTATTTGAAGCCTCCAATATGCATTACAGTGGTTTAAGCAGGGTTAGAGGGAAAACTTTCAATTTAAACTTTATGGGGCTCCAAGTAAAAGTTATCCCCACCTACCACCCAGCAGCTGCACTTTACAATCCAAGGTTAAAGGATTACCTTGAAAAAGACTTTTTAAACGTGAAAATAGCTGTTCGCAGAGAAAACACCTCAGGTTTTAAACAGATGAGGATCAACCAGTTTTTTAATGGTGGAAGAGGAAACCCATTAAAGAGCAACGCTGAGAAAAGGAAAATTTACAGGAGACTTAAAGGGATTCGTTCAAGGATAAAAGCTGCAACCAGGAAAGCTGAAAGGTTTTACTTAGAGGGAGGCGATGTCTCCGTTAAGGAAAGGGAAATAAAGAAACTTACAAAGCTTAAAAGAAAAATGAGAGAGAAGTTCAGAAACCTTTAATAGGAGGGAAGGAATAGCTGAGTTAAATATTTCATTTGAAGCTCTTCAATTCAAACCTTTTAATCTCTTTATTTTCTAATTCAAGGTACAGGTAGTTTCCCCTAGCTGCCTGTCCAGGGTTGACGATTATGGTTTCACCTAGTTTCTCATAGCCTCTTGCCTCATGGATGTGTCCAACAACCACGACAACTGGTTTCCTTTCCAATATAAATTTCCTTAAGGCTTTACTCCCAATGTTTAAACCTGAAAGGGCTTGATCTCTAACACCGAAAGGGGGACTGTGAGAAATCATCACATCAACTTCCCCTATCCCTTTCAAAGCTTCTTTTATCTGATCTTCTGTGAACTCAATATATGTATTGAAGGGGGAAATAGTTGCCCCCCCTAAACCTGCAAACCGTAAACCTTTAATTTCAATCCCCCTTCCATGTATCATCTCAGCTTCCCCAACTTGATCAACTGAAAGGAGACTTGTAGGGTCACAGTTCCCTGGGACAAATAGTACAGGGGCTATTTGAGTATATTCCCTTAAAATCTCCTTTGCTTCACCCAAACTACCAAAGTTTGTAATGTCCCCTGCAATTAAAACCAATTCAAACCTTTCTTCGAGTAAAGGGGATAAATCACTAAATTGTCCATGGATATCTGTAACAGCTAAAATCTTCACCCTGTAAACCCTCCAATTTAATTTCACTACAAGATTTTTACATTGTTCCACCGTTTAATTAACCTAAGAGAAACCTTAAACACATGTCCCTCCAATATACAACCACAATATTTATTTTTGGCTGAGAGGTGGAAATTTCCTTTGCTGAAAGATGAAGGTGTATCCTATATAAAGGTTAAGGTTAAAACTAGGTCTAAGAGGAACAGGGTGGTAGAAGAAGGGAAAGGTTTTCTAAGAGTTGAATTAAAGGCAAAACCCACTAGAGGAGAGGCAAACAGGGAACTAATCAAGGTTTTATCCAGGTATCTAGGGGTTTCATCTTCTGATCTATCAATAGTTGGAGGGTGGACATCAAGTGAAAAGTTGATAAAGGTTAAGAAGTCAGTTACCCATGGGTAAATTCATGGGCTTGTGACTTGGGTTTAATAACTATTTCACTCTTCAGTTTATCCCTTAATTTAATTGCGACTCTCCTAGAACGTAGCTCATCGAGTCCTTCAACCAAGGTTCATATTGCCAGCTATTTCCATTAATGAAGCCTTGGTAAGCAGAGCCGCCTCTGCTTTAGTTGAAAGAAGGTGTGCAAAATGATTTAAATGCTTTTCCAATTCCTCTAACCTCGAGGAAAATGGGGTTTCCTTGCAACAGGGGGAATTTTTTATGGGGATTCCCTGTAAAGCTTCATGATTTCCTTGTTCACTTCTCTTATCTCCCCTAATTTCCTTTTGACAGCTAACAAAGAAGCGGAGACAAGAGGGATTGATTCATCTTCAACTCTATATTTACTGATCAGGTTTTCCACCTTGAAAACAAAGTCTTTCCCCAGTTCATTTTTTGCTTCTTCCATTAGATCCAAGCAGAAATTAACGTATTCCGGTTTAGGTATGATTCCATGCTTTCTTAGCTGTTTAAATAACCTTTTAACTTCCCAGGCATCAATTTTCAACCCATGTATCTCTCTTTTAAGTCTGATATAAGCGGTGTAAAGGTTTTTCCCAACATCCCAAATGTTTTTCGGTAGTCTACCCAGTTTTAAATCCGAAACTATTTTCTCGAAGAGAACCTCGTTACTTGTATGGGTTCCCACCAAAGCTAAGCTCAGGGCAACCTGTATGAAACTTGTTTTTTCATTTCTCAGTATTTTGTTTATGCCTTCATCGATTAATATGAGCATTGGAAGCTTTAAAAGCTCGGTTGGTTTATACTGGTTCATCAGGTTAAGCCACTCCTCCCACTCCCTCACAGTTAACCTTTGTTTAAGGAGATCCTCGACTACTTTAAGTTCCTCTGGGTGCTTTGATCCCTCTTCTACTTTAAGGTATAAATGGGTTGACTTTAGAAGTACATCTTCAACTGCTTCTCTCTGCCTCATATTTTCTTTTTCAAGGTTTTTCAGGGCTTCAGCAATGTGTAAAACATAGAAGGGTTTACCTGTTATGATTTCGTAGAGGGTTGAGTAAAGGAAATAAAAGTATTTACTGAAAAAGGAGAAGCTGTATGAAAAATTGTACATGTAAAGGGGTTCTATAAGCATGAGTTCAAGTGCTATGTTCCTAGTTGAAGATTGATAGTATCTATCTATGTAATCAATGAGTTTCTGAGCCTCTCTAGAGCTATACTTAGTTATTGGAAGCCAAGACGGAAGGATGAGAACCTCAAACTCCACTGATTTAACGATTCTCGGCACATCTCTTTTACTTGGCTTCACTCCCTTCCTAACCCTGAAGAAATGTGGTTCAGGACGTGCCCTTCCAACCTGGAAATCCTTTACCTGTGATTGTACAGATTCCTCAGCTAAACCTGAATCAATCATGTAGGTGTTACAAACTATTTCCTTTAGGGAAAGGAGAACCGACTTGGCAAATGAATCCAATGCATAGATACACTTTTTATCTGTGCATTCCTCTTCTCTTTTAATTGCCTCAATTATGGGATAGGTTTGCTTAAAAGCCTCATGTATTGTTTCCTCAAGACCTATTTGCCTTTGGAAGGAGTGAATCATTTCATGGGCTAAAACACCTGTAAATGCTTTAACATCTCCTTCATCGCGGAAATCATATAGATCTGCCAGGTTAACTAGAACTATTTCCTTCCCTGAATCATTGAAGCTTAGACTCATCCCCTCTACTTGAAGTTCACTGGAAACAAACCTTAGAGCATCCTCAGTTAATTCTTTTCTAAGTTCGTCCCTTAGAAAAGAAGAGCCTCCCACAAAGACTTGGAGATTTTCTATTTTCTTGAGATTTGGAACCTTGTTAAAGATGCTGTAAAGAGACTCAAGTGTCTGATGCATGATTAAAGGGTTTTCTCCATGAACCTTCAAGTTTAAGTATTCAATAATCATTTTAAATCCCTAGTGAAAACAAAGCACACCACTACCTTTATTAGAGAAACTTAATTAAATTAATGTTTCGCTTTTCCCGGGAATCAGCACCTAGTGGTTTAACTGCTTCTCTTTAGCTACAATAGGGTTCACTAAGCCCTTGCAATTTTAGATTTAAATTATTCCAATCCGTAGGCAACTTAAAGGTTACCTTGAACACATGGGGGGGCTGAAAGGCTCCATAAATTTTTATGGTAAATTACCCCCTAGAGATGAAACTGACAGATTCCTAACGAAAACTGTACGGAAAGGTTTTACTTTAAGCAATTTACAAATTCAAAGCTTTTCAGTGAAATTTGTATGAGGGAGGGGTTAAAGATGTTCATGGAGGACTTTTAAAACCCTTTAAAGGAAAGAGGGTATTTTAAAACAATGGGAAATAAATAGGTCATATTTTACCCTTCCAAATTTAAAAACGGTTAAGATCTTAACTTGAACTTTAAAATTCTAAAAAAAGGGAATAGATCTTCTACTAAGCTAAGCACAGCTCACTTTTCAACCCTCTTAAACAAATGTTTAACCTGTTTAACACTACTCTTCCCAGTATTGTACCCAGGTCTCCAGCTCTCGGTACATGCATTTTTACCCTAAACCATTTTCCACCCACCTGTAAATCTACAATGCAAAAATCGCAAGGTATCCCTATCCCAGCGGCATCTATTTCCTCAGCTCCATCCATCCTTTCCACTTTACTATAAATATAGTCTCCAAGTGCCCTTGAAGCTATTAATGCACCGTCAAAACCAGTGTCAACCAAGGCAGCAGTGTCAACAACTTTGACCAACTCACGTCTAAATATCTTTATCGGTAAGACGGGGTAAGGTTCAAAACCCTTCTCAATGTAATAGTTAAACTTCTCCAGAATCTGCAGTTCACATCTCATACTAGAACCTCCACTACATCTTCTTCTGGAGGTTTCTCATCTGTAAGCTTAAATGTGTTGCCCACTCTAACCCTGGGCACAATTAGAAGTCTAGGTTTCCTAAAGCTATGGGAAACATAGAGACTCCCCCTTGAACTCCTTATTTCAACAATGACCCCTATTTTTTTCAGGCTGTTCAAATACCTGGCACATGTTTTCCATCCTATTCCCACTTCACGGGCTATTTCATCGACAGATCTAGGTCTATCACTAACAGCCTCCACCACCTTCTCCAGAACCTCAACTTTCACATGGGTCACCAAAAAAGTTAGAGTAAACTAACTTTTTAAAGTTTTACTATGGACATGGTAAATTAAAAGCTGCGGCTCTGTTTCACCTTACTTTAAATCCTTATATCTTAGATTTAAAGAGAAGGAACTAGAAAATCACTTACCACAGTTTTTGCACTGTTCGTGTTTTCCAGTTGTTACTCAACTCTTCTTTAACCTGGAACAGCCTGAGTAGCCGTTGGAGTGACATAAAGGTTGTTTTTAATGGGGCTGCTTACAACCGTCAAGTTTGTCACTGGTAATTTACCCAGTTTACGGTTACTTGTTACTGTTCCACCCGTTAAAAACTGAGGTTTGAGGGTAAATACTTGTTTCAATTTCTATTCTTAGTTCAGCTGCTACATTTATTGCTCTAACCATGTTGATGGTTCTGCCTCCAACCATAAAGCCATGACCTGAACAGTTTTCTACAGCAAAGGCTACATATAAGGCACCATTAGAGAAGAGGAGAAATGGAAAATTGGTCAGGGAATTGGTACCTAAACCCTTCATCTCAACTCTCCACTCCCAGCCGCCACGAGAATTGTTATAGCCATATAACATATAAATCTGTGCTATCAACAGCGCTATTTCTAGCTTCGTTTTATCTGTGCTTGGATTAACTGTTAGCATCTATTCAGCGTCTTGTCTTCGTGAAAGTACTATTTCACGAAGTCGAACCACCCTTTGTAACTCTCATTTGCTTCACGTATTACGTTAAAGAATTTATCCATTATTTCCTTTGTAACAGGCCCCACTTTTCCGTTGCCAATTGATCTATGGTCCACTTCTACAATCGGAGTTACCTCAGCCGCTGTACCTGTAAAGAAGAGTTCATCTGCTGAGAAAATTTCATCCTTAGATATGTTTTTCTCTATGACTCTGTAACCCATGTCTGAGGCAAGGGTGATAACTGTGTTCCTTGTCACACCTAAAAGGATTGATGACTCCACTGCAGGGGTGAAAATCACATTGTTTTTAACCATGAAAAGATTCTCACCTGACCCCTCTGAAACAAACCCTCTTGAATCCAGCATTATGGCTTCATCAAACCCTTTAAGATGAGCTTCCATGGTTGCAAGCATTGAATTAATGTATTGACCTGTTGCCTTAGCTGTCATTGGAAGCATGGAATTATTTATCCTTACCCACGATGAAACAGTGCATCTAACCCCTTTCTCCCTGGCTCCCTTTCCAAGGTATTCTCCCCATGGCCAAACAGCTACTGCAACGTTAACAGGGTTTCCAGTTGGGTCAACACCCATTTTTCCAAGCCCCCTGAAAGCAATGGGTCTAATGTAGCATTCCTCTAATTTATTCACTTTGATTAACTCTTTTATAGCATTTGAAAGCTCCTCACGGGTGAAGGGGATCTTCATGAAATAAACTTTTGCCGAGTTGTAGAATCTCTCAAGGTGAGCCTTTAACCTGAAAATAGCAGGGCCCTTCCTGGTTTTGTAGCATCTTATACCCTCAAAGACCCCTGAGCCGTAATGTAAGCCATGAACCAGTACGTGAACTTTTGCATGGTCCCAATCAACTAACCTTCCATCAAACCAGATTTTCTCCGTTTTCTCCGGCAAAGAACCACCATTAATTTCTTTTTAATAAATGTTAAAGCACAGATTAAAGGATTTGCACCCTTTATAAATCTTATTTCTTTCCCATACTATTGCTAAATTGAAATGGTACAAATAAAACATAGTTGAACATTTTTTGGGATAGTTTAATTTAATGCATTGCCTTTAACAGGAGAAAGTTTGAGTTAATAGGTTTTTGAACAGTGAAAACCACATTGTTTGATTTAATGGTTTTAATTCGATGTATGCAGGTGTTATCTGTGATAAACCGAAAATTATTTATGAGACTTGTCATTAGCTAAGCATTAAAAGATGTTCATTGTAAACTCCATTGTAGATGTCTTCATTTTTTTGGTGGTGTAGTTTGTCTACTTTTAAGAGGGGAAGGGTGAAGTTGTTTCCCAGGAGTGGTTACATCCTTTTATTGGTTGGTTCCCTCTTAGGCTTCATTTCTTTCTCATTTATCTCGGTTTTTTACTCTGGTTTTCAGCAGAGACCCTTCACTGGGACCCCTGAAAAAATAGAGATAGAGTTTCTCTACACAAGTGAAAAACAGGGATGGATTGAGGATGTCACCCCCCTATTTAAAGAATGGTTCCGTAGAAAATTTAACATTGATGTTTCAGTTAGACTCACAGTTATGGGGACACATCAAACCGTGAATGAAATTTTGCATGGTGCAACACCTGTGGCTTGGAGCCCAGCTTCAAGTATATGGATCCCCTACTTGAATTCAAAGTGGATTAATCAAGGCCATAAAGAACCTTTAATTGACAAATGGACTCCACTGGTCATAACACCGACAGTTATTGTTTGCTGGGAATCATTCTACAAGGAAAACAATGTTACAGGGTTCAGAAAACTGTTTAACCTGGTTAAAAGAGGAGTTAAGTTCAAATATGGACACCCAGACCCCTTGCTTAGCAACGGAGGGACAACTGCAACTGTTATGGAGTTTGCAGCTGCATTAAACACAACACCGGACAAGTTAACATTGGAGAATTTAACAGCTCCCAAGGTCTTGGATTTCGTTAAGTCAATTGAGTCGAAAGCTGTTTATTACGGGTCTAGCACAGGGTTCTTCGGTAAATGGGCAGCTGAGAGTGGGCCCTCCGCAATTGACTGTTTCGCTGTCTATGAAAACATTGTTTTAGAAAATTCTTTGAAGGCCTTTAAAATGCATGGTAACAGGTTAATAGCTGTTTACCCTGAAGAAGGAGTGATACTTAACGACCACCCCTATGTAATCTTAAACGGTGAATGGATCGATGTATGGGAAAGATTTGCAGCTTCTGAGTATCTACTTTTCCTTCTAAGCTATGAAAGCCAAGTTAAAGCTCAGAAACATGGTTTTAGACCTGTAAACCCAAGTGTTCCATTAAACACAACTATTTTCAGTGAGGAAAACGGGGTTAAAAGTGAATTTAACGTCCCGGTTCTATCTCCTCCCAAAGGAGAAGTCCTAGATGCTGTTTTCACTGTTTGGGCGAAGGTAAGGAATCCAGGTGTCCAAGGGTAGTTCGACATGCAGATGAGGCAGAGAAGCATATTGTTTTACATATTGGTTACATTAACCCTCTTATCGCTGATTCTATTCGTTTTTCTACCAACGTTTTATCTCATTTCCTTCACAGCTCTAAACTGGAGAGAATTGCATTTAGAGGTTTTCAGTAATCCTTTAATAGGTGATGAACATTGGAAACAGATAAAGGGCATGCTTCTCCTTTCCTTAAGGTTGGCAGCTGCATCGGTTTTAATAGACATTGTGATAGGGGTTCCTTTAGCCTATTTACTTGCAAGGAAGAATTTCAAGGGGAAATGGATCATTGAAGACATAGTTTTACTTCCACTTGTCCTGCCAACCTCTGCCTTCGGCTTCGCAACCCTGTTAACATGGACAACTGCTTCTGGCATCGGGGGTTTGCTTGGATTGAAAAGAGGCATATTTGAACACAGCTACGTTGTCCCTTTTCTAAGAATCCCTTTATTGATATTGATAGTACATGTGACCCTTACTTTCCCCTACGTGGTTAGAATCCTTCAATCTAAGCTTGAGGAGTTGGGGGTAGAATACGAAACTGTGTCTAAAACAATTGGAGCCTCTGAACTAACAACTTTTAGGTTTATCACTTTTCCTCAGGCCCTGCCGGGTCTTTTCTCAGGTTCTGTTCTCGCCTTTGCAAGGTCACTGGGTGAAACAGGTGCAACCATGGTTGTAGCAGGTGTCACAGTGACTGCCCCCTTGGCAATTGTTAAGTGGGAACAGCAACTTAAATTGGTCCCTGCATCATTTCTAGGTTTCCTTTTAATTTTAATTTCTACCCTTATAATTCTACCCATAGAGTACTTGACGTCAAAGGGTCAAAGCACAAGTTTAGCTGTTACAAGGGCTTTAAGGTTCAAAGGGAAACTGCTCAACCTGGAGAGATTTATTTCAAGGAAAATGTACTTTTTGAAGGATGCAGCTGGACTGGTTTTCATGTTTTTAAGTGTGCTTGCACCCATAGTGATCGTTGTCCTCTCAGTTGTATCTTATTGGAGTGCAGATCCCTTCACAGGCAAGGTTGAGGGGGGGATCCTGTATCAATTGTTTGGGCCCTCAAACTATTTTAACTCCCTCCTCAGAGCAACTTTAACCTCTTTTATAGCGGCTGGTTTCTCAACTTATATCTCTACATGTATAGGGATCCCTACAACTTTGGTCATTGAGAGATTTAAGTGGGGTAAACTGTTAAAGTCTCTGTTAAAAATCCCCTTGGTTGTCCCCACCTCCGCACTTGGATTGTCAATGCTCATGTTGTGGGGTCCACCTGGTCTTGGCCTCCTTGAACCAGGGGTTTGGCTGATTATCTTAACACATATTGTTTTCTCTGTTCCAGTTGCCGTTGAATCAATAGCCTCTTCATACGAGGGATCCAGGGTCAGAGACTATGAAGAAGTAGCTAGAACCCTAGGTGCATCTCCCTACATGGCTCTTGAAGCAGCCACCATTCCCTCCTTGAAACTTGGAATTTTCACAGGGGCTATACTTTGCTTTACACATTCACTTGGCGAGACAGGTGCAACTTTCATGGTGATGGGCAGGGATTTAACTGTTTCAACCTTGGTGGTCAACATGGTTGAAGCCTTGGCGATTCCAGCAGCTCTTTTCGCCTCAACTTACCTACTTGTTGTCTCCGTTTTATTCCTTTTCCTCTTCAGGTTTCTAACTGGAAGGGGTAGAGGAAGAGGTGTCTAAGGAATGACTCAGATTAAACTTGAAAAGGTTACTAAAAGATTTAAAGATGTTGTCGCGGTTGACAGGCTTAGTTTAAAGGTTCATGAGGGGGAATACCTTGTAATTCTAGGTCCAACTGGGGCAGGTAAAACCACAACCCTTAAACTTATAGCTGGACTCCTAAAACCTGATGAAGGAGAAATTTACTTCGATAATGAACTTGTAAATGAATTCCCTCCTGAGGAAAGAGATGTAGGGTTTGTTTTCCAGGGATATGCATTGTTCCCCTTCTTGAATGTCTGGAGAAACGTGACGTTTGGCCCGTGGGTTAAGGGTTTCACAGGGAAGGAATTAAATGAGATCGGAGAAGAAACCCTTAACCTTGTTCATCTCCTGCACAGAGCCTCCTCTTTCCCTAAGGAGTTGAGTGGGGGGATGCAGCAAAGGATAGCTTTGGCTAGAGCCTTAGCCACTAAACCAAGGATCCTGCTTTTAGATGAACCTTTAAGTGCGTTAGACGCAGTTTTAAGGGTTAAGCTTAGGTATGAGTTGAGGGAGATGATTAAGGAGTTAGGGTTAACAGCTATCCATGTAACCCACGACCAAGA
>JAOZFL010000039.1 GCA_027491455.1 Thermoproteota archaeon | reverse complement strand
ACATGGAGAAGTGGGAGAAAGAAGCTATTGACATAAAGAGGTTTGCAAAATTGCATGGGGCAGATTTAGTTGGGATAGCATCTGTCTCCAGGTTGAGAGATGCTCCGTCAGGACATAGACCAATAGATATTCAGCCAGATGCTAATTCTTTGATTTCCATGGCGATACATGTACCTTGGGGAGCTGTACAGGCTAACAAGGCAGCGCATAGGAGAAGAGAAATAACTTGTCAGTTTATTTACATGCAGTTTGGCTACATAACCTTGAATGAATCGTTAAATAAATTGGCCTATCAGGTGGCTAGGGAGCTGAAGAGGATGGGTCACCGTTCAACGATGATTCCAGCCAGTTTCCCATATGATGTAGAGAAGCTTAGAGGTGTCCTGTCTCATCGTCACGCTGCTGTTGCAGCTGGATTAGGTGAGTTCGGGTGGTGTTCGCTGGTTTTAACTCCCTGTTTTGGTCCTCGTCAAAGATTTGTAACTGTTCTTACCTCTGCAAACCTGAAACCAGACCCCCTTTACAACGGGGGGAAGCTATGTGACACAGATAAGTGCAGAATTTGTGTGGATGTTTGCCCTGTGAATGCTATTCCACAAGATGAATTTGTATCTGTGAAGATTAATGGGAAAACTTATCGATATGCAAAATTGGATAAATGGAAATGCAGGGTAAGCGTAAACATTGGACCACCCTACTTCTTTGAAGGGAAACTGGAAGTGCCAAGGGAAATGAAACCAGGAAGATTCCTCAAGCTTAAAAGAGAAATAAATCCATGGATTAAGGCATATGGAGAAGCAGCTTCAGTTTGTGGTAGGTGTCTCGTGGAATGCCCGGTGGGGACAGATTAAAACCCATTTGATTGAAATAGGTGTGTCAAGAAAAGAGTCATTTATGTTAGGAAAAATTTGCAGTAAGTAAGTTGCGAATCAGGTTTCTATGAATAGAGTTAACTGGGAGTTGGAAAAGGCTGTAGCTTCTACCTGGGTTTCACTTTATTTTTGAGGGGTAAATTATGGATTATGATTTCTTCTAAGGGGTCTCCTGACATTGATTTTGTGGGCAGCTGATGAAGGGCTAAAGGGTTCCTATGTGTTTAAATTCTTTTAAACCTCCATTTTGTTTCCTTCTCTGTGTCCTCCAGTTCAATGCCTATTTCCCCTAATTTATCTCTGATCCAGTCAGCTGTTCCCCAGTCTTTTATTTTCCTGGCTCTGTCTCTTAATTCAAGGATCAATTCAATTAGTTGATCTGTAAGTTCTTTTTCGATTTCTAACGGTTTCCTTTTAAGGATGCCTAAAACTGATCCAAGCCTCCTCATTACTCCGGTTACTCTTCTTTTAACCACTGGGTTAACTTCTTCCGCCTTGGAGGAGAATAGATTCATTTTCCTTGCAAGCTCGAAAAGAGCTGACAGGGCTAGTGGAGTGTTGAAGTCGTCATCCATTGCCTCAGAGAATTTTTTCTCTGCTTTCACAGCTTCCTCTAGCATTTCTTTCTCTTTCTTTAATAAATTATCTCTTTCAGCTTCCTTTAAACCTTCAAATGTGTTGAGGGCATTGTAAAGGGTTTCAAGGCTTTTCTGTGCTTGTTCAATTTTTTCCTCGCTGTAATCAACGGGGCTTCTGTAATGGGTTGAGACCAGGAAGAACCTTAAAGTTTCAGGGGGCCATTTCTTAAGGGCTTCCCTAATGGTCACAAAGTTACCCAGGGACTTAGCCATCTTCTCCCCCCTTACTAAGAGGAAACCTGTGTGTGTCCAGTATTTAACCATGGGTTTTTTACCTGACAGGGACTCCATTTGAGCGATTTCAGCTTCATGATGTGGGAAAATAAGATCGACAGCGCCACCATGAATGTCGTACTGCTGCCCTAAATATCTTTCAGCGATTGCTGTATCCTCTACATGCCACCCTGGACGTCCCCTCCCCCAAGGCGAATCCCAGCTTGGTTCACCTGGTTTATGTTTTTTCCATAGGGAGAAGTCCTGTGGGTTTTTCTTTGTAGGGTCTGGTTCCACTCTGTGTTTCCTAAGTTCTTCAGGTTTTTGATGTGATAGTTTACCGTAGCCGGGGAATTTCCCTATGTCGAAGTAGATCCCTGTATCGGTTTCATAGGCGTACCCCTTATCCACTAGTCTTCTGATTTGGCTGATGATTTCAGGTATGTGTTCTGTTGCCCTTGCGTAGATGTTAACTGTGTCTATTCCAAGGGCATTCATGTCTTCGTAGAAGTATTTTTCGTATTCCCTTGCAAGTTTAATTGGGTCAACTTTCTTTTCCTCGGCTCTCTTTATGATTTTGTCATCTATATCGGTTATGTTCATGAGGAAAAGTAGGCTGTACCCCCTGTGTCTAAGCCACCTAGCTATTACATCATAGGATACATAGGTTCTTGCATGTCCTAGGTGGCTGTAATCATAAACTGTCGGGCCGCAAACGAAGAGGTAAACCCTGTTATTGGTTAACGGTTTAAATTCTTCCTTTTTCCTTGTCATCGTATTATATATTTTGAGAACCAATATTTACACCTCTGGTTAAGCAATGATTCCTTAACTCTTTACAAAGCTAAATTTGAAAAACATTTCAGAATTTTTATTTTTTTCCCTAAGAAATTATTGGTGGAAGAAGGTTATCACGTTAACTTTCCTTCTCAGCTGATTTTTTCTTGGGTATCCATGTTCTTTCAGCGTCTAAGATATGGATCACAGTCCACCCGTTTTTCTCCAGTGACATACTTATGTATTTTCGGTGGCATCTCCATGGAAATTTCTCTGCACACATTATAACCGTTTTACTTTTCTCAGCTATTTTCTCCAGTTTTTTAAGTCCTTTATTGAACGCCAAGCTTTTCATGTGTTCTCTGTACCCTCCACTCCTGTATCCGCCTAGTTGTTCACCTAGATAAACATATTTTACTCCTTTCAACCTGAGTATTTCTTCTAGATTTTCCCTTTTAAAGTGTTCAAATTTACTTGTCGGGAACCTTCTAACATCTACAAGTGTCTCTATTTTGTATTTCTCTAGGAGGAGAATAAATTCCTTTGGGCCTCTGACACTGTGACCTATGGTGTAAACTTTTTTCATTGGTCATCTCCACTATTCTCCAATAACCTCTCTTTTTCAAAATGGTTCTTGGTGAAGTTTTCCTTGCACAGCATATTTTTATTTTCAATTTATGCTTAAAGAATTATTTTACATTAAACACCTTTTTAAGGTTCAAGTAGTGATCTGTTTTGTATCAAAGAGTTAAAGATGTTTTAATGCTTCCAGGGGCAGTGAACATTTTTGTTTTGCCTTTAAGTAGAAGTAAAGCTCTTATCATAGACACTGGCAGCGACAAGGAGAGTGGAAGGAAAATATTTAAAACTTTAAGCAGCCTCGGTTTCTCAGAGGCTTCGATTCTGAACACCCACCACCACACTGACCACATTGGAGGGAACAGTTATCTTCAAGGGAAACTTGAAGCCCAGATTTACGCAGATGCAAAGGAGGCTTGTTTCATTGAGCATCCCTACCTTGAATCCTTCGCCATTTATGGTTTAGCAGAACCATTAACAGAGTTGAAGGGGAAAGGGTTGTTAGCTAAACCATCCCTGGTCAACAATAAAATCTCTTTAAGGGGGGGTGAAGAGTTAAACCTTGATTTTTCAGGGGTCGAGCTGAGAGTTGTTTCGATTCCAGGTCACTCCATAGGGCAACTTGGCGTAATAACCCCTAAAGGGCTCTTCATAACCGCTGATGCCTTCTTTTCAGAAGCTGTCCTTTCAAAGTACGGTGTACCATTCCACAGTGACACTGAGAAATATTTAGATAGCCTCAAAGGGATACTTGGATGCTTGAACGGTGGAAAAGTTGAAGCCGTAGCTCCTAGTCACGGTTCACCCCTTGAAATAGGTGAAGCTGAAACCCTGATCAAATTAAACATTTCTAAGGTGTTTGAAATAGGAAATTTAATTGTTTCAGCTGTTAGGAAAGGGGTAAATAGGATGGATTCACTGGCCTCCTACCTTTTAAACTGTTACAGTGTTGAAAGGAGGAGCATTTTACAGTTCTACTTAACAATTGTACCTGTTAGAGCCATGATAAGCTACATGGAAAGGAAAGGGAGGGTTAAATGTGAAGTCAAAGATGAGGGACTTACTTTAAAGGCCCTTTGAATTAAAGGAGGTGTTTTTAGTTGAGGAAATCCTCTAGGATCCCAGGTTTTTATAAGCTTACACTAAGGGAAAGATTGAATGTACTTAAGGATTTCACTGGTTTAAGCAGTGAAGAAATAAATGTGTTGAGGAGGACAGGGAGCTTAGACCTTGAAACAGCTGATAGAATGATTGAAAACGTGGTTGGAACCATTGAATTACCAATAGGAATAGCAACTAATTTCCTGATAAACAACAAAGATTACTTAGTGCCTATGGCCATTGAAGAGCCGTCGGTTGTGGCTGCAGCGAGCAACGCAGCTAAAATGGCCAGGGAGGGAGGAGGAATCAAGGCGATCAGCACGGAACCCCTGATGTTCTCACAGGTACAACTTGTAGGGGTGGGGGACCCATTCTCAGCTAAGTTCAAAATATTGAGTGAGAGGGATGAAATATTAAGGATAGCCAATGAACAAGACCCGGTTCTCGTAGATCTTGGAGGGGGGGCAAAGGACATAAAGGTTAGGGTCATAGATTCAAGGATGGGACCCATGGTTGTAACCCACTTAATAGTTAATGTTAAGGATGCCATGGGGGCCAACACTGTAAACACAATGGCTGAAGCCGTGGCCCCCTACATAGAGAAAATAACTGGTGGCAAGGTTTATCTGAGGATAATCTCAAATTTAGCGGATAAAAGAATAGTTTGGGCCAGGGCCAGGATACCTAAGGAAGCAGTTGGAGGAGAGGAAGTGGTGAACGGGGTGCTGAACGCATATGCCTTTGCAGAAGCTGATCCATACAGAGCAGCTACACATAACAAGGGCATCATGAATGGAATAATAGCTGTGGCAGTAGCTACGGGTCAGGATACAAGGGCCATAGAGGCAGGTGCACATGCATATGCGGCTAAAAACGGCAGGTATTCCTCCTTGACAACATGGGAAAGAGATTCAAGAGGAGACTTGTTAGGGACCATTGAGTTACCATTGGCAGTTGGAGTAGTAGGTGGAGCAACAAAGATAAACCCTGTAGCCCAGGTTTCACTTAAAATCCTAGGGGTTAAAACAGCCAGGGAGCTTGCCGAGGTCATGGCAAGTGTGGGTCTTGTTCAAAATCTAGCTGCCTTAAGAGCTCTTGCAACAGAGGGGATTCAAAGGGGGCACATGGCTCTACATGCAAGGAACATAGCGGCTATGGCTGGTGCTAAAGGGGAAGAAATAGATATAGTTGCAGAGTTAATGTTGAAGAGGAAGCTGAAGATAAGGGTGGATGTCGCAAAAATGGTTTTGGAAGAGATAAGGGCAAAGAGGGAGATTGAGGCTGATGCTTAAAATGAAGCTTGACTTCAACTTTCTTATCACATGTAGGAGAGGAGACGAGTTTTCAGCTGTCCACGAGGCAAAAATGGTTTTCGAGGAGATAGGGGACAAGGAGGTATCCGCAGTTGAAACAGGGATAAAGGGTTTAATAGCTTTGAAAACAGAACTAGATCCATTAAAAGCAGTTGAATCAATTAAAAAGCTTATGAGGGATTCTCCTCACCTTTTCCTTTTCACCTTCAGATTCATCCCCATACAGAGAAAAGTGAAAACAGATCTTGAAGAGATAAAAAGGGCTGTTTCAGAGTTAGGGAGCCAGATAGGGGATAAAGAAACCTTCAGGGTGACCGTTGAAAAGAGGAGAACAAGTCTCCACTCAAAAGAAGTGATAGAAGCAGCTGCTTCACTCATAGATAGGAAAGTAAACCTTAAAAACCCTGACAAAGTGGTTTTAGTTGAGATCATAGGGGAATACACAGGTATATCCATTTTAAAACCCAGCCAAATACTTTCAACCATGAAAGGAACCTGGAAATAAAAACTCTAACCCATGTTTCCAGCTCTCACGGGGAAAAATTGTAAATTTAAAAAGGGAAACATAGGAGGGTTGCTTTAAAGGGAAAATGTTTTGGAGGTGTGTAAAACAGTGAAGTATTCCGTGAGAAAGGTGGGTTTGTGGTCTGTTTTCAAGTTTTTCCTTGTCTACGGAATATTGATAGGGGTAATTATAGGGTTAATAACAGGTTTCTACTTGACAACTCTTCCTTTTCCAGGTAAGTGGATCCCAGGCTTCCCAGCTACGCCGATTCCACCTAAACCAATATGGGCCGGTCTTGGAATCCTAGGAGGAGTAGTCTTCGGTGTCTTCTACGGAGTTACAGCCGCTATCTTCGCTTTAATCGGGGCGATACTTTACAATCTCATTGCAAAGTTAACAGGTGGGATAGAGGTTGAACTAGAATAAAGGGTATAACAGGTTTCCTCTGTCAAAGGTGAACCCTTTTTTGATAAACATCCTGATCACATGGAGAGTTGAAAAGAGGAGAGTGGATTGGTTAAAGCATTATCTTGGCCGAAGTGTTAAAATCTTTTCTCCGTCAAATGGAAACCTGGAGGAATTGATCAGTTTAGCCAGGGAAGCAGATATAATGATTGGGGGTAGGATCCCCGACGCTGCATTGGAGGCTTCTAGGAGACTAAAATTTATACAGTTGATTAGAGCTGGGATAAACGGTGTAAACCTGAAAATAATAAGGGAAAAAGGGGTTTTAATAGCAAACAACGGTGGAGCAAATGCAATCGCGGTAGCTGAACATGCCATGATGTTCATCTTAGCGTTGACAAAGAGACTCATAGAAATGAACAAAGCAGTGAAAGAAGGCAGATGGATCCCTTACACACCTGAAAACATGCTGGATGACCTTGAAGGCAAGAAAATAGGGGTAATAGGCCTCGGCAAGATAGGCAGGGAATTAGTTAAAAGAGCCAAAGCCTTCGACATGAAGGTTTTAGCCATTAAGAAACATGTTTACCCAAAGTTGAAGGGTGGACTTGGCATTGATTTCCTGGGGGGACCAGGAGACCTTAAATATGTTTTAAAGGAGTCGGATTACGTTGTTGTGACGCTTCCATTGACAGCTGAGACTGAAGGGCTGATAGGTGAAGAAGAGTTGAAGGCTATGAAGCCGACTGCTTATCTAATAAACGTTTCTAGGGCTCGGGTTGTAGATGAAAAGGCACTTTTTAAAGCACTTAAAAACAAATGGATAGCAGGTGCCGGCTTAGATGTTTGGTACACAAGACACAAAGACCCAAACTATCCCTCTAAGCTTAAAATACATGGATTTGAAAACGTTATCGCCACTCCCCACAAAGCTGGTTTCACTAAGTTGTCACTGGAGAAATCTTGGTTTTTTGCAGCTAAAAACATTAAAAGATTCATTGAAGGGAAGAAACCTGAAAGCTTAGTCGATGTAAAACTGGGGTACTGAGAGAAACTGAACAAATATGGTTCCCTTTATAATACCCATTTATAGGTACATTGCATGATTAAGTTTATCATGAGAAACTCTTTTTGTGAGGTGGCTTCTTATGGGTATAATCCCAGAGGAACACATAGCGGAGATTAGGGAGATATTTGATGCGAAGTTGAAGGACGAGGTCAAAATAATTGTTTTCAGCCAGGAATTTGAATGCGAATACTGTAAGGAAACTAGGCAACTAATGAAGGAAGTAGCTGATTTGTCCGATAAAATAAGCGTTGAAATATATGACTTTGGAAAAGAAAGGGATTTAGCTGAAAAATACGGTGTAGATAAAATACCTGCAATAGTTTTACTTGGGAAAAAGGATTACGGAGTCAGGTATTTCGGTTTACCATCTGGATACGAGTTCACAACTTTAATACAAGACATAATAGATGTTTCAGAAGGAGCAACTGATCTTTCAAGTGAAATAAAGGAGAAGTTGATGAAGATCAATAAACCAGTACACATACAGGTTTTTGTGACACCTACATGTCCATATTGTCCTAGAGCTGTCAGGACAGCTCATCAATTGGCTGTTGAAAGTGAATGGATAAGAGGTGACATGATAGAATCCATTGAATTCCCCCATCTAGCCCAGAAATACGCTGTGATGGCGGTTCCTAAAGTTGTAATCAATGAAAAAACAAGTTTCGAAGGAGCAATGCCAGAAGAATACTTTGTAGAACGTATTTTTCATGCACTCTACTCAGATTAAAGGGTTCATGGAGGCATTGACATGTTTTCAAAGGAAACAATTTTTGATGTGCTTAGGAAATACAGGGTAATAGCGGTTGTAGGTGCATCTAGAAACCCTGAAAAAGACAGTTTCAAGGTTGCATCGTATCTTAAATCAAAGGGATATGAGGTAATCCCAATCAATCCATTTACCGATGAAATATTAGGTGAGAAATCCTACAAAAGCATACTAGACCTACCAGAGGAAAAAAAGAAAAGATTAGAGGTTGTAGATATCTTCAGACCATCGGAAGAGGTTCCATCAGTGGTGGATCAAGCCATAGAGTTAAAGAAGAGGTATGGAAAACCTCATGTTGTATGGATGCAGCTTGGTATAAGGAACGACGAAGCAGCTAAAAAGGCGGCTTCAGCTGGTTTAACCGTGATCATGGACAAATGCATAATGATGGAGCATAGAAGCAACGAAGATATGCTGAAAATACATTTTAGAAAGAGTAAAATGGGTAAAGGAGCTAAAACATGTTAAAAAGGAGGATTTATTAGGTGGAGACCAGCTGGCTTAACAACCCCCATGGAATGGATAGTAATAAAATGTTACCCGTTTAACAATGGCTATCCATTTCATTAAAGGGATCTTCCAAGGGGTTACCAAGTTAGGAGAAGGGATTTACCCGGCTATTTCCATCCATCTACTTTTCTCAGTCTTAATGTTTTCTCTGAATCCACTTTTTGAAGACACCTTCCCTCACATTCTTCAAGGCCTTACTGAGCCTGGAAACCATATTTCCACCACAGCTATAGGCTCCAAATAAACCTATTCCCTTCTCGCTTATCTTCTCTATCCATTGGTAATCGATGAAATTTAAGATGGATGGAAATATGTGTACATCATATGTAGAGACTCCTATAATCAGTCTAGCTACATAGAACCAGAATGCACCACATGTAAACGAAGCTATGTCCTCCTTGACATGGGTAAACATTGTTTCAGGGCAATACAGCTAAGAGGCCCTAATAAACTCCAGCGCCTTACCTTTCAACTCAAATTTAAGAAAGGAGCAATGTTAACCGAAACAAGAATTTTATAAATCAATTTATAAAGAGGATTCCTATGTGAAGTATATTGGAGATATAGGCAAAATTTAAGTGTTAACAAGCTATGTCTCATAGAATTGTAGCCCCTTTGAATGAAGATGTTACGTATGACTCTGAAGCAGTGGAACCAAGAAGTATTGGTCGACCTCGTCGAAGAGCCAGTGTTAAAGAAACCAACCCTAGTTGAAGGTTTACTTGGATTAGGCTTTGTAGGTAAATTCGCAGCTGGGTATCTGATCCATGGCGTCGGAGCTAAGAAATTCGCTGACATTTACTCATTTCATTTCACACCTCTTGAAACACCTATACCAGGAATTAAAAGCCATAATGGTCTCG
>JAOZFL010000116.1 GCA_027491455.1 Thermoproteota archaeon | reverse complement strand
GATGAAATAGATTTGAAAATCATTAGAATGCTTATCAGCAACTCTAGAATGTCGAACACTGAAATAGCTAATCGCCTAGGTGTCTCAGAGGGAACTGTTAGGAGAAGGGTTAAAAGGTTAGTTGATGAAGGGGTTATTGAAAGGTTCACCATCAGTTTAAACCCTAAAAAACTAGGCTACAAAGTAATGGCGAAAATAGGGGTTGACATTAACCCATCAGAGTTTAACAAGACTCTGTGTTATCTTTCAAGGTTAGATGAAGCCTTCTTCGTAGCTATAGCAACCGGTAAACACGACGTCTTAATGGATGTATGGGTTAAAGACATGGATGAACTAAAAGATTTCTTGATCAACAAGGTTAGACCCATGCTAGGAGTTCGAAACATCGATACATCCATTGTCATCGAAATAAAGAAATGCAGTGAAAGCTTCCATTTTAAGGTGTGAATTACACACCATTACACACCACTACACAAAGTGCTTCCACGAGTAACTGACAGTAACCATACCTGTTTATCCAGAATATTAACCTTGAAGGAGAGTAACTTATCTACTGAAGTGTTCCGTGATAGGAAACAAACCTTGATGTTAGATAATTTTTATCTATCCAATGGACATTTTCCCTTTGAACTTAGATAAGTTGTTTTACTTGTTCATGGGAGGATTCCTTTACCCTTTCTCTACTTCCTGTTAGTTACATTTTAATCACAAATCTAACAGCAGGTCAACATCTACCTTGCGACTAAGTACATCAATTTTTTTAATACCAATGAGCATTGGTGGCAACCCCTTAATCTGCTTCTCTCTCACATATTCAATAGCGACGATGAAGCCCTCTTTGAGCTCTATCTTGGGTTTATGAAAACATATCTCTCTTGTATCCCCATATTGATGGTCTACTTCCGAAAAATCTGTTCCGAAAACCAATTTCCTACCAACCCTATTTATCAAAACTCTTGATGCCTCCATCCTTTCCCTTCCCCACTAACGTCATTAAGAAGCCATGCCATAATAGTTTACCCTTTCTCTCTATAAGTTTCCTGTATTCTTAAACCTCGAAAATCACATTTCCATGCAGGTAACTAACATAGAGTATATAAACTTATAAGCTTTCATTTCTCTCTGGGGGGATCTCCACATCAAGAAGAACTAAAGGTTTTTCTTCTTAACACGTCAAATGTAACTTTCGAGGTATGGCTTACCTAAATTCAAAATATTTTGCTTCGAGAGCTTTTTCCAGTAAAACAACCCTTAGAAAAGTTTTGGGGCAACTATTATCATTTATAAAATTTATTTGCTAAGGAAAGGATTGTTGTAAAAATTTTAGGAGAATATTTAAGACGACCTAATATCCTTGATTGCAACATTAATTAAATATATAGAGTCTCTCTGAATAGGTTTCAATAGGTTTTGATGGGGTTAGAGGTGGTTTTTTGATGGGTTACTTAGAGGAATTATTGGTTAAAGAAGGGCTCAGTTTAGTGGGTAAAAGGGTTTCAAGGCCAGATGCCCTGGACAAGGTTCTAGGTAGGCCTTTATTCACAGCTGACAAGTTAACAAGGGGTATGCTTTGGGCGAAAATAGTTAGGAGTAAATATCCCCATGCAATCATTAAAAGGATTGATAAAGGGAAGGCATTGGGTGTTCCAGGTGTTTTAACTGTTTTGACAGCTGAAGACATACCTGGTGAAAACCAGATAGGTTACGCTATTCCAGATCAACCTCTTTTAGCTATGGACAAGGTGAGGTTTGTAGGGGAACCGGTAGCAGTTGTTGTAGCTGAAAATGAAGAAGCTGCTGAGAAGGGGGCTGAATTAGTTGAAATAGAATATGAGTCGCTACCAGCGGTCTTTGATCCATTAGAAGCCCTTAAACCAGTTGCTCCAAGGATCCATGAAAGCGGGAACATCGCTACAACCACGATAATAAGGAAGGGAGACGTTGAAAAGGGTTTCAGAGAAGCAGATGTAATAGTTGAAAACACCTATAAAACTCAGAGACAGGAACATGCCTACCTGGAAACTGAAACTGTTATTGCTGTCCCAGAAATAAATAAAGTAACGATTTTAGCTTGTATGCAGTCCCCCTGGCTTATTAGAAGAATGGTTGCAAAGGTTCTGGGATATAAGCAAAGCAAGGTTAGAGTGATAGAGCTCCCAGCAGGGGGTGCATTCGGTGGGAAAGATGACATGATACCTATGATAGCTCCAATAGCTGCTTTAGCAGCTGTGAAAACAGGGAAACCTGTTTTCCTCATGTTTAAAAGGGATGAAACCTTTGAGGCAAGTAACAAAAGGCATCCATCTATTATAAGGTATAAGTCAGGGGCGACGAAGGATGGTAAATTGGTTGCAGTGGAAATTGAAATAATTTATGAAACAGGTGCATATGCTAATAGGGGGCCATTTGTGCTTTGGAGAGCAACTGCTCATGCAGCTGGTCCCTACGAAGTTCCAAATGTCAAGGTAGATGGTAAACTGGTCTATACAAACAGGGTTTTCTCAGGTTCATTCCGTGGATTCGGAGATCCCCAGATTCACTTTGCAGCTGAGTCCCAAATGGATGAATTAGCAGCTAAACTGGGAATGGACCCAGTGGAATTCAGACTTAAAAACATTTTGAAACCTGGTTTAACAACTACATGCGGCCAAGTAGTCGATCAATCAGTCGGTGTAGAGGAAGCACTTAGAAAACTAGCTGAAAAAATTAACTGGGAGAAAAGGAAAAGGGAAATAGAGGAGTACAACAGGGAATCAAAAAGGAAACTTAAAGGTATAGGGGTTGCATGTGCATACCACGGCATAAGCACCAGTAGAGGGGCACCTGACTGGTCAGCTGCAGCCGTTATAATTAATGAAGACGGAACAATAACATATAAGGGGGGGATATGTAGGCTTGGCCAGGGGTCGTTGATAGGCCATGCAAAAATAGTCGCTGAAATACTCGGTGTACCACTCAGCTACATTCAAATAGAGGGACCTGATACAGATGCTATACCTGAGGCAAGACCGACACATGGTTCAAGAGGGTTAATGACAGGTGGAACAGCTGCAGCAGATGCTGCTTCAAAACTAAGGAGGAATATTGTCAGGGTTGCAAGTGAAATGCTTGAATGTAAAACTGAGGACATCGAAATCAAAGATGCCTTAATCTATGTGAAACCAGATCCCTCAAGGAACATACCGTTTAGTGAGGCAGCTAAAGAACTTTATGTTAGGGGGTATGAAACAGCTGCATACGGCTTCTACAGGGCCCCTAAAAGATTCTTCGATCCGAAAACAGGTTTAGGTGTAGCTTACGGTGTATATGTTTACATTGTGAACATAGCAGAGGTTGAAGTCGACACATGGACAGGTCAGGTAAAAGTTGAAAGGGTTCACACAGCTGCAGATGTAGGGAAAGCAATAGACCCAGATTTAATAGAGCAACAGTTCCACGGAGCCATAGCTCAAGGCCTAGGGTTAACCCTAACAGAAGACATAGTTTTCAGCGACGGTAAAATATTAAACAACAACTACACCGACTACGTGATTCCAACGGTTAAGGACAGAGTTGAAGTGCCAACCGTTGTACTGGTTGAACAACCATACAAGGGCGCAGCTTTCGGGGCAAAAGGTGTAGCTGAAGCAGCTTTAATACCGACTCCACCAGCAATAACAAATGCGATTCGTCACGCAACAGGTATAAGGTTTAAAGAGCTTCCAGTGACCCCTGAAAAAGTTTACTTTGCACTAAAGAAAAGGAGAGGTGAGAAAAGTTGAAACTAATACCTCCATACAGATATTTGAGACCTAAAAACCTTCAAGAAGCCGTTGAACAACTTGGAAGGTACGGTGAAGAAGCAAAGATCCTTGCAGGTGGAACAGACCTTATACCCATGATCAGGGACTGTTTAATAACACCTAAAACCATGATAGATATAAGTTTCCTCGATGAACTGAGATACATAAGGGAGGAGGGGGACATGATTAAGATAGGTGCCCTGGCAACCCACAGTGAAATCCTGAAATCCCCCCTGATAAATGGAAAAACAGGGGTTTTAGCCAAGGCTGAAAAAGTTCTTGGAGCCACTCAAATAAGGAACAGAGGCACAATTGGAGGCAACCTATGTAACGCTTCACCAGCAGCGGACACAGCTCCACCACTAATGGTTTTAAATGCCAAGTTGAAAGCGATCAGTGTGGAGGGTGAGAGAATTATACCCATAGAGGAATTCTTTACTGGGCCGAGGAAAAACGCTTTAAAACCAAATGAAATACTAGTTGAAGTACAGGTGTCACCTGAACCTGAGAAATCAGGTTCATCCTTCATTAAACTTGGTAGGAGAAGAGCTTTAACACTTTCAGTTGTTTCAACAGCAGCTCTAATTGTAATGGATGGAGTGAAATGCAGAGATGCAAGGATAGCTTTAGGGGCAGTTGCACCAACCCCTGTAAGAGCCAAGGAAACAGAGAAACTCCTAATAAACAAAGAGTTAAATGGAGAAGTTATTTCCAGCGCCGCTGAAAAAGTGGTTGAAGAAATAAATCCAATAACAGATGTAAGGGGGTCAGCTGAATACAGAAGGGAAATGTCAAAGGTGCTAACAAAACGATGCCTCTTAGAAGCCTTGGAATCAGTTAAAAGGTGAAGTGAAATGAATGAAACTGGAAACCTAAAAATAAAATTCACACTTAACGGTAAACCAATAGAGTACATGGTTAAACCAAACTGGACATTGCTTGACTTGTTAAGGAAAGAACTCAGTGTTCTTAGTCCAAAGGAGGGGTGCAGCAGAGGAGACTGCGGTGCATGCACAGTTTTACTGAACGGAAAACCTGTAAACTCCTGCTTGGTCTTAGCTCCACAAATAGATGGAAAGGAAATAGTGACAGTGGAGGGATTAATAGAAGATAAAGAGTTTAAGGCTTTAAAGGAAACATTCATAGAGAAGGGAGCTGTTCAATGTGGTTTCTGCACACCTGGAATAATTGTGTCAGCTGTAGCTTTACTAAGAGAGAAAGGGAATCCGACTGTTCAGGACATTGAGGAAGCCCTTGAAGGAAACCTTTGCAGATGCACAGGCTACATAAGAATAATTGAAGCTGTAAAACAGGCAGCTGAAAAACTGCAGAAAACAAGTTAAACTATTTCACAAACCATTAACCTTTCCCATTTAAACCCGCAAATAAGCTACTACTTCATTAAGGAAATTCCCTCAAAAATCAGTTCTTCTGCAGTTAACTCCAAACCTATGAAAACTCCTACTAGAAATTTTTATCCATTTTAAACACTGCTTTAAAAGTAAATAAACCTTGAATAACTCAAGAATCTAACCCCCAGCTATCACAGGGGAAATTAATACTTCATCCCCCTTCTTCAACCTGTATGAAGGATAGCCGGGTTTACCGTTAATCCAAACCCCCAATACCCCTCGGTTGAAAGCATATAAATACTCCTTTCCCAGCTTTGAAAGGAAGTTTTTAAGTGTCGTTTCCCTAGAAACCACTTCTCTTCTAAGGGCAGGATACATTAATCAATCACTTCTCTCCTTAGAGCAAATATATTAATAGATTAAAACAATTTTTAAATCGTTTCCGATCTAAATTAAAAAAGATATCTCGGGGCAAGGAGTAAGGGGCAACTTAAAATTTAAAGCTAGGTGAAAGCTAAACCTGGAGAGAATTAGTTGTTTCAGAAACCATGTGGATAAATATAACGTTTAAATATATTGACCCATTGTTAAAGGGGATTTAGCGGTAAGGTGAAACTGAATTGAAAGCAAAACCTACTTTATTTAAAACTTCTAGAAGAGTTGAAAAATTAACCTATGCCATCAGGGAATTTGTTCCAATGGCAAGGGAACTTGAAAGAAAGGGGAGAAAGGTTATCTACCTAAACATAGGTGACCCATTAAAATACGATTTCAAGTTACCTAGCCATGTGGGTGAAGCTCTTTACAAGGCAGTTAAGGAAGGATGCAACTACTACTCTCCATCTGAAGGGGACCCAGAGCTAAGAGAAGCCATAGCTGAGAAAGAAAAAAAGTTTAATAGCGTTGACATTGAACCTGAAGACATCGTTGTCACCCACGGAGTATCTGAAGCCATAAACTTCACCCTCTCAGCTCTAATAGATGAAGGAGATGAAGCTTTGATACCTGAACCAACCTACCCCCTCTACATAAACTACGTGAATTTCTACGGTGGAAAACCAGTTCCATACAGTTGCGACGAGGAGAACGGATGGCAACCTAAAATAGAAGACTTAGAGAAAAAGGTAACTGAAAAGACAAGGGTAATCGTGATCATTAACCCCAATAACCCAACAGGTGCACTGTACGATGAAAAAACAGTTGAAAGGGTTTTAGAGATAGCATCTGAAAACAACTTAATCGTGGCATCAGATGAAATATATGACAGGATAATCCTAGAAGGGGAATTTAAAAGCACAGCTTCCCTGACCAATGAAACACCTGTTATAGGCTTAAACGGCTTCTCAAAAGTGTACTTAATGACAGGTTGGAGACTAGGGTACCTCTACATCAAAGACCCATTGGGAATGATAAAGGAGAGGTTCATGGAAGCAGTGGTTAACATGGCTAGAAACAGGCTTAGCGCAGTTACACCTGCACAGAAAGCAGCTGTAGAAGCAATTAAAGGACCTCAAAACCACCTAGAAGAAATGATTAAAAAGTTAAGAGAGAGAAGAGACTACACATATAAAAGAATAAATGAAATAGAAGGTTTATCATCAACAAAACCAAAGGCAGCCTTCTACATATTCCCAAAGATAAATGCAAAGGGAAA
>JAOZFL010000159.1:5414-8393 GCA_027491455.1 Thermoproteota archaeon | reverse complement strand
CTTTTCCCTTTATTTAAATCTAGAGGAATGGATGTAGTTACCTTTCCATTGGTTTTTATTTCCCCCATAAATCCTCTCATAGAGGGATAAGAGGGTATGGGTAGGAGAATCCTGATCGGGGTATTAGTAGTTGCTGCTGTATTGATCACTGTGTTTCATGTTTTCTATGTGTCAACCTTGGAGAAGGAAAGGTTCAGAGAGAAACTTTTAACCTTTAAAATTCTATGTGGGGAGAGGAAGTCTCAGGGCTATGACCTTAGAGAAGCTGAAGATTTAGCAGGGGAGGCTGAAGAGAATTTTAAAAGGGGGAATTACAGGGTGGCTAATGAATTGTTAAACAGTGCTTTTGAATCCTTAGAAAGAGCCTCTGCAAACACTACATGCAAAAATTTTACTTTGGAAGCTAAAGAAAGGCTTTCCAAGGTTAAAGTTGCTTCTCTCTATGAAAGAGTAACTGATGGCGCCATTATAAATAGAAGCATTGAGGAAGTCATAGATTTACTTAGGGAGACCGGGACTGATTTCATTTTTAGGGGTTTTTGGAGATGGAGCCCCTGTCCAAATAAATGTGAACAGTTACCGTCTCTTAGAGCCAAGCAAAGATGTAAATTCACTGGTTACAGCTATGAACACCTAAGAAACGTGATTTCAAAGATAAAAGCTGAGATGCCGAATGTAATTTTCTGCGGGGCTATTCCCTCCCAGATAATCCATAAAAGAGTTGTTTGGAACCCTGAAACAGAAGAAGTTATAAGGTACCCGGAAACATGGAAACTTGCTTTAGACCCTCAAAAACTGGGGATCAATGTATCAAAGGAGAGGTTTCAATGTGAATTTGGCAAAACCCATTTATGGGTTCCAAGGGATTTAGATTGCAGATTCTATGACCCTGGAAATGTAACAGCGTACTTTCCAGACCTAACCAATCCAAAATTCCAAGAGCTTCTCCTAAGCTGGGCTGAAAGACAAATTGATGCAGGTGCAGATGCCATATGGATTGACATGCTTTTTACCCAGTCAAAGATACTCGCAAAAATTACAAAGGACATTAATCACCCAGCAGTGAAAGAGAGCTATGAGGCAGCTTGTAAAATCGTGGATGAAATCCACAGGTATGGAGATGCTAAGGGTAGATACGTGTATGTAGGTAGTTGGGCAACTGCTGCGATGTATCCTTATCCACCGCCAAACCTTGACTTTGTTACTTTAAGTCCTTCAGCTAAAGAAATAAGGGAAATGAAACTTGACGAAGAAAAATGGGATGAGAAACTAAAAGCTGTTAAGCAGAAATTTAGTGACATCCAAGTGTTCGCCTTTATAGATTGGGCAGCGACTACAAAAACTCCGTTAGGTGTGTTTAGTCAAAGCTTAAGTAAAGAAGAACAAAAAGCGTTTTTGGAAATAGCTGATAGCTTCTTTACTGAAAGGGGGGTTATCTTTATCTACCCAGTTCACGGTGGAACAATGGGTGTAGATGCAGAAATACTTTCATTCGGGAAATCCAGGGTTTATGATTCACTTTCACCTGAGTTCCAAACCTATGAAACGATAAAGGAGCTTTCTCAAAGGAAAGGGAGTGGTTGAAACGAACAAAAAAATCTTAGTTACAATTTGCATTCTAGCAGCAGTAATCATTTTAATCCTTAGTTTCCATTTACTCCATAAACCTATTGCGAAGGAGCAGCTGATTCAAAGGTTCTCTGAGTTCAAAGTCAAGTACCAGGAAAAGAAAAAACAGGGCCTCGATGTTTCCGAGGCTGAGAAATGGATAAGAAAGGCAAAGCAGGCTTTCAAAGAAAAAGATTATGGAGCCGCAAGTAGATTCCTAGATAAAGCTTTTGAGACCCTGGAAAAAGCAGGTAAACTTCTTTTCCCCTCTTTCCCAGTTGTGAAAAGTAATTCATGGATAACAGATCCAGTTACACTACGAGACTTTGTGCCTTTCGGAGGCCCCCTGGTGAAACTCCCCGATAACAGAATAGCAATTGACAGGAAAAAGGGTTGGACGGCAAGTAACTTTGTTTCATTTGGCATGTGCACAGATGGAAGTCACATCGTCATCTTCCATTCATCGGTAAACATAGGTGGCGGTTTTCTACGGTTAATGTTTGATGATAAACGGTTATTCAGAAAGGTCACAGGGGCTTCATACTATGACATAAGTGGGAAATTTCTCCCCCACCCAACCGTTCACACCAATCCAGTAGAAGATTATGTGATCACCATTGGTTACGATGAGGAGACAAGAACCTGGTATCACAAGGTAATCTACATGAAAACTTCTCCTCCCACAGAGATTCTAAATGTTGAAGGTAAAGGCAGACTTATTCCACTTTGGATAGGGAAACCTGAAGGCCCCTTCCTTGTTCATGGAGTCTCTGGGATCAAAGCTGGTCAACTTTGCCTCGACACCTGGGGAGGGTACCTAGATTTTGAGAAGTTAACAAGATGTGTGTACCACGACCTGGAAACAGGGGAAACCTACAACTTCACCTCAGGCTTCACATTCATGGACAGGGAATACCACAGAAATCTCCCCATAGGCTCAGTAACCATTAAAAACGGCATTGCCACAGATGGTGTGGAATTTGACGCTATGTCCTTCCATAAAATTAAAGGGGAGGAAATAGAATTTATATTTCTCTTAGCAAGGAATCCACTGCCAGAGAAATTGAAGGAGAAGTTTGAATTCCCTGAATTCGAGCATACAGGGAGAATAAACTTTGTCAGCAGGGGGGAAAGTTACAGGTTTGACGATTACATATTCAGCACCGACGATAAATTACAGCCAAACGTATACTATTTGAAGGGGAATTTCACCGATGCTAATAAAATAGTTGTTGGCAATGTAAACTTAACAGCTGAAGCCTTCGCCTTTTGGGGGTGGGGAGGCGCTGAAAACTGGGGGGTGCATAAAACATGGTGGGACCCCGGTGGCAAAGCTGCTTGGGGTCGCTCCTTTGTGAAGTGGAGGGGAAC
>JAOZFL010000159.1:0-5113 GCA_027491455.1 Thermoproteota archaeon | reverse complement strand
CACACCGGCTTGGAAGACAAGTTAGTGCATGGGGCACCCAAACCCATGGAAACACACCAAGCACCATTGACGAGCCGCAAGCGAGAATCTCGCTGCTTCAACGGGGGAAGTGTCAAGGGTCTTTAGGTATGCAGTTGAATAATTCCCCTTTGTTTTAACAACTAGGTTAAAGTAGTTACAGTGAGAACTTCAATTATCGCTGAGATAGCTAGTAGTAAAATTATTAAAAGGTAAATGTAGCCTGTTTCTCGAATAGACCTCTTGAGAGCTTCAACTCTGCTGTTTACCCCTTTGTAGACAAGGCTTGGTTTAATCCATGAAAAACCTAGGTTCACCCCTGTTACCAATGCTAACACATATGCCTCTCCTTCAAGCAGCATAACTGGCAAGGTAAGGGTGGGTAAGTAAGCAGGGATGTTAATGGTCGGTGAAAAGAGTACACCCCAAAGGAAAGCTCTTACACCAGCTGTTAAAGGGGCTAATAGAAATAACCCTGGAAGGGAAATCGATATAATGGAGCCTAGGAAAAGATTCAGGGTGAAGGTTAAAACCCAGGCTTCAAACACCCTGTGCTCTAGGTAAGCTTTTCCAATGATTCCTAGGAGACCTTCACCCTTAAGCTCAGATTTCACAGCTTCCAAGAGGAGAATTTGATTTTCAGGATTAAGGAATGTGTAAATTGCTCCCAAGACAATTAACCCAAAGTAGTAGAGGTTAGCTAGGAAAACCAGTTTCCTTCTTCGATTTAAAATCCCAGTTAAACTCATTTCTCCATTCCACCATAAAATTCTTTAACTGATTAAATTAAAGATACTCTTTCTTCAGTGTAGTTGGTTCTATTTAAAGCTCTTTATATAGGGAAACCCTTGTTAAACCTAGCAAGTCTAGCATCTCTCACAGTAATTGATATAACAAATAAATTTGGCTTTGCTAATCGCTATAATAAGTCTAAAAAGGTTTCAGTAGCTGTTAAAACATAGGTAAGCATTAAACCAGTGATTTTCTTAAGAAAGCTAACTGTGTCTCTATCTTAAACCCTTTTGGAAAAGTGTCTCACAATTAACTTCTAATCCCTAAAAACCCGTATTAATCTACATGATTGAGGGTAATACCTTAATTTTGTACTTGTATGAGATGCATCTACCTAAAACTGGGTCGTCCATTTCAATTTTGAAACTCTCTGGGAACAAAAGTTCACCTTTAATGGTTGGAATCGTCCCTGAGAAAATAACAAGGCCTTTTCGGCTTAACTCATATTTATCAACTATTTCAAGAAGGTTTTCAGGGGTTATTAAGGTTTTAAGGGGGGAGCTTTGATAAGGTTTCCCTTCTCCATTAATCCAAGCAATGCTCCTCAAATTTATTTCATCCCAATGACCTGAAACATCTTTGTAATGCCACGCCGTTGGAGCTATGATTTTAGGGTATGCCTGCTTCGCCTTTTCAACGCTTACCCTTTCAATTTCCCTGTCAGTGTGATCACTTCCAACAGTAACATACCTTATATCTCCATCTATGAAAAGGACATATTCAACCTCTCCATTGGTATACTTGCTCTGAACCTCGATTTCATTAAAAACGTCAACTAAATAACTACTAACAGGGAAAAGCACCGGAACACTTTTAGGTTTAGGTACATTAATCCTTGTAAGTTCTTCGATGTGTTTAAGAACTTCATCTCTATTCCTCCCAGTCCATCCACCCAAAAGTAAAAGGTCAACTTTAAAATCAACCGCTTTTAAATGACAGTTTCCATCTAACACATAGATTCTGACAATTTTCAATGCTAAACACCACTCATTAATTAACATTAAAAGGAAACAGTTATCTTAAGGTTAACCACTTAAACATTTATTTCCCTACTAAATAAAGCTTCCATCAGGGTGTCAAGTCAGATTGATGGAAGAGAATTATGAGCTTAATGGTTATTGGCACAGCTTTCACTTCAATAAGTTTAAATAGCAGTTGTTCTGAAAGTTAAGGAAATCAGCGAAAGAGTTTGTTGAGAATGGAAAGACTAAAACATTAAAAGAGCTTTTCAAAGCCGATATTAACGGATTAAAAGGGGTAAGGAAAAATGGATGATCTTGGTTATCGCAAAGGAAATAATGCTCTATCTAGGAGTTTTTGAAGAGAAACTTAGAAAATCGATGCTGCTATAATTAGGGATAAGAGACTCTTATACTTATGGAGAGGAACATGTCAACCTATCTTCCAACACCGAAAAATTAATTAAAAGGTGGTGTTGTATCAACCATTTAACTTTTAAGTTGATGTAGGTGTGGTAATCTATGAAACCTGTAAATCCTTGGTTGATTTTATTTGTTTTATTTGTCTCTACCTTTTCTTTCCTTTTCTCGATGCAAATTGTTCCCCCTATACTTCCAGCTATAATCAAGGAAAGCGGGGTGAACTATGCAGAAGCAGGTTCCTTAATTTCCCTTGTTGCGTTTCCAGCGATTCTAATTTCTATTCCAGGGGGGGTATTAATCGGTAAACTGGGAGCTAAACTGGTTGGTGTTATTGGATTCCTGATTGTCACCCTTAGTTCTCTGGCATCGTTTATGACAGATGCCTTCTTGGTTTTACAGTTTTCAAGGTTTATACTGGGTTTTGGAGGAGCTTTGGGCATAGTTTCTTCGCAAACCCTTATAACTCAGTGGTTTCACAGGAGGAAGCTTGCATTTGCTATGGGTGTATTCGGTTTAAACATGCCCTTAGCAACAATTTCCGCTTTTAACTTGATGGGTAGAATCAGTTCATTACTTGGGTGGAGGTCTTGTTTCCTGATCAGTTTCTTGGTTAATTTCGCTTCTCTACTAGTTTTTATTTTATTGGTAAAGGAAAGAGGGGAGAAACGCTTAAAATCTTTCTTTAGAGGTTTAAGGAATAGAGATCTCTGGTTAATAGGTTTTACATGGGCAACTTTCAACATGGCTGCAATATCCTTTACAACTTGGGGAAAAACAATATTAATGGAGTTTAAAGGGTTAAATGGAATTCAATCAGATTTTTTAGCTAGCATGATAATGATAGGTGCCCTTGCAACTCCAATAACAGGTTATGTCTCCGATAAACTTCAAAGAAGGAAACCTTTTATTCTTTTATCAGCCATTTCCATGGCAGTAGTCTTCATATTCATACCTGAATTAATGGATCTATATCTCTTCTCAGCTGTTGCCCTGCTCGGAGTTGCAGCTGCCTTCTTACCCCCATCAATATTTGCTTTACCATCTGAGATAATTGATCCTAGAAGCCTAGGTGTTGCATATGGAGTTCTAAACACTTGTTTAAACATAGGGATAACAACTGGTCCCTTCCTAGTTGGTTTGACCCTGGACTTCATCGGTGGACAACTAATTGTTTATGGATTAATGGCTTTATTCTCAATTCTAACCTTTCTATTCGCACTTTCCATTAAGGCAAGGTGAACCACTTCACCTTTACAGATGGAGCTCCCGCCTTCAGAGGGGCAGAATCTCAGCAAACCCCTCGAATACCCAATGATTTACTCTCTCACAGCTCTTTTTTTAACCAGGTCCTTTCAATAACAATTAACCCTCATAGGACACCCCTCTTATTCGAGGGATGGATACTTACTACTATTCAAATTTAACTACTAGTTTCCTGTGAAAGTTTCTTGTGCAGTTTCTTCTTTTACGTCTTAGCTTCTTTAAAACTCTGTGTTTCTTCAACCTCTGAAGTTTAGCTGTTTAATTGTTAACTTTCCCCATATAGATGAAAAACTAATACTCTTATTTCTCCAATAACTCCGCTATAACTCCGCTAAGACATTTTGAAAATGTTAGAGGAGAGGCCTCACCTTTAAATTTAAATCGACCATAAACAAAGGTTTAAGAAATTACTTGATAAATCAATTGGACAAGTTAACAGCTGAATACGGGTTGTGTTGAATGGAGGTTGAACGTGAACTTGAAAGGGGGTTGGGCAGTGTCGGCAAGGTTAGAATACTTTGGGTTCTCTCCAGGAATAAAGAGAAAACCTATACAAAGTATGCCTTGAGAAGGTTAACAGGGATCAAAGACATTCACATTAAAAGGAACATAGAGGAATTAGTGGATATAGGCTGGGTGAAAGAGTATGGAGTTACAGCGAAAACCTATGGGTTAAACCTTGAAAAGGAAGCAGTGAAAGCACTTATACAGTTCTTTGAGAGATTGAGAACCATTTAAACCCTTGACTTTTGGATTAATACTTCTTTCCAGGGATTATTAGCCGCCCATTCAGGCAATGTGAAACCATCTATGCATTGGAAATCCCCCTTGTAACCAGTAATTGAAGCTACACTTTCATTTATCGATACAACCCTTTTAACCCTTTCCACTTCTCTAGATTCAACGGTTTTCCCCTTCAACTGGGAAATCAAAGCCCTTACATTCATCAAATCCATTCTAAGAGCTTCATTCTCCCTTCTTAAACCCTCTAATTCAACTGCAAATTTTTTGTTCAGATATGTATGTTCCCTTTTAAGTCTTTCAAATTTCTCCATGAACTCTATGTCAAAGGAATACTTACCCTTTTCCTTTTCCACACTTTTTATCCACAGACACATTGCTTGTTCCAATGCATCCCAAATAGCTATATGCTTCTTAATACATGTCTCATGGAAAAGACTCCAAAGGTCTCGATTAACCTCAGAAACAGCTAAAACCATGTTTATCCTTTCCAATTCTGACATTGAAACCACTAAAAAATTACCTTGAATAAATGAAAAATGAGATTTTGAAAATTTAAACTGTAACGTACCCTAGGGGGGAGGGGGTCTACCTAAATCTGGACCAAAATCATTCCATTCCTAACTGGGACTTAGAAATACATGTATAGATTTGCTTTTTTTAAAAAAGGAGTCGCAAAGATTTAGTAGAATGAAGTCATTTTAGTTAGTATTTTTTCATTTAAATGAATATTTTTCAGCATGTTTTGGAGTGTTAACTTTAAATATTTTTTTAGATATTTACTCAAAATGCTTAAAACAAATAGTTGGTGTCTAAAAATGGAGAAAAAATTATTAGCCCCAATAATTGGAATAGTTGCTTTGCTATTGCTTGCAGGGTGTGTAGGTCAACCACCAGCTACACCTACCCCTACAGCT
>JAOZFL010000147.1:6501-8743 GCA_027491455.1 Thermoproteota archaeon | reverse complement strand
CTTCAAAGAGTCTTAATTGAAGAATTCAATGTTGTGATAACCGATATTATCAGGAACTTTAATATTTATGAGAATTGGGGATACGAAGAGGAAACAAGAGCTTGGAGTTTAGCCCCTGTTAAATCAATTCCAAGGAAGCATTGGTATAGATCATATATGTTTAGAATCGAAACACTTGAGGGGTCAAAGGGATTCACAGAGGAAATATTGAATGAAGAAAAACTTTATAGGGATGAGGAAAGCTCAACAACTTAGATTTGCAGCGCACTTTAAGGGGAATTATAAAATCCATTTATCTCTATATTTGCCTTTGTGAAAAAGGGTTGTTTAAAAATGGAAGAAGTTCTGTACAGTGAAAAATTCGCTAAGTATGATGAAGAAACGGTTAAAAAAGCAGTGGAAGTAGCTTTAAACCCTCCTGTCCATGATGAAAACTACATGAAGCAAATTTTTAAACCGAGCGGGGTTGTTCTACCTCCCCAGCCAAGTAAACAGTTTATTTTAGAGGATGAATTGAAAAAACTTATTGGAACTAAAGACGCCGTTGAATTATTTGTCGGCGCCGACCAGGTCCTCTCACTTATACCTTATAACGCCTATGAGAATATTGAGAAGGAAGGAGTTGAGAACTCCTTTGATGAATTCATGAGTTGGGCCAAGAAAATTGATTCTGCTAGGAGAAACTTTAAAGTAAGAGACCTTTACACTGAGGACTGTGGAAAGAAATCAATACTGATGATTATCCCCGGTGAAATACAATTTAACGTTGTTCATGGAAGATGGACAGAGTGGGTTTGGAGCCGGAAAACCGTTGAGGGTAAACCTTCACCTGATGCAGATGAATGGTTTAATGAAGCCATTGAGTTAGGTAATAGGTTAAAGGGGGAAGGGGTCGATGTGTTTTTCGCAGCAGGTGAAAAAGAGAAGGAAAGAATCTTAGAGGTGTCAGGTAACATATTTAAAATTGTAGAGGTTGAAATCCCCAGCAGACTCGCTAAAATAGGTTATGCAAGAGACCAAAGCGTCGTTTGGTTTAGAAACCCTATAATTTGCAACATGGCTTTAGAGATAAGAAGGGGAGAGGAGAAAATTCTAAATGAAATATACTGGAAAATAAAGAAACCACCGGTCCTTAGACCTAGATGGAGAGGAAATAGAGACATAATTGAAAGAGCAGTACTAGAAGGGGGAAACTTCATAGTTATGGGTGGAAACGGGGAAAAAGTGATATTTACAGGTTTAGGGGTTAGAGGGACGAACAAACCCGCAATATCGATACTTTCAGATTTCCTGTCTGGAAACATAGATCTTTACGGAGTTCCCTTATCCGGTTACATTAGAGACTGGAAGAGAACTGGAAGTGTACATTTAGATGTAGCAATGCTTTATATTGGAGAAACTAATGGAGTAAACCTTTTGATGGTTGACCCTGGGAGGATAGGTTTCTACTCCACACTTAAATTTGAAAGGGAAAGAGATTCATTTACCCCTAAAAAACTGATTGAAGTTGCAAGGGAATTTGATTTAACATTAGATGAACCTCCCAGAGAGGGAGGAAGCAGAATAACAATGGTGAATGCCTTAAACCTTGGAAGAGGAAAAATGGCTGTTGATCCGTACAACAAAGCTGTTAACAAATATCTAAAGGAAACATGGGGCTTAGACTTAATTGAGGTCCCTGTACCTCAATTTGAAGCTGGAGGAGGCGGGATCAGATGCGTAACTAGAGAAATAGAATACAAATGAAAACTGCTACCACAATTTTAGCATTTGAAAAGTTTAACCCGTGTAAACAGTTTTATGGCACCTCTACACTTTAAATTTATAGATGTAGAAACTTAGCCCTTTAAACAATGTTGAAAAAACTTAGAACACTCATTTTTCCACTTCCGTTGAAGAAAAGCCTTTTCTCAAGAAGAGCTGTTTTTTCCTTGTTCATATAATTTCAGTCATTTTACGGGATTTTACTTTGCTTTGGCACGAAGGTATTTAAACCTAGATTTTTATATGGTTATTTAAAGCTTTTTAACACTTATTAGATATGAAGTCATACACTACATGGTGCAGGTTTAAAGATATGCCTATTGAAGAGGAATTCCTTAGGTTACTTGAGAAAAATGAGAAGTTTAGGTTAGCTGTTGCCTCTTATCTCGGCTATAAAGAAATCCTTGAAAGGCTCAGTGAACACGATGAAAAATTTAAAGATATTTTGGAAGAGTTAAGAGCACTAAGAGAAGGACAG
>JAOZFL010000147.1:0-6468 GCA_027491455.1 Thermoproteota archaeon | reverse complement strand
AACAAACTATGGGAAGAAGTAAAGTACCTGCGGGCTGATGTGATGAGTTTTGGAAAAGCTGTTGGCAGAACCCTTGAAGATTATACAGCTGCTCTGGTTTGACTGATTTTGGAGGAGAGAGGATACCTGAAAGAGAAATTATTTGTAGGGAGGAGAACCTTGGTTTATAAGGGTAGGGTTATTGAGATAAACGTATTTAATGAGGATCCCTTGGTAGTCGGGGAGGTAACTACATATGTAGATAAGGTTGATGAGGCTAGAAAAGAGGTAAATAAAGTTTTAGAACGTATTAAGGTAGCTGAGAAGATTTCTAATAGGAAAGTTGAGCTTGCCCTTTTAGCGGCTGCAAATGCCCCTTCTGATGTTATCCATGAATTAAGAGAGTTAACAAAGAAACATAGGATAACATTGGTGTATGGAAGGGAACTTATTTGAAGTTTACTTCACTTGTTTAGGATTCATATTCTGATTTCTATGGTATTTAAAACAAAACTTGTGAGTCATAGGTTTATTTATGTGTCATAAGTTTAGTTTAGCCCATTTCCTAAAGGTTTCTAGTTCTGGGTCGTCTTTTAATTCCTCGAAAACCCTCTTGACACCTTTTACTTTGTCGAATCCCTTGTCACTTGTGTAGATTTCCTTTATTCCAAGCTTCTTCATCAGTGAAAGGTTTACACAGTCTGTGTAGCCTAATGGATATAATCCAAGGTTTCTCTCGGCGGCTATTTGATCCTCAATTGATGCTTTAAGTACTTTTAACGTTGTGTAGCTGGGTAAAGCCTCCAAGAAGTCTGAAAGTCTGCTTCTTCTATACCTTGAGAGCCAAATAGCCACTTCATCCTTTACAATGCTAGATGTAACTGCTGATTCTCCCTTCTCAATTTTGTAAAGTATGAACCCTGAAATGTACACCTTCGGGTTAACTTCAAGGTCTTTTTTGATACCTTTAAACCAGTTGATGAAGACGGTGGCGTCGAGAAATCTCACCCTGACCTCCTCAACTTAACTTTAACCTCCTCAAGGAATAAGTTGTCCCCTTTAACATCTTCTGACACTCCTACAGCTATACCGAAGAGTCTTTTGGTTGGGTTATCAACTCCTCTTTTAACTGAGAGAATCAGTTTCTCACCTTTAATCTCATATTTTAATTTGTCACCCTTCTTTATACCTGTTCTTTCCCTGTACTTAACAGGGAGAGTTATCCTGTATCCCTCAATAACCTTTACTTCATTCATTCCAAAACACTTAATACCTGTTAAATGTATAGGTACCTTTTAAATGTACATTTATAAACACTTGTTTTTAAAGATGCCTGGTAGGCAGTTATGTTTACGGTTACTTGGGTTTTGAAAGTTTTCTTTCGGTTTCTTTAATGATTTTCCTTATTTCATTTTTCACTTCTTTTTCCAGGGGTTCAACCTGGTGTTCCCTTAGGATTTTAACTGTTTTTTCCTTTGCTCTTTCCTCAAGTGTTTTTCCTCCCTTCTCCTTCCATTTTTTGTAGATGTTTTTGTCGAAAAGCTCAGTTATGAGGCATTCCTCCCTGAAAAACTTTCTTGTGTGTTTCTCCTTGAGGAAGTTTCCTCCGTAGCCAACCTTCTCTATGACTTCAACGGCCAATGTCTCCTGGTCTACTTGTACCCCCCTCATGACTCTTTTTAATTGAGCCACAAGTTCATCGCAAATGGTGAGTAGTTCTAGGCTGCCTATTAAGCCTGAACCCATGAATCCTAGGTCATGAATTAGGTTTTGACCGCTCAAAGCTGAAATCGCTAGGTATGTGGAGGCTTCAGCGACTGCTTGGGTGTCCAGTGTCTTTGAATCTGTTGCTCCACCTAAGCCGAACATGGGTAACCCATAGAAATGGGCAACCTGAGCAATTGCTATTGCAAGTAGGTAAACCTCTGCAGAGGCATAAACAACGGAGGCAGTCCTCATGTCCATTCCAGCAGAGGCCATTCCCACTATGAAGGGTGTTCCCGGGTTGACCAGTTGAGCTATCAAAAGGCCACCGAGAGACTCCGCCCATCCCTGGACAAGGGCTCCTGCAAGGGTTACAGGTTCAGTTGCACCCAGCATTCCACCTGGGTACCATATTTGTGGTAGTCCCTTTTTCGCCCATTCTATTAGTGAGTCTAGGTAGTTTTCTCCGTAGGTTAGTGGTGAGTGTGGTTCATTGTAAAGAGTAACTAGGGGTCTCCTCCTAAGTTCTTCTTCGCCGCCAGCCACCAATTCTAAAATTTTTATCTGGCTTTCCACCTGTGGCTTACCGTGCCAGGTATATATACATGTATGCTTGACAGTATTGGAAAGGATGGCTTCAAGCTGATGCAGTCCAATGATGCTTGAAGGCACATCTGAACAGCTGAACAGTCCCCATGCATGATCGATGTTTGGAAGGGCATCTGAAAGTTTAGCGGCCATTTCAACGTCTCTCTTCACTGATTTCCTATATTCACCTGTGAATACATCGTAAACATGTGTTGTACCTGTACCGCTTCCAAAGTAAACCCTTTTCCCCTCCAAGACAAAGTCTTGGTCTGAGTTTCTTCCACAGAGCCTGATGCTTTTAGGTGCCTTCTTAACTGCCTCTTTCACCAAGTAGCTTGGAATTAAAGCTGTTTTCCTTTTCCAGTTAACCTTTGCCCCTGCTTCACCTAGAATTTTCAGGGCTCTTTCATTTTCAACCCTTACACCATGCTCCTCGAGCAACCTGAGGATTGACAAATGAATATCGTATATCTCCCCCTTACTTAATGTTTTCAATTGACCTCCTTTAACCCCTTTCCTCATAATTTTTCACCTTTTCCATGGATCATTCATCCTCTAATATGGAAACGCTTAGTTATTCCTTTAGGATCTAAATCTATAACGTAGCCGCTTAGAATTCCCTCTGTGTATTCAGATCCAGGGTTTATGCAAATTGTTCTCCCTATCTTCGTCAACCCTGGTGATTCATGGATGTGTGAGTGGAGTCCGATCTGCGGTTGATATTTTTCTATGCATTCCCTTACAGCTTTGCTGCCCACAGGTATCTTGACGATTCCAAAAGCTCCTCCAACGATTCTTTTATCTTTATCAAGTTTCGGAGCTGTGTCTATTGCACTGTCGAATGGGGGGCAGTGGAACATGCATATTAGGTTCTCATAGTCGTGAACCATCTTGAACAGTTTCTCTAGGTCCTTTTTTAATTCTTCCTCGGGTTTCTCCCTAGGTGTGTTCCAAGGTGTGGGATTAGTGTACTCATATGAAATCATGGGGTGATGGTTATCCACGTAGACCACTTTATTCAAGGGGTAAATCACCCTTTCACATTCTTTTAGCACGTCATCTATGCAGAAGTAGTCGTCGTTTCCAGGTGAAACAATTATTTTCACATCCTTGTTGACCCTGTTTTCGATTAAGTTCAGCCATTTTTCAAGCCTTTCAACAATTAAATCTTCAAATATTTTAGTTAATCTTTCCTTGTTTCCTTGAAGTTCCCTGATTTCATCTTCATCTGCAACCAAAGAGTAAAGGCTTGCAGACTCTATTTTCTCTTTTATTTCCTCTACTTCTCTTCTGTTTTTAAGGTGATACTCCTTACCTAGGAAAGAGGTAAAGTATTTCCCTTCCCCCATTTTAACTATGGGAATTATTCCCTTCCCCGTCAAGTCCCCGTTCAAAATTAGAACATTTGCATTATATTTATTGGCTGCATTGAGGAATTTCCTCCAGCAAACAGTGCTTCCATGTAGGTCGCCGGCGTAGAAAATGCGGGTAACCAAAACTGATCACCACAAAAAAATAAGTGGGAAATGAGTTTTTAAGCAGGTGGTATCTCTGAAAATATTTCTTTTGTAGGTATCCCCCTTTTCTTATTGTAGATTAAAGCGGCTAGGAATATTAAGGCACCTATTAAGTATATTAGTAGGTTTCCAAACATCTCTGCTCCAAGGCCTGGAATCTGATGTATCGCTATCCATAACAACCATGATGTGCTTAGAAAGCCTCCTAGTGACACAATAGTCATAACAGGGATCCCTGCAAACTCTATTTTAGGAGATCTCTCATATATATCTGGATGAGTAAAGGGCAATGCAATGGCTACAAGACATATAAGTGTATCCATGAAAGACCAGAAAAGAACAACGTTTAAGTTAGCCAGGTATGGTGTGAAAATGAAGATGTATCCTCCGATTATCATAACTATCCCTGTCAGGATAACTGAGTATATAGGGGAATAAGTTTTTTCACTTACCTTGCTGAACAGTTCAGGGAACACCCTGTCGAATGACCACGCAAAGTTGAACCTTGTGCACATGAGTATTATTGGCAGCTGAGCATTTGAAAGCCAGAAAGCTATGGTGATAGGTATTACAAATGCAAGGGCTGGATGTATTGCTTTAGCTAACGGAACAGCGAAAACAGCTGCGTTGGGTGTTAAGGGGGGCATTTTAGTGAGTTGATTCGAGTAACCTCCAAGCATAACGTAGGTGTATGCTGAAAGGAATGGATCAACAGCTGCATATATGCCATAGCTTATTAATTCATAGTATGCAAGTGTTATTAAGGCGCCTATGAGGGTACCGAGTATGTAACTTCTTAAAGATGCTTTCACTTCACCTGCGACACCCTGTGTTATGCCTGAAGGAGTTCCATAGGCAAATGCAGCTGTTAGAACCCCTGCTAGAACAGCTGGCATTGAGAAAGTCAATGTGCTTTTCGCCTCAGTCCAACCGTTTGCACTGGCAACCTTTAAAACTTCATTGTATGTTCCAGAACCCCATGTTGCATCCCACAACCTTTGATATGCAGCGGCACTAAAGGGAACGTTGAGGTACAGCACAGCTATAAGGATTATTCCACCGATCAAGGGGATAACCCATAGCAGTGTCATTATATAGTATACGACTTTGATGTGGAGTGAAGCAAGTATGGTGAATATTATGCATAGCACTATTCCAAAAATTATCATTGCTTCTGTGCTCTGCAGATATGTACCCATTTGTACAAGTGACGGAGCATTTAAAGCTAAGCCTCCAAGGTAGAAAGATAAACCCCAGACGCTGACACTGAAATATGCTAAGTACCCTACGACGAGGGCGCTGCTAAGCCAGTACCCAAATGCCATTGCAAACCCTATAATGGGGTTTGAAAGCCTTGAAAGGGTGACATAGCTGCTTCCACTTCTTGGAAGTATCCCGGCAAGCCATGCATAAACAGTTGAAGCTAGAAAGAAGGGTATAGCCCCTATTAAATATGAAATCCACATTCTTCCCCCTGGATTCCAATAGGATTCATTGATTGTGTGTACATGAACCCCCATGCCCACACAGAAACTCATTGTCATAACTAGGATGGCGAACCAGCCCAAAGGCCGAACCAAACCACTAGCTTCCCTGACGAAAAGTTGCACTTTTAAGGGTTTTTCTTCACCCAAAACCTTCACCCTCTAAAAACTTTCGACAAAGGGACACATGGAAAAAATCCAACTTAAACTTTTAAATTTTACTTTTTCTCATGATTAAGGTCTGAACTATCCATCACATTTTTGAAATTTTATTAAATTTCTACAAAGTCATTGGGATAACAAACCCTTTTACTTTTTCAAGAGAGTGCTAAAAAATAAGCATTCTAGTTCCTTCCAGTGATTTAAAAGCAACATATCCCTTATCCCCCCAAACCCTACTTTCCAATAGATTAAGGGACCTAAAGTATTAGAGTTATAAAAAAGGGAAGTAAGAATCGATCAGATATTTAATAATTAAACCTATTTTTTTGTTTTGATAATATGAAAACGATGGGGGTTTATATGAGGAAAGGTTTTAAAGGTGGACAGTTGAAGATTTTATCTGAAGATCAATTAGAAGACCTTTATTTAGCTATTCTCAGTGTTTTGGAGATGCATGGAGTCAAAATAGAGCACAGTGGTGCTCTTAAAATACTTGGGGATGCAGGTGCATTTGTTGATCATAAAAAGAAAATTGCTAGGTTTCCAGAGTACTTAGTTGAGGAGTCTTTGGAAAAGGCTCCTAAGAAGGTTAGGCTTTGCGGTAGAGACAGTGACCAGGATTTCATTATTGAGGGTAAAAGAGTTTTTTTCGGGACAAGCAGTGGGACAACCCATATAATAGACCTTGAAACAGGTGAAAGAAGGAAGACTAGGCTTCAAGATGTCGTTAACACTGCTAAGCTATCAGATGCATTGCCAAACATTGACTATGCAATGGGTTTAGCAACCCCCTTTGATGTTCCAGCAGAGGTTCAGGGTCTCTATGAACAATATGCCATAATGGCTAACACTGTTAAACATTCAATTGTTTTTGCTTATCATGGCGCCGAGTTAACTAAGTTGATGATTAAAATAGCTGAGCTTGTAGCTGGTGGAGAAGAAGAACTGAAAAAGAGAGCCATAGTTTCCATGTATGATGAGCCTCAGTCTCCCCTGGTTTATGGTGAAATTTACGTTGAAGCTTTGATTGAATG
>JAOZFL010000201.1 GCA_027491455.1 Thermoproteota archaeon | reverse complement strand
TCAATAGTTACATGCGGAAGGTTTCTGGTTTAAAGGAGCATTGCCCTAGATGTCTCAGAACCGAGAGGTGGAGAGGAAGCGTTGTTTTAAATGGTTGTTGATGCAGCCTTCACTTCAATAGGCTTAAACTACTTTACGGCAGTTGTTCCAAAGGTTTAGGGATTTAACAAGAAGTTTGTTGAAAGTAGGTAGAAACTCTCTTGGATTTCTTTCCAGATTTCAGAAATTTAATGGCAATGTTGCGGTATTTCTTTCCAGTTCTATAGGAATATTTTCTTAGCTTGAGCTCTTCTATGAGCTTGCCAACAAGTTCATAGCTGCTAAGCTTTTTGTATTCTGCTTGCATAGTCATAATATGGAAAATATACTCAAAAGGGCGTGAAGTTTAAGGGAATAGTCATTCCACCCTCTCCAACTTGGCGCAAGGATTTGCTGGATTCATTGTTTGCTAATGGGGTAATTTCAAATGAACTTTCAAGAAGGCTTGATGAGTATCTTGATGTATTTGATGAGAAACTGGTTTTTAAGGTTATTGAGGATATAGAACCAGATGTAGTGGTTCACTATGCAGCTATAATGATAGGTATGGAAACAAAAATGTCTCTTAGATGGGTGGAGGGGAATAAGGCATAGGAACCCAAAATACAGGGTTTCAAAACATGGTTCTTCAATGTTTAGAGCATTGTTAGCATTTATATTGGAAATGGAACCCAAAAAAATTTAGGGGAGAAATTAAAAAGACAGTAGAGTGGGGGAAAGTGGACAATAAGGAGGAATCTTTAAGACTGCTTAAAGAAGCTGAGGAAGATCTTGAGAGGGCTAAAAGATATATTGAGCTTAAGGATTGGGTTACGGTTATCCATTATGCACAGCTTGCAATTGAGAAATCCGCGAAAGCTGTGATTTCCTGCTTTGAAGCATATGAGTGGACACATGATCCGTCGGGACAATTGAATAAATTAATTGAAAAGGGGTATTTAGATGAGGATTTCAAGAAAGTAGCTTCCCATGTAAAAGAAGCGGCGCCGTGGCACGGGCGTTCAATGTATGGGGGTTTAAGGGGTGGTGCATGGAGAAGTCCATCTGAGCTATGCACTGAAAACGATGCAAGAAGACTACTTCAAAAAGCAGTGGAATGCATGGGTAAAGCAAAGGAATTTACAGGAAAATTTTGGTGATGGAAATGATAGAAGAGGTTAAGGGAGAAGTAGAAAGGATCGCGAAAAATTTAAGGAAGGAAACCTTGGCGGTGGGTTTGTTCGGTTCCTTGGCAAGAGGGGAATTTAATGAGAAAAGTGATATTGACATATTCGTCATCACAAGCAAGGAGCTAACGCTAAAAGAGCAGGATGAGTTTTATTATGCGTTCAGCGAATTGATACCGAGGTTTGGCAGGGATGTCACGGTTCTTGTTTACGACATAGAAAGTTTAAAGAAGATTCCAAGTTGGCAAACATTCAATCTCATAAGAGATGCAATATTTGTACACGATGTCTCTGGGATAGAAAAAATATTTAAGGATATCTTGAGGAAAGCCGAGCAGCATGGCATAGTATATGATGAAAAGGAAAGGGTTTTCAAGTTAAAAAAGAAGGGGAGAATAGTTTTCTCTTATGGATAGATTTAGATGGTGTTAATCGACTTGTTTTAGCTAATTGTGTGTCAGGGCTAATTAGTTTTATTTTCCATTAAATTTTATTTGGATCCTGGCTGCTTCGGCGCTGCAGGTTTGGTTTTGATTCCGATCGTCAGGTTAAGTGTTAACTCTCCGGATTCAAATAATTTAACGGCTCCTATGTTATTTAGGTGGACAAGTGCTCTAGCATAGTATTCCCATAGAATTTTCCAAAGGGGATCCTGCTGGTTCATCACTGAAATCCTTAAGCCGAGATTCCTTGCCTCCTGGTAGCCTATCCTTTTACCATGTGAAAGCCATCTCCTATTATCAGATAAAGCATCTGCTATATCCTTAGCTTTCCCTGGATAGCCTTTGAACATATATTTTGAAAGCCACTCCTCTGCAAATTTCCTTGAGAACTGTATGGCCTTATTTGCTACGTCCAAGAGTGAAGGATCAATTTTTTGTATTAAAGCAATAGTTACTCGTGGATCTAATCCCTTTTTCAGGGCATCATGTAGCAATCCTAAACTGTCTATGATTGATTGAGCAGGTATATAGGTTATTTGCCCCTGTGGAGTTACAGCTCTAATTTGAGGATCAATAGGGCCTATTTCTGATAGGTAACCCATAATTATTTCATCACTTGCAAGGGCTATCATAGTTGCAGCACTTTTAGCTGCATTGGGAATGATCACTCGAAATTGATATTTACAATAGCTTCTACACATAAATGCAATTTTTTCAGCGATATTTGGGTCTCCCCCAGGACTGTCAATTACTAAGTCAAGTTTATCTGTTTGGCCTACGCTTTCAAGTACATCGTTAAAGAATACAGGGTCATTGTGGTCTATGAAGTTAGGGGACACATTTGGGTTAGCTATGTATGCAATGATCCTTGTACCAGTAATATTTTCTGCTTCTCTAAGGAGGCCTCTCCTAATCAAATCTCCTTCGCTTAATATCTTTGATATAGGCGCTTTCATCATGACTGCCACTAGCTGTTAAGAAGTAGAAGCTTTAAACCTAATAACTGAGGGATTTTCTTCAACACCGTTCAACCTGTACGGTGTAAGCCCAAGTTCATTGAAGAAAGCCGTTATCTCAGCTATTTCATCCCATTCAATCCTATATTTTTTCTTCACTTCTTCAATGAAACTTAAAGCATTAAAGACTTCATCTGGCAACTAACTCCACCCATCTTTCCAATTTTTTCCCCT
>JAOZFL010000199.1:784-6504 GCA_027491455.1 Thermoproteota archaeon | reverse complement strand
TCTAGGCCTATCAATCTTAGCCTTGGGGGATAATAGAGGCTTTATGGCTTCCCATTCATCATCTGAGAGCTCAATGAATTTCATGGAGAGAATTATGGGCAAAAAGGGATTCTTTTCAGGGATGATTTCAATTTTTAAAAAGGACCTAAATGATTAGAGGGGGTAAAGTTGTTATTTCTCTTTTTCACTGCTTGATTCAGCTAGAAACTTTCTTAGAGGCGCTATTAGAGATGTGAATTCCATGGGAAAGATGAATTTTGTGGCTGGACTTGAACCCACTGCCTTCAAAGCTTCAAGGTACTGTATAACCATGGTTTTCGGGTCTACTTTGCTTGCCGCACTGAAAATAGTTTCTAAAGCTTTAGCGTAGCCTTCAGCTCTTAAAATACTTGACCTCCTCTCACCTTCAGCCCTTAAAATTGCACTTTGCTTATCTCCTTCAGCCACCAAGATAGTGCTCTCCTTTTTCCCACTAGCCTCAGTCACCATGGCTCTTCTATTCCTCTCAGCACTCATCTGTCTAACCATGGCTTCCTGAACATCTTTTGGAGGCAATATCTCCCTTATTTCAACACTTGTAACCTTTACCCCCCAACGCTCCGTGACCTCGTCAAGTTTGGTTCGCAGAACTTGATTAATTTGTTCCCTGCGAGCTAGAAGCTCGTCGAGGTTTATATCTCCTATCACAGCTCTTAGAGTAGTTGTTGCAATTCCAATAGCTGCACCTTCAAAGTTTTGAACCTGTAAAACACTGTCAACTGGGTCGTAAACCTTAAAGTAAATCAGAAAATCAATGTCTGTTGGTGCATTGTCCTTTGTTATACATGTTTGCCTTGTAATTTCAAGGTAGCGTTCTCTAAGATCTACTTTAAGTGGTCGGTCGATTATGGGGATCAGGAATATAATACCGGGTCCTTTGGCCCCTATGCATCTTCCCAGTCTGAAAACAACGACTCTTTCATATTCTCTAATAATCTTTATAGCTGAGGAAACAAGGAAGAGAACAACTAAAATCGCAAATATAGTTGCTAGAAACGTGAAGTAATCCTGTAAAACCTGAAGGTACATTTACATCTCCCCTTTCCATTGTCTTCAAAGTTTCTTATCTTTAAGAGACTTTGTTTAGCCTTTAAAAGTTTAATTGATTTTCACATTTAAAGGCTTTTAGGTTATGTGGACACTTCAATGCATCCCTCTTTGAACCCTGTGTACAATGGAAAATTAGGGTGAGTGCTTCCTACATTTATTTACCAGATAATTTTATATGCAAAAATTTCTTTTTAGCGGTGTGTGGGTGGTTGCCATTTGAAATTTTTTAAGGTTTTCCCCGTTGGCTTCATTGAATTAAAGGGTGGAAAAGTGTTTATAAAGGTATTAGAAAGATACAGAAATTGTTTAAAAGGGTTAGATGGTTTCTCGCACTTAATAGTTCTTTACTGGCTTCATTTAAGAGATAACCCTGTGGACAGGGGCACCATACAGGTTTACCCTAAAGGTGATATAAGTAAGCCTTTGGTGGGTGTTTTCGCCACTAGGTCTCCTTCAAGGCCTAACCCTATTGGTTTGTCTGTGGTTAGGAAATTAGAGATTGGAGAGGGTTACTTAAGGATTGATAGAATAGATGCCTTCAATGGAACCCCTGTAATCGATGTGAAACCTTACATTAAGCGTTCTGATTGCATACCTGATGCAGAGGAACCTAATTGGTTGAGAGGTTAACTTTATCTATGTGACCTGATTTTCCCAAGCAGTTTCTTCACATGTGGATATTCATTGATTTCTCTGTGGGGTATGTAGAGGGAATCGAAGTACTCCTTTGAAAAACCCTTATGAGCAGCTAGCTCTAAGTATTTAACCTTTTCACTTATGTTTTCAGCGTACCTCCTCTTCTCTTTTGATAGAAGGGTAAGCCTTGCACCTGTCCCGGCTGCGTTTCCAATGAACTCTATGATTTTAAGGGGGAACTCCGGGTACATACCTATAACCCTGGCGTTTTCAGGGTCTATGTAGTTGCCAAATGCCCCTGCTATGTAAACTTTATAAATATCTTCTTCTTTTAACTTCATCTCCTTCATTAAAAGCTTTGCACCTGTATGAATAGCTGCTTTGGCTTTCTGGACTTCCCTTACATCTTGCTGGGTGAAAACTATGTCTTCACTGCTTTCTGTTTCCTCCTTCCATGCAATCACATACTCCAATCCCTTCTCCCCCTTCCTCAACCTTTCAACTGTTCCAAGTAAATCTTTGTTAAATGTCCCCCTCTCATCTATTAAACCGGCTTTGAAAAGGTTCGCAACTATGTCAATCATGGCTGAGCCACATATTCCAATTGGTTTTTTATCTCCGATTGTTAAGTAATAGACTTTGTCTGGGTCAGATATATCCACACTGAACCTTTCAATGGCTCCAGCTGCAGCTTTCATCCCATGCTTTATATGCATCCCTTCAAAGGCAGGACCCGATGCACAGGAAGTTGCCATGACGATTTCCTTGTTTCCAATGTCTATCTCAGTGTTAGTCCCTACATCTATAGCCATAACCCTTTCTTCACTGTTCAGGATATCTGTAACTAAGACAACGGCGACGTTATCTGCACCTACAAAGCCGCCTATGACAGGTAGAAAATAGGTTTTAGCCCCCTTGTTCCCTTTCAAACCAAGCTCGGCGGAGTCGATGTTAACCCCTCTTCTTAAAACAGGTGTGTAAGGGGATAAAGCCAAGTAAACGGGCCATACACCTAGGAAGAGAAGTTGCATACATGTGTTGCCGACGAATACATGTTCATAAATGTTTTCCTCGCTTACCCCTGTTTCCCTGCAGCAGTTAACCATCAATTGGTTTATACCCTGAATTATCTCTTTCTGCAGCTCTTTTAACCCCTTTTGCCCCTTCTCCATCACATAGGTGATCCTTGAAACCACATCTTCACCATGCTTAATCTGAGGGTTCATGATCCCCCTTCTACAAATAGTTTTACCTGTGTCTAAGTCAACGAGGAAACCAGCCACCTTGGTTGTACCTATGTCCACAGCGAAACCATAGTTTCTCCTGGAGGAATCCCCTTTCTCCACGGCTATTATTTCCCCGTTCCATGTGACAGCTGTAACTTTCCAATTTGCCTCCCTTAAAATTAAGGGTAAGTCGTGAATAATTTTGGCCCCTAGTTTTATTTTATCTAATTTGAATTGCTTTTCAAGTTCCACAATCAGTCTGTCCTCATCGGAGACAGGGTTCTCAATGTTTGGCTTGGGTAATTCAACAAAGTACTTTTGAACCATGGGGTTCAGGGATACATGAAGGTCTACGCCCTCAACTTGTAGGATCTGCTCCGTTAAAATTGATGTTTTAGGTATCTGAAGCTTCAAGGTCCCAGTTTTTTCTTTAACCCTTGCTAAACAGGCTAACCTGTAGCCCTCCTTCAATTCTTCATCGGTCATCAGCTTCTTCTCTATGGGAGTAACATCGGTGAGGAGTTCATGTCCAGAAAGCACCTTCATTTTACACTTTCCGCAACTACCCCTCCCACCGCATATAGATGTGAGTCTCAGATTAATGGAAAGAGCTGCATCTAAAATCCTTATTCCACCCTTAACAGATTTTTCCACTTCCTTAACTCCATTTTCAGCTATTTTAAATGTAATTTTCGTCATTAAATCCACCATTGCAATACATCATAGACAATTTCTTCTCTTTCCAGTTTCAAATCAAGGACGCTGCTCCTTCGACCAAATTGAAACATTGTCTTAGCAATTGTTACTTTAACCATACATTGTTTAATATTCTTTATTTTTAAATTGAAGCAGTTTTCCTTCTGCTTAAACTGCTCCTCATTTTGAAGTCAAAATTTTTATTCCCAGCAAGGGTATTGAAAATGAAACTTTTAGATGTTTAAGGTGTATTCAGTGCCCAACATAAGAGGTACATGATTTGAACACACTGCTAATTTCCCATTTATCAAATGGATTTCACATGGCTAGTTATCTATTTTCACGGAGTGTTTTGGAACCAGTTTCTCTGTCTACATTTATTAAAGTTTAACTTCAGTTTATCTTTCAGTTTTAATTGGTCTTGAAGGCCCTGAAGGCTTTGTGGGCATGTATGGTGTTGGTATAAATTCTACATCGGGTCTCCTTTGACTGGGCTGTGGATATAGATCCATTAGGGCGTAGACCTCAGGTGGAACCTCTGTACTAATCTGAATACCTAATTCTTGAAGCTTTTTAGCTGTTAAGGGGTAATCATGGGTCCATTTACCCTTGGTCAGTTCATTTGCAATTTTCTCTGCTTTTCCATCATCGAATTTGTCCTTTACAAGTTCTAAGACAAGTTCATACATTTGTTTAATGGCTTTCTCGGCTACATCTGCTTTTATCAGGGTTTCATCATCCACCTTGCTTTTCCCCTTCTCCTGTACAACTTTTAAAATAGATACAGCTGGCCATCCTCCTCCTTTCGGATCTGAAAGCTGGGGGTCAATGGGCCCCAAAACAGCGTGTTTATCCATTATTATTTTATCTGCAGCCAGAGCGATCAATGTTCCACCACTCATAGCGTAATGAGGAACAATCACAGTTGTCTTTGCAGGATGATCCCTAAGCGCCAAAGCTATTTGGGCAGCAGCCAAAACAAGTCCTCCCGGTGTGTGAACGATGAAATCTATTGGCATGTCTGGAGGAGTCATTCTAATGGCTCTTAGAACTTGTTCCGAGTCCTCTATGTCTATGTAACGGTAGAAGGGTATACCGAAAAGACCTATTTGTTCCTGTCTATGAAGCATAGCTATGACTCTGGTTCCCCTTTTACCTTCAAGTTTCCTCATAAGTTTCAGCCTAGCCCCCTTGATCATTTGATATTTTAGCTGAGGATAAATGAAGAGGAAAAGTATAATAAACCAGAAAATCATGGAGAAGTCATCCATTCCATTTCTCACCTTCCTCTCTCCAGTTTAAAATATACAATTCTCTAAGCATCTGCTCATTTTTAAATTGTTCCAATGGTTCCAGTGACCCCTCCCTTTATTTTGGAAACGTGATGGAGAGGAAAAATAAACAGAGGATATGGGAACAATTGCCTTTTGTTCATCTTTCCAGCATTTTCTTGAACATTTTTGTTGCTTCTTCATATCTCCTCATATCTTCATAGGTTACACTTGGCGGCACAGCTTTTAAGGCTTCTTTGAAGTGCTGCATTGTCACTTTTGTCGGCTTCATCTCTTTCCTTAAAGCTGACATGGCTGCCTCTCTACATAGGGACTCTATGTCGGCTCCAGTGTATCCCTCAGTTAACCTTGCAAGTTCCTCTAGGTTAACGTCTTCTGCAAGGGGCATGTTCCTTGTGTGAACCTTGAATATTTCAAGTCTCCCCCTTTCATCCGGTGGAGGGACATAGATTAACCTGTCAAATCTACCCGGCCTTATCAGGGCAGGATCTAAGATGTCTGGTCTATTTGTTGCAGCTAAGACAACAACGTTTTTCATTGTTACTATTCCATCCATTTCAGTTAATAGTTGATTAACTACTCTCTCAGTCACCCCTGAGTCTCCGAGTCTCATCCCCCTTGTAGGGGCTATTGAATCTATTTCATCGAAAAACACTATACATGGGGAAACCTGTCTCGCCTTCCTAAAGATTTCTCTTACAGCTCTTTCTGATTCACCAACCCATTTGCTGAGGACTTCTGGCCCCTTGACAGCTATGAAGTTTGCTTCGCTTTCAGTGGC
>JAOZFL010000199.1:0-524 GCA_027491455.1 Thermoproteota archaeon | reverse complement strand
CTTGTAACCTTTAACTTCTGTAAAACCTCACCTGGAATGGTTTCCTTTTCAAGGTCTATCTCAGGGATAAATCTTCTTAAAGCATGCATGGCTGCCTCTTTACAGAGGAAAGCTAAGTCAGCACCTGAGAAACCATGGGTTATTTCAGCTAATTCATCTAGGTTGATATCCTCTGCAAGAGGCATGTTCCTCGCGTGGATCTGCAGGATTTCCCTTCTTGCCCTTCTGTCAGGTACACCTATAGCTATTTCCCTGTCGAATCTTCCAGGACGCCTAAGAGCAGGGTCGACGGCGTCAGGCCGGTTTGTAGCAGCTATAACTATTACATCGCCCCTAGACTTCAAGCCATCCATTAAAGCAAGTAACTGAGCCACTACCCTCCTTTCAACTTCGCCTGTAACCTCTTCCCTTTTAGGTGCCATTGAATCTATTTCATCTATGAAGATTATGCTTGGAGCATTTCTTTCAGCTTCACTGAAGATTTCTCTAAGTCTAGCCTCAGATTCACCGTAAAACTTACTCAT
>JAOZFL010000196.1 GCA_027491455.1 Thermoproteota archaeon | reverse complement strand
GAGTAAGTAATCTTAAAGCATGGTGTTCCTCTCTCGGTTTCAAAGAACTTAAACCACCTTCTGTTAAGTCTGATGGAGCATCGCTTGAATCCATTCTTAATTGTTTTGCGTTTAGCCCATACATCTTTGCGGGCTTCCTGAATAATATCAGATGGAAGAAAGGAGGTTTTGCATATGTTTGAGTATGTCAGATGGTGTAACTCCGTAGAGGATTTAGCATTTGGTAGTTGTTCAAGTGTGAGATTAAGGACTCTAAGATATTCAGCAAAGAAGCTATTAAGGATTTTCTGTTTCTTACTTGTTAAAGGTAAACAGTTAAGCAATACAGTCTTCTCAAGGTCTCACCAATACTTAAGATGGTCTCAAGCCATTTAAAGCTTCCCGCTTTAAAGGTGAGAGGTCGAGGCAAAGCTTTTAAAGTTTGTTTTTCCCTTTTTGAGGGAAGCATTGGAAACAGCTTTAAGGAGCTTTCTAAACAAAGCCTTCATAATATTTTCTGTAAATTTCAGTGTCCATGAGTTTGTCAATGTCTCTTCTGTAAAGTTGACTTGAAAGCTTAGCACCCTTGGTTTTCTCCCATTTCTCAATGGGTATGCCGTAGACCCTTTGAACCCTGTCTCTGTAGAATTGAGGTAGAACATTGTAGGTGCAGAATGGGATAATTCTTCCATCTGGTGAAACGTAGTGGATATTGCAGCGTTCCACACGGCTTTGGTCATAGTTGTAGCAGTCCATGAAGTGCATCATCCCTAGAAACAGGCTTCTCATGTGTATTTCGCCTAGAGCCTTATAATCATGTCTAACAAACACATCGTACAGCATTTTCAAGAATTTCCTTTTACCCTTTAGTTCTCTTGGAGCCTTTTCCCATTTAACAAATGAGTTAAGCTTTGCAAATATTTTAAGCATCACCACGTATTTATTTCCCCCATTTTTAATTTCTTCAGCTTTTTCATCCATGTATTTTAGGAGGGCCTCGGCATCCAGGAACCGGGGCAGGGGAACCATTTTCTCTCCATCTCTAAATACATAGGTGGCCATTCCACAAGCGAAGTGGTTTGTTAACTCAAACTCCGGTTTACCTGTTAAGGCTTCAACCATGTGGGTGATCGAGGTGACAACTGGAATTGTATACCAGTCATCCCTTGTTACCTGGCCATTGGTTTGCTCCTCAATCCTTTGTATTGCATCTGGAATGGTTATTCTCAGTTTCTCCCTTTCCTCCCTTGGAACTCTCCCTGTAAGTGAAACAGGTTGGAAATTCACTCCTCTCACAATGTCGTTGTGTTTAATGGCGAACTTAATGATGGCTCCGAGTTCATGGTCGTTCACCCCCTTTATCACGGTTGGAACCAGTACCACTCCCATGCTAACTTTTTTACAGTTTTCAAGTGCATAGGGGATTTCCCAGTGGTTCTTCGGGTTGGTTTTAGGTGTCACCCCGTCAAAACTAAGGTAAACCGTGTTTACCCCTGCTTCTCTAAGCTGCTTTGCAAAGCCGGGTTCAAGAGCCAACCTCACACCATTAGTGTTGAATTGGATGTGTGTGAATCCCATTTCCTTGGCCATTTTAACGATTTCAACAGCGTCCCCCCTTAAAGCAGGTTCCCCACCTGTTATTTGCAGTGCCTTACCTGGAACAGGTTTCTCGCCTCTAGCAACGCTTAACATGTACCTGATGTGTTCCAGGGAAGGTTCGTAGACATATCCCGCTTTCTCAGCGAAGAAGAAACAATACCAACAGTTCATGTCGCATCTGTTCGTTGCTACAAGGTTTATCAGGGCTGAATGGGATTTGTGTCTTTCACATAGTCCACAGTTCAGTGGACATGCATTTAAAACCTTTACATTGGGGTTCCAAATTCCTTTACCGTCATGAACCCATTTCCTTGCTCTCTCATAGAGTTGGTAGTCACCCCAGTAAAGCTCCACTGTTTCACCGTGTTTAGGGCAAATTTTCTTGATCCACACCTTCCCATCCCTTTCATAAACCGCTGCGTTAAGCAGCGCGTAGCATTCAGGACAAAGGGATTTAGTGTGGGTTATAAGGTTTTCGTTTTCCCCCAGTTCAATTTCGGTTTCTAAATAAACCTCAAAATCCTTTCCTTGTTTAGGGATCAATTCATTCCTTATTTTCTCACCTATTTCCTTGAAATCCTCTTTTCTAGCTGTTCTCATAAGGGTTGAATAGTTAATCCTCGTTTCCTCTTTCATGATTGTGGAGCTAACCATGAGAAAAACCCCACTTGTTTTTCGGGGCCATATGCCCACCGATGTTGAGCTAGTTTCACAGCAAATAAAAATCTTTTGCCCTTTTAACCGTGTGAAAAGTATTATTTAAGTGTTAAGGAAAATCTTTGCTAGCAACTATTTAAGAGAAAAATGGAAGAAATAAAATTTTTGGGGGGGAGCACTGAGGGAAAAAAGTTCTTAACCCGTCACTTTTTCGAAGACTATGCCGGGTTTGTAGGTTTTAACCATCTTTACCCTTTGACCGATAGGTAAATCCTTAGGTTTATCGATGAAGGGGATCCAGCCGCTGACCCTTGTTCCATCATCCAATTCTACGATGACCCATGCATAGGGAACCTCATTTATGAATTGCTCCGGGGCAACCATTTGAATCGTGTAAGTTAAAACCTTACCTGTAGACGGCAACTCAACTCTTTCTATGTCTTTCCCCCCACACTTAAAGCAATAAACCATAGGTGTAACTGATTTATGGCCGCATTTCCTACATTTAAAGCCAATTATCTTTCCCTCCCTCACCGCTTCCCTTATCTCTTTAAATGTCGGTAAACCCTCCATTTAATACCCCTCTAAAAACGAAAACAAAAAAGTGTCACCTTATCTCAATGGTTAAAATTCAAAGCCCCAAAGTTAAAGTTTTGAATTTAATGAAACACAAACAACACCACGCCCACTTAAAAAATTTTATCTAAAACCCGACGAGACCTACTATTATAAGAGTGGGATAAATCACCGTCTAATTTTTTAAATGGTGAGCAGGAAACCCCACATGCTTCCATTACAATGAAAAACACAATCACAATATCTAAAGAGGGAAAGGAGAAATAAATACAAATATGGACCTACTTCTCGTCCCCCTATGACGAATCGCTAAGCCCTGCCATGGAAAAGACGTTAAAAGTTTTATCGGGTTATAAAGGTTAAAATGGTTAGTAAGGTGTATCATGTTATGTCTGTTTCATG
>JAOZFL010000047.1 GCA_027491455.1 Thermoproteota archaeon | reverse complement strand
AAAAGTTTAGGTTTTTAATTTGGCTCCAAATGAAAGGATAATCTGCCATAAAAACTTATATAAGCTTGTTCAAGCATTTTGTTCAGTTGTTCAGGTGAAACATCATCCAATTTCATTGTGGGGGTTATAACGTTTCGGGGAACGCTTAATGAAAAAGTGAACTACTAATAAGAGCCCTGAAGGAACTGGAAAAGTAAATTTGCATAAATCATTTGAGTAGAAGCCTTTAAGGAGAGTAGGGTGATTCTCCTTGGCTCCCAACGATTCAGGTAAATCCTTGATCAGGGCTTTAAGGATGAGAACAGCAAACAGTTGTTTTTACTAGTTCCCTCCTTACCTGAAACAGAGATAATAATCCCTTCCACCTTTAACATGCACGGTGTGCTACATAAAGTTAATATTTAAATTCTTAATGGTTACATTTTGGAAATAATTTTATTTAATTAATCGTAAACTGGAAGGTATCTAGGGAAGAGAAATGAATAGCTATGAAAAATACCTGTTTTCAAAGGCTAGAAGCACTGTTTACGCAATGCTATCCCTTTGCTTCTACTACCCATCAAAAGAAGTTGATTCGATGAAGAAAACCCGTGCAAATGATTTCTCAAAGTCTCTTAAAACCCTTTCATTAAACCCGTTCTTCAAAGGACTCGACGAGTTAGGCATACATTTAACAGATGATCTGAAAACAACGAAAAGAGATAAATTAGAGGTTGAATACACCAGGCTGTTCATATCTACATATCCAAGTGTCCCATGTCCCCCTTATGAGTCATACTATAAAAGCAATGAAAAATTGCTGATGAGGGAAGAAGCTGTAAAAATCAACAAACTTTACAGGGAATACGGTGTAGACCTTAGCGAAAAATTTAATGAGCCACCAGACCACATAGCCCTTGAACTGGAATTCATGCATTTCCTCTCCCTTAATGAATCAAGATACTGGAAAGAAGAAAGTATTGATGATGCAATTTATTTTCTTAGGGGAGAATTAGAAATTTTATCGACTTTCTTAGCTACATGGGTGCATTCCTTCTCTGAATGCATAAAGAAACATGCAAAGCTTTCATTTTATAAGGAGCTTTCATTGTTAACAAGAAAATATGTAGAGGAAGACTTCGCATTTGTTAGGTTTGTATCGGGTTCTTGGCGATTATCAAAGTGAAATCTATGCCTTATACACTTTGACACATATGTCTTCCATGCATGCACCTGCAGTTGGGTCCTTTCTTGCTAAGATTTCATCTACGGTTTGATCAGGTATTAAATCTCCGTCATTCGCTCCTCTACCATAAGCATTATGCAGCTCCTTTGACCAGTGGCCAAAGCCATGAAATATTGCCACACAGTCTTCTCGTATTCCCTTAATTAATCTGGCCTTTAACTTTATTTTTCCAGTCCTTGATTCCACGTAAACCCAATCTAAGTCTTTTATCCCAAGCTTTTCAGCTGTTCCAGGGTGTATAAAAGCACAGTTTGACGGATCTAGTTCAAGCAGCAGCGGGTTGTTCGTTGTTTTTGTATGTCTGTGAGTTGGAGGTCTGGAGATTAATAAATAGAAGGGGTAATTATCAGTAGGTGAGTCTCGTTTAGGAATCCATCTTGGAAGCGGGTCGTAGCCGTACTTTTTAAAGATTTCTCCATAGACCTCGATTTTCTTTCCCTTTCCAGCCATGGCTTCAAGTTTCGAGTAGGGAACAAAGGTTTCACCGCGGAAATATACACCTTTCTTCTTTAGTTCATCGAGCGAGATTCCTAGCCCTTCACGGACAGCTTCTTCTAGATACTCTTTCCATGTATAGAATTCTCCATTAGGCTTCTTGAAATATTCAGGTGCTACTCTCTTCCCAATTTCAAGGCATATCCACACTAGTCCCCTTGCTTCATACATAGGTTTTACGACTGGTTGCATTATTTGTACCTGGGCACCTATACGGTTGCATCTCGGAAATTCGCGACCTACAATACTGGTTTTCTCAAGATATGTCAGGTCTGGGAGCGCTATGTCTGCTAACTGCGCCATTTCACTTGGATAAATATCAATTACAACTAGGAATTCAAGTTTCTTTAAGGCTTTAATTATCTTTTTAGGGTTAGGAAACGACAACACGTTATAGCTGTTAGCAATAGCCATTTTCACTTCATAGGGTTTCCCCTTCAAAATGTTCTCTGCAAGTGGACTAAATAAACCTATACCGGCTTTTTTAACCAGGGGGAAATTTTCTTTTCCATCGATGAGTTCCTTAACTGGGGATCCAGGAAATGATTTTAGAGGTGGAAAAATCTTCATGCATGAGGGTATTGAAATCATTCTCGGGTACTGTAGCCCTCCATAATTATCTATGCTTCCAACCAATGAGTTAAGTATTAGTATAGCCCTGTTTAAGTGCCAACTATTCGCGTAGTTCGGTCCAGCTGGATCTCTTTTATGAACAGGCATAACAGCTGGTTTAGTGGTTGCAAATTCCCTAGCTATCCTTCTAATTGTTTCAGCAGGTATTTCTGTTATTTTTGAAGCCCATTCAGGTGTGTAGTCTTTAAACCATTCCCTTATTTCATCTTCGTGATCCTTAAAGTTGGTGTATTTCTCTATAAACCTGGTGTCATATAGGTTTTCATTAATTATAACGTTTATCATCGCTAAAGCAAAGGCTAGGTCTGTTCCAGGTTTTATAGGGATCCATTCATCTGCCTTGGCGGCTGTCATTGAATACATGGGGTTAATCACAACTATTTTAGCTCCACTCACCTTTGCTCTGATAAACCGATGGGCAAAAACCACTTTACCTTTCGCAGGTTGATCCCAGCCAAAACTAAGGATGTAGCGTGCATTTTCCAAGTCCCAACCCCATGGCTTCGTACCTAAAGTAAACTTCTGCGAAATTACATGTGTTATGACGCAAGTATCGTGATGAGTGACAATGTTAGGTGTCCCAATAGATTTGATTAATCTTTTTAAGACACTGGGTTTAGGCATAGTTATAAACATTATTGCTTGTGACCCATATTTCTCTTTAACCTCCTTAATTTTATTTGCAACAGCATCTAAGGCTTCTTCCCAAGAAATCTTTTTCCATCTTGGATCTACACCTATCCCCTTTTCAGGATTAGTTCTCATTAAGGGGTACTTGAGCCTGTCAGGGTCATAGAGAAACTTTGCTCCTGCTTTACCCTTTGCACATAGTTTACCTTCACTCTGCGGGTCTTCAGGGTTCCCAGTGAGGAATCTAAGAACACCGTCCTTTACATATGCTATGACGCTGCAATGAGAGTGACATATTCCACAAGTGGTGTATACCTTTTGACCAAGATCAACTGAGGTTGGCAAACCTGCTGCGAAAAACTCAGGTTGAAAAGGATGCTGACTTAAACCATACAATATTAAAGAAGATGAAGCTGCAGTTGCAGCTTTTAAAAATTCCCTCCGATTAATTTTCTCTGACAAATTTTAACACCTCAAATTAAATCTAACTGGTTTCCCTTTCCTCAGATTCTCCCTTGCTTCT
>JAOZFL010000194.1 GCA_027491455.1 Thermoproteota archaeon | reverse complement strand
AGTTTAACTGAACAAGTTTAAGTTTTTAACCAGGTAAATTTAACAACGGTTTTAAATGTCTAGTTTAGTTTCCACTGGATTTTTCCTTGATATAATGTCTTTTAAGCGATGATCTATTAGCTATTAAAGCTGCAATTGCCCCTGCCGCTACTCCTGCATCTATGTTCACCACAGCTATCCCTAAGGGACAAGCCTGCAGCATAGCGCTTAGAGCCCCCTTCCCCCTCCCTCCATAGCCGTAACCTGTAGAGGTTGGAACCGCGATTATGGGGATGTCAATGAGGCCTGCGATAACTGTGGGGAGAGCTCCTTCACGGCCAGCTACAACCACTAGGACATCTGTATCTTGATCAATGATTTTTTTAAGGACGGGGAAAAGTCTATGTAAACCTGAAACTCCGACATCGTAAAATGTAAGCGCCTCGCAACCCATTTCCTCAGCGATTATTCTAGCCTCCTCTGCAACGGGTATATCAGATGTTCCAGCTGTTACAATGGCTATTTTCCCATTTGTCCTGGTTCTTCTAATTCCCCTCTTCTTTATTACCATTATTCTTCCTTTCTCATTGAATTCAACCATATATCTCTCTTTAACATTGCTTCTTATTTTTTCAGCACACTCCTTGTTTAGTCTACTAACGATCAGTTTGTTTTTCATGTTCATAACAGTGTGAACAGCTTTAAGTAAATCTTCACAGTTTTTCCCTTCAGCTAAAACAATTTCCGGTATTCCCTTCCTTGATTCCCTGTTCAGATCAAACTTAAACATCCCCTCAAGGTCTTCGATGATGCTTAATTTTAACTCCTTTTCAGCTTGATGCAAAGTTATTTCTCCTTTAGCAAATTTTTCAAGTATTTCTCTTATCATTACATGCACCATGGCTTCTGAAAACCTTTATTCTGGTGGACAGTTTATCAAGCTTCCTAAATTTATCACCTATTTTTAATTTATGGTGAAATTAACATTACTTGGAGATAGGAGGCATTGGTGGAGGTAGATGGGTAGGATACTGGTTTTTGATGCTGGTTTGGCTGGTGTTTCAGGGGACATGGTTGTCGGTGCACTGGTGGACTTAGGGGCTGACAAAGAAAGGATACTTAAAGTCGTTAAAACTGTGGAGAGAACCTGTTTCAACTGTAAAATCAAAGCATCTATTGGAAAGGTTTTAAGGTTGGGGATAAGAGCTACAAGGTTTGAAATCGAAGTTGAAGGGGAAAAGGCAATGAAAACAGGAGGCGAAGTGATAAGGAAAACTGAGCAATGCATCCAAAAATTAAATTTATCAGTTAAAGCCAGAAATTTTTCGTTGAATACGATTAAAGCCTTAATTGAGGGTGAGGCAAAGGTTCATGGAAAGGAAATAAACGAGGTTCATTTACATGAAACAGGATCAGTTGACACGTTAGTAGATGTTTTATGTACAGCTACTGCCCTAGAAGACCTTAACTTGATACATGGAGTTAAAAAAATAGTTTTACCTGTAGCTGTTGGTGGGGGGTGCTTTAAAAGTGTCCATGGAGTTCTATGTTCCCCTGCTCCTGCAACGGTTGAAATCCTAAAAAATGGGAAACTATTTTTCAAGGGGGGCCCTATAATGGAAGAGCTAGCTACTCCAACGGGGGCAGCTATACTTTCAAGCCTAGCCGACATGTCAACTGTTTACATTCCAGCCTTAAAAATCCGTGAAACAGGGTATGGAGCAGGGAGAAAAGATTTCTCTGAGATACCGAATGTTTTACGTGTTTTCTATGGTGACTTAGTATCTGAGGATAAGTTTCTAGAGGATGAGGCGTTCATGGTTGAGACAAACGTCGACGATGTTACAGGTGAACTGATAGGGTACATCGTGGATAAATTAATGGTTGAAGGAGCTAAAGATGTAACCGTTGTCCCTGCTTTAACCAAAAAGAGTAGACCTGTTCACATAATAAGGGTTCTAACAGATAGAGAAAGGTTAAACCGGTTCGTTGACATTTTAATCCGTGAAACAGGTTCTCTCGGCGTAAGAATCGGTAAATATCGCCGTAAATTAGCTAAAAGAAAAATTGTGCCTGTAGAAATAGAGATAGATGGATTTAAGTGGAAACTTAACATTAAGGTTTCAATGGATGCAAAGGGGGAAATAATAAATGTTAAACCTGAATATGAGGATGTAAAGTTGTTGGCTGAGCAAACACATCGCCCCTTCAAGGAAATCTTTACCCTGGCGATGATGGAAGCCAAGAAGAAAGTAGGTTTAGATTCTCCCTGAGTCAAACCCCACACACAACTCACACCTACTGCCAGGAAACCCCTATTTTTAAATGAGAAAGGAATCGGTAAAAGCCCTAGTCTCACTACCTCCTAAGCGGCTTGTAGCTGCTGTGAAGGGAATAATCAATGTAAAGGAAGGCCTTCATAGGCAATTAACTATGAATTTCTATGGAGGTTAGAACGGCATGGTAACGGTTGAACTTAGCTACTTGTCCCCTTTTAGCATGCTTCCGGTTCTGTAGCCCTCTAGGTCCAATGTGATGAATTTAAAGCCGAGTTTCCTCAATTTACACGAGATTTTCTCTAATTTCTCTATTTTTAGAAGTTTCTCCCTTTCATCTTTACCCACTTCTATCCTGGCCAGTCCGTTGTGATCCCTTACCCTTACCAATTTCACACCTGTTAACCTTTTAATGAATTCCTCTGCTTGATCCACTTTCATCAGTTTTTCCCGGGTTATTCTTTGCCCGAATGGAAACCTGGAGGCTAAACATGCTAATGGAGGCTTGCTGTGGATTGAAAGACCCAGCTTAGCTGCTAGTTCCCTGATTTCAGCCTTTGTGAAACCTGTTTCAACCCATGGACTGTAAACGTTTTTCAGTTCCTTTACTGCTCTATAACCTGGCCTATGCCCCTTGAGGTCACTTGTATTTGTCCCCTCGAAAACAACTTTAAAGCCGATATGTGATGCAAATTTTTTAAGTTTGCTTAGAAGCTCTAACTTACAGAAGTAGCATCTGTTTGGTGGATTTGAAACAAAGTTTTCATTTCGAAGTTCATCGGTTTGAATAAAATAATGCTTTATCCCTATTTCCCTTGCTATTTCAGATGACTCCCTGATTTCAGCCTTAGGATATGTAGATGACTTTGCTGTAACTGCAACGACTTTCCCCCCTAAAAGGTCAAAGGACACTTTTGCCAAAGTTGAACTGTCAACGCCTCCAGAGAAAGCCACGACAACTCCTTCTCCCCCCTTCTCTAAAATGAAGGATTTGAGTTTACCGTACTTCTTGTCGATCAGTGAACCTTTTCCAACTGGGAATCTTTTCATAGCTGCCTTTCATCCTCACTCTCTTCTTGATCTATTTATAGGACACCTAGGAAATTAATGTATTTAAAGACAACCAGCTTCTTCTTGATCTATCTGTATAAGTAAAACATGTCTTATAGGTTTATGCAATAAAATCATATGTTCTTAGGTTAAATAGGGAAGTATGTTTCAGGTGGTTTAAGTGGACTCTATTAAAGTAGGCGCTGTTCAGCCCTACATAGGATCAGAGATCGAAGCAAACATAGAAGGATGCCTAAAACTTTCGGAGGAAGCAGCTGAGTCAGAGGCTGATTTGATATGTTTACCTGAGCAGTGGTTGAGTCGAGACCCTTATTCTTTTATCGATAAATTAGCTGTTTTAACCCCTAAATTAACAGGTAGGTTCGGCAGGTTAGCAGAGGAATATGGGGTTCATATCCTTTTAGGTGGATGCGTAGAGGAAAGGGAAGGGAAAAAGTTAATTACTTGCCCTGTCCTTGGACCAGATGGATCAGTCATGTTTAAGCAAAGCAAGTGCCACTTGTTCAGGGTTGAAAGAGAACTTTTCACGACAGATTCAAGGATAGATGTCTTTAAAGTGGAGAATTTCACCGTGGGGATACTGATCTGTTATGATGCAGTCTTCCCAGAAGCGGCTAGAATCCTCAGCTTGAAGGGGGCTGACATCATCTTCAACCCTTCCAGGGTAAACGTTGACGGTGTAGAGCCTTGGCACCTCTACCTAAAGGTAAGGGCCCTAGAGAACCGTGTACCGATCGTGGGGGTAAACCCTGTTTTCCCTCCTAATTATCTGGGTAGAAGCATAATTGTTGATCTTAAGGTGAAGGAGACAAGTAAAGTTGTTTACCCTGTTTCAATCGCTGAAGGCAACACTGAAAGTGGAGTAATCCTCGGAGTTCTGAACCCTATTTCCCTAAGAATTTACAGAGTGGAAAGACTCAGGAACAGAAATGTTAAGGCTTACCTGGATTTACTTAGACCCCTTTAACCTTTCCTTCATATCCTTTAATGCAACATTAATTATTTCCCTTGCTATTTCCTTTTTAGGCTTTAAAGGTAAGTGTACAACTCTTTTCCGCTTATCAATTATGTAAACTTCGTTGTAATCAGAGGAAAATCCAATTCCCTCTTTCCCAACATCGTTTGCAACTATTAGATCCATACCAGTTTCTTTAAGTCTTTCATATCCTCTTTCTATCAATTCCTCTTCTGAAACTTTGTATTCAGCTTTGAAACCTATGAAGAAAACTTCTTTATCCAGTTCCCTTACTACATCGGCTATTTTCGGTAAAACCCTTAGTTTCGCCTTGAAAGTGCCTCTTTCAGATGGAATCTTGCGGTTAAACCTCTCCTCAAAACCGAAGTCTAAGGGAGCAGCTGCAAGCACCAATATATGATACTTCTTCGATTTCAACTCGGAAACAACGGCTTTAAACATTTCCTCTGTTGTAAAAACCTTGATCAAGTTTACTGTTGAAGGCGGTTCCTCTGTTCCAGGGCCGTAAACAAGTGTAACCTCTCCCCCCCTAGCTAGAGCTTCACAAGCTATGGATACACCCATTTTACCTGAGCTTGGATTAGTTAAAAATCTAACAGGGTCTAAAGGTTCCCTTGTGGGGCCAGCAGTTACCAGGATGTTTAAACCCTTCAAATCTTCCTTTCCAGATAATTTCTCGACAACTCCTTTAACAATGACATTTGTATCAGCTATTTTAGCTTTACCCTCCATTATTTTAGGACCTATGAAATCAACTCCCATTTGTTCAAGTTTCCGCATGTTACTTTTCAAGACTTTGTTGTTGTACAGTGCTATGTGCATGGCGGGAGCCATGATTACAGGGGTTCCCATTCCAAGGGCAGCTGCAACTAAGGCTGTCACAGTTGTATCAGCAACTCCGCAGGCAACCTTAGAGATAGTGTTGGCTGTCACAGGGGCAACAAGGATCAAATCCACTCCACCAAACTGTTTACCTGCCAAGGAAACATGTTCTATTTCACCGGTTAGCTCTGTAACAACCTTGTTGCCAGTTGCCCACTTCATCAGGTCAGGATGAATTAATTTCTTTGAAGCCTCAGTCATAACTGTGTAAACCTCGGCTCCACGCCTCATTAACCCCCTAGCGATTTCAGGGGATTTAAAGGCAGCCGAGCTCCCTGTCACACAAAGAACAATTCTCTTCCCCTTTAGCTCGGCACCATTACTGCTCAATATATCCTTTGAAGGATGAATAGTATTTAACACGGTTAATACCTCCAAATGCCGAGAATACATTAAAGGCGCTTCATATACCATTTAAAAAGATACGTTATTAAAGACATTGTGGAATGAGTTGTTTTTAATGTAAATACATCTTTTAAGTCATTGGGGGCTTAAATTGAAAAGGATCCTCTTCAATGAAGAATTATTAGATGACGTCTTGGAAGGTTCTAGAAGGATGCATCCAAAGGAACTGCTTCTTCTCTTAAGGGGAAAAGTGGAGAAGAACTCTGTTTACATAGATGAGTTCATAGTCCCTCCACGATCCTACCATGGAAAGTTTTCATCGGGTTTTAACCCATTTTTACTTCCCATAGACCCCTCTTTAGTGGGCACGGTGCATTCGCATCCCTCAGGTTCCCTGACACCTTCAATTGAGGATTTAAACAATTTCTACGGGTTTCTAATGGTCATAGTCGCCTACCCCTACCTTTCAGTGAGAGACGTAGCGGTTTACGACAAAAACGGTGGTAGATTGGTGTTTGAAGTTATTTAACCTATCAGGTGCCCTGTAATTGGTTATTGTGGGTTTGGATTTAGGTGGAAGCACAACTAAGGCTGTGGCAATGGAGAAAAAGAGAGTCAGGGGTTACTCTTCTATCAGAGCCTCGGATCCCATTTCATCTGCTTCAGGGGCTCTAGGTAAACTGTTACATGAACTCAGCATTAATTTAGAAGATGTGAGGGAAATGGCGGTTACAGGTGTAGGCATTTCATCCCTACCCAACAACATCTTGGGCCTGAAAACCATGAAGATCGATGAAATAATAGCTATAGGTTACGGAGGCGCTTTCCTTTCAGGTAAAAAGAGAGCCTTAGTTGTTAGCATAGGAACAGGTACAGCAATGGTGGCTGTGGACGCTGAAAAAGAGGTTTTTGAACATGTAGGGGGGACAGGTGTAGGTGGGGGAACCCTTTACGGCCTTGGAAAAGCTCTTCTAAGGAAAAGTGAACTTGAATCAATAGTTGAACTTGCTGAGAGAGGAGACCTTAAAAGGGTTGATTTAACAGTTGGGGAGCTAGCAGGGAAATCCGTTGGTATACTAGGCGAAGATGTTACAGCTTCAAATTTCGGGAAAGTAAATGACAAAACAAGAGATGAGGACCTTGCAAAGGGATTAATAAACATGGTTGGACAAGTAATAGGGTCAGTTGCCTATTTTGCAGCTAAATCACGTGGATTAACAGAGGAAATCGTTTACATTGGACGTTTATTGAACATAAAGCTTCTAAGTGAATCCCTACTAGAGGTAACAAAGGTGTTTGGAGGTAAATGCATCATACCGGAGAAACCAGAGTACGGAACAGCTATAGGTGCAGCCTTAGCTGTCAAAAAAACTAGCACTCCTTCATTAAGGTAAAATTTTTAAAATCAGGGGAACCTCTTGAGGGAAATATCCAATTACACCTGTATAGTTAGCTATTGCCATGGGGATTAATGTTGAGTGAAGCGAACAGTCAATCTTCACCTTGCTCTGTTGGCTACCAAGGTGTTAAGGGGGCGTACAGTGAGTTCGCAGCCAAGAAATTCTTCGGTGAAAAATGTTTGCTAAGACCCCATAAAACATTTAAGGAAGTCTTCGATTCCCTTGATGAAGGGAAAATCCGTTTCGCAGTTGTACCAGTAAGGAACTCTGTTACAGGGGGGATAAGAGAAGTTATGGATCTACTTTTCGAAAGAGAAATCAGGGTTACAGGGGAGGTGACACTTAAAATTGAACATGTATTAGTTTCACTGCCTGAAGCAGAATTAAAAGATATAAAGTATGTTTACTCTCACCCAGAGGCTTTAGCTCAGTGTGAAAGATTTTTGAAAGAGAGAAACTGGGTGGTTTACCCAAGCTACGACACAGCTGGAAGCGTTTTAGAAATTAAAAGGAGGAAACTTTTTGAAGCTGCAGCCATAGCAAGCGAGTACGCAGCTAAACTCTACGATATGAAAATACTGCTTAGATCCATACAGGACTCCAAGGACAACTACACAAAGTTCTATGTTTTATCCAAGGAGGAAAAAGTGCCTGAAGATTCAGACACCACATCAGTGATATTTATAACTGAACATGTTCCAGGGGCACTGTACAGGGCCCTGGGAGCATTTGCAGAGAGAAATATAAACCTGCTCCACATAGAGTCAAGGCCTATAAGGGATCAACCCTGGAACTACTCATTCTACATAGATTTTGAGGGGAGTTTAAATGATCAAAAGATAAAGGATGCCCTTAAAGATTTAAAGAAGAGATCCGTTTGGCTTAAAATTCTCGGGAGCTACAAATCTCATTGATTCAAAAGCAATTATTTGGTTTTAACCATTTTTAATACGTCAGCCTTAGTTATTATTCCAGCTATTTCCCCTTTACTCATGACTAAAACAGCTGGATAGTGCCTTAGAATTGTTGAAACAATGGTTAGAGGGGTTTTCGCTTGAACAGTTGGGAAGGCTTCATCCATTACATTTTTAACCCTCAATTTACCTATATCCCTCGGGTTTCTGCCTTCAAGGAGTTTGTTTAAAATTGTTTTCTCAGATATGCTACCTACAACTTTTCCTTTCCCTAGAACCGGTAGTTGAGAGTAGTTTCCCTCATCCATGAGTTTTATAGCTCTCCAAACCTCGTCTTCTTGGTCAACCCATGTTACAGGTTTATTCATTATTTCCTCTGCTGAAATCTCCTCTTCCCTTTCAACTGAGTTTAACGCTTGGAAAATAGCTTTAACCTTTGTGTAGGACGGAGTTATTTTACCTGACTCTATTTTAGCTATTAGTGATTGACTGACACCTGCGACCCTGGCAAGTTGCTTCTGGGTTAAACCAAGCCTTTTCCTTCTCTTCGCGATTTCATCGAGACTTGGAAACATGGATTAATTAAGTGTCATTTAACCCTTAAATTCTTTTCGGAATATTTTTTTCAAAAAAATTTATAATAATGGAACACCTTCACCTTTCCCAAGGTTCCTATTGGATTTTGAAAAGGGTGATAAAACTAAGGATAAAACCCCGCATTTGTTTGGAGTGCCCTGAATGTGGATCATTAATTGAGGAAGCACCATTAGCTGTTTGCAATGAGTGCTGGGGACCACTACAAGTGAAACAAGACTACGAAGCAGTAAAAGACTCTCTTAAAAAGAGAGAAATAAAAAACAGGGAACAGAGCCTTTGGAGATACCTGGAGCTTTTGCCAATCAAGGAAAGCAGATTCATAGTGAACCTAGGTGACGGTTGGACACCGTTAACAAGGTGTCAGAGACTTGAAAAGGAACTAGGTGTAAGGGAACTCTACATAAAGAACGATGCATTGAACCCGACAGGTTCCTTTAAGGATAGACCAGCATCGGTGGGCGTCTCAAAGGCCCTTGAATTCGGCTTCAACGTGGTTGGCTGTGCCAGCACAGGGAACCTTGCAGCTGCAACAGCTGCCCATGCAGCCAAGGCAGGGGTGAAAAGCTTTGTTTTAATACCTGGAAACATTGAACCTAACAAAGTAGTTCAATCAGCTGCTTATGGAGCTAAAATCTTACAGGTTGAAGGAACATATGACGCAGCGAACAGGTTAGGGATCCTTGCCTCTGAAATCTTTAACTGGGCCCTTTTAAACATTAACCTGCGACCCTTCTACGTTGAAGGCTCAAAAACCTTGGCATATGAAATATGTGAACAACTAGACTGGAACACACCTGACAGGGTCATCATACCCATGGGTAGCGGTGCACTGCTAAATTCTTTTTACAGAGGGTTAGCCGACCTTGAAAAAATAGATTTCATAGACAATTCAAAAGACGTGAAAATTACAGGTGCCCAGCCTAAAGGGTGTTCACCCATTGTCGACGCCTTCCACACCAATAACAGAATATCCCCGGTTAAAGAACCTAAAACGATCTGTAAATCACTGGCTATCGGTGAACCAGCAAGTGGAAAACAGGCAATAAAGGTTATAAGGGAAACAGGGGGATACGCTGATGCTCCAAGCGACGAAGAAATAATTGAGGCGGAAAAGATACTTGCATCCAGAGAAGGGATTTTTGCAGAGCCAGCAGGGGCAATAACCCTTGCAACACTGATAAGATTAATAGATAATGGAGTGGTTGAAGAAGATGAAAAAATTGTTTTGCTGGTTACGGGAAGCGGCTTCAAATCCCTGGAAGCAGCTCAAAAAACCGTTGGTAAACCGGTGAAAATACCTGCAAACATAGATGCTTTAAGAGAGGCTGTTGAAAATGGTTAAGGTAAAAGTTTTCTACACAGGCCCCCTTAAAAAGTTAATAGGTAAAACAAGGGAAGAAGTAAACTTCAACGGCGAGACAATCAGTGAACTCCTCCGAGAAATCTCGAAAAACCACGGGGAAACGATAAGTAAGCAGTTAATTGATTATTCAACGGGTTCCCTGAATGAATACGTAGCGATCCTCCTAAACGGGCAAAACGTAAAACATCTACAAGAATTAAAGACAAGGATAAGGGATGGAGACGAAATCATTTTTCTACCAGTAGTTGCTGGTGGAACCTGAACCTCAGATCTTCAATATTTGAACCCCCTTAAAACTTCTAGGAACTTTATCCATTCAATCCGCTGCACATTTATTTACCTAGGTCAATATGGATATAGTGCTCCCTTTACATTTGAAATCACCTCTCTCTTGCAGAACTAGGTCAGCAACTTAAAATGAGAGTGAAGAGAAAATCGTTAAGACTACCTTCAGGAATCAACACCACTAAAATCAAAGGAGGACAAGTAATTCAATGGTTTCAGCGATAGATTTAAATTTAACGATAGAACTGTGAAAGCATCTTTAAATAAAAGTAGTGCTTATATATAAGTAGGACTATTATATAAGTAAGAGGGAATTAAAATGTCTTACACAAAAGTTACGAGGAAAGGACAGTTGACAATACCTCTGAGGTTTAGGGAAAAATATAACTTGAGAGAGGGGGTAAAGGTGGCTTTTGAGGAAACCCCTGAAGGTTTACTTCTAAAACCTGTGCCTGACATAACGGGATCAGCAGGTTCACTATCAAGTTACGCCGATGTCAAAGATGTGCTGTCAGAAATTTTAAAGGGTAGAGAGGAGGACTTTCATTAGTGATAAGAGATGATAGTAACCCTTGACACAACCTTTTTTGCATTGCACTATTTTTCAAGGGAGAAAGAGATTTTGTCTAAAACAAAAAGGGTTTTAAATATATGTAGGAAGCTTGGGAATAAAGGCATAGTACCCACCATTGTTTTAGGCGAGTTCTATGCATTAACCTATAAGAAAGCAGGCAGGGATCTAGCTGAAAAACATTTTAATGAGATAGTGAAATCCGATCTGAGCATAGCCCAGTTATCCGTGAAAATTTCAAGGCAAGCAGGTATCATTAGACGAAAATATAAAGAAGAAATTCCCTGGGGTGACTGTATAATAGCTGCAACTGGGCTCATGAATAAAACTGACTTCATAATAACCGAGGACCACCACTTCAAACAAATTAAGGAGATAAAGGCAAGGAAGCTTAGGGAAGTAAGAATATAGCTTTCATCTGACATCTTCTCACGCTTTAGAAGTCTTTCCTGGTACTAGTGATTCCATAGCAACTTATCACTTTGTGGATGTCATCACCCCAAATGCCACGTTTTTGTAATTCTTTTTGAAAGCTAAGTTCAGTGCATCTCTCTATGTTAGAGAATAGTAACTGAGACTAAATTTTCCTATTTAAATTAACCTTTAGGTTGCTGGTTATTTCGTCTCCAACTTCATGTGTTTTTGATCTGCCTCCTAAATCAGGTGTTTTGTTTTTTCCCTTGGTTAAGGTGTCTGCCACTGATTTCTCTATTGCTTCAGCTGCCTCCAACAATTTTGGGTCTCTCTTTTTTTGTGAGAGCCATTCAAGCATCATTTTAGCTGAAAGTATTGATGCTATGGGGTTGGCTATTCCCTTGCCGTAAATGTCTGGTGCTGATCCATGTACAGGTTCAAACATTCCATGTTTTTCTCCTATGTTCCCTGATGGAGCCATTCCTAAGCCTCCCTGTAAAACAGAGGCTAGATCTGTGATTATGTCCCCGAACATGTTGGTTGTGACCACTACATGGAATCTCCTTGGGTTTTTTAGGGCTTGAATGGTCCAGGCGTCAACATAGAAGTATTCCTTTTCTATATCTGGGTACTTCTTTGCTACTTTGTTGAACACTTGGCGGAAGAACTTGCAGCTGTGGAGAACATTGCTTTTATCTACAACTGTTACTCTTTTCCTTCCATCTATTGGGGCTCCTTTGCTTTTAGCTGCGTATTCAAATGCGTATTTGATCACTCTTTCAGCTCCCTTCCTCGTGATCACCCTTACATCGATTGACAGCTCAGCTGTGTTTCCACGAGTTAGAAAACCCCCTATCTGGGTGTAAAGTCCTTCTGTGTTTTCCCTTACAAC
>JAOZFL010000037.1 GCA_027491455.1 Thermoproteota archaeon | reverse complement strand
TGTCCAGTAAACGTTCCCTAAACCATGCTTCATGTGAACCAAAACAGGGTCTTCACCGTCCAGTAAAACAACTTTTGAATCAGGGTTAACCTCAACTGCTGCCTCTATGCTGTAGGTGAAGTGTTGGAATTTAGATGTATCAACCCCTTTGAAAAGAATGGTTTCATCAAGTGATTTAAGGCTTAAATTTGTTTCTTTGATCCTAGTTGCCTTTACAGGTGAAAGTGGTGGAACAGTTTCCCTTGTTAAGGCCCCTGTATCAATTATAACTCCTCCACCCATGTCAGTGTAGTGTGCGAGTAGCTCCTTTACTTTCAAAACATCGCTGATTTTAAAGTTGTACATGTAAATTAAATTGAAATGTTTCAGGGTATCGGCTTCATAGTTTTCAATGTGGTCGCCTCCATTAACCAGTACAATGTTCTGTGGATTTATGGGGGCAACTGAAACAAAGAACCTGATGTAATCCTTTTCATCCCCTATGAAAAGAACTAATTTGCTGTGTGGCCTAGTTAACTCAACAAATGAAACATTCACCTCGTACATGTTTTTAAACCTTTCCTTTGCCCCCTCCAATGGATAGGGTAGATATTTCACAGCGAAGTTCCTTGTGAAGAAAGGTGCGAAGCTAAGGTTCCTGTTGTGTAACATGTAAAACCAGAATGTGTATGCGAATTCATTGGTCATGGTTTCAATGGATCCTCCACCTGACTGAGATACATCTGTGAACACATTTAAGTAGTAATCGTCTCCTGCAACTCTCTCATAACCTTTAATGTTTTCTTCTAACAATTTCCTACCTGATTCCCTTGGAACCCCTTTACCAACCACTGGAATCCTTTCAACGGAGATTAAAAACAAAGCTGATATGAGGAGGACACATATGCTTAGGGAAATCAGGGTTGAGGATCTACACCCTCTAATTTTCCTGATAAGGGATGAAAGTTCATCGATGAACAACCCTGCCATTAAGGCTAAGGCAATTGATAAATATGGTCCAAACCTGTAGGGCATGGAAATCGGTAAGTTAAGGAGGGGACCTATACTCCCTATAATAATTACTAGAAGCAATGTGAGTGGCACTAAATGTTTCCTTTTACGCCTTTTAATTTTAGAAACCACGAAGGCTAACCCTAAAACCGCTAAAACAACATGATATGTCCCTGTGTACCAAGCCCATCCACTGAAAAGTTCCTTTAAGGTGAGAAACGGGGCTTTAACTGGTTTAAAGAAACCTGTTGGTTTAACCATCACTAAATTACCAAGTTCGGAGGTGAAGGGGAGCCACCACCATGCACTAACAAGGGAACCAATTAATCCAATGGATAAGGAACATGTTGAGAAATGTATTAAACGTAGAAACCAGGGGTAGTGGTTATATTTAGCTATAATTAAGGCAAGGGTAGCCGAAGTAATTATCAGTAAAAGGATGAAGGTGTTCACTAAATGAAACAAGACACAAACAGAGAGGATAAAACCGGCTAAGGAGGCACTGGCAAAGCTTCTCCTCCTATTTGCAAAGAGAAATGTTGCAAGGGTTAATGGGGTAAACATAACAGAGGATATGTTAGGTATCTGTCCAATCATCCACCAAGCATATAAATTGAAGGATGTTAAAAAGAGGATTGAGGATCCAGCAGAGGAAACCATGTTCAACCCAAGTTCCCTAGATAAAAGATACATTGACACCGCTCCAACGGTGAAAACAAGGATTGAATAAAGTTTGTAGGCGTCGAATATAGTGGTTTTTGTTAACCAACCTGTTAAACCCATTAATAAATAGCTCATTGGAGGGTAAAACCTGAGGAAGGGAGTTCCAAAGTACCAGTAGGGGTACCACCCAGGGATCACTGGGAAGTGTTGAAGCACAAACCTGGCCTTTGAAAGATGCATAGGTACATCTGCACCTGCAGGTACACCTCTAAATATATTGAAGGCCATGTAAATGGAAATACAGGTTAATAACAGACAAAGGATTGCATCTGCTTTCCTGTTCTCCATGGACACTCAGGTTCCCCCCTTCAATTTCTCTCTTCTTACCTGAATAACTGTATAAACAAGGATGAGGAGAAACGGTATAAATATTAGGGGAGGTGTTTCAGGTATGCTGTTCCTTGGAATAGTGAAGACTTGTGTGTCCCATACCGTAGAGTTAGTGGGTAAAGCTGATCTTATTTCGTACCTTATTGTCACAGGGTCATTTGTTATATCCCCTAGATCCGATACATTGAAACCCCACCAAACCCAGCTTCCAGGGGGTCCATGAGTCCCATCACCATCATCGGGAGCAGGATCAGTAATTACACTTCCGTTCACCGGCTCAACCCATTCCCATGTACCGTTCGAGTAATTGTATAGGGCCCAATACCTTTCGTTTCCACTTTTCCAGTAGTTAAGACAGAAGTCTGCATTATTTTTGTTTGGGTCTCCACCGGGTCTTGTATCTAGAAAAACAGAGTAACATCTTTGAGGGTTTAAAATGTCCCCAGCTACATCCATTCTAAAGTAAAGTGTCGATCCATCAAAGTAAAAGTATTGATTGTAATACAAGTCATCCCAATTCTTATTCCCTTGTTGGTCCCCATATGGATCAGTGCAAACGTGTATCCATTGATTTGAATTTGGCTGGGCTAACACTTTAAGTGTTAAGTTAACTGTTAGGGAGAAAGTTATTATTACAAGTAGAGTGATTGCTCCTTTCCTTTTTAAGCGAGTTTCTTTCATTTACTTCTACCTTTCGGCTTCGCTTTTTTTATTTCTATCCCTTCTTCGGCATATATTTTGTTTCTTACAGTTGCATTTGACAGGTATATTTTTTTGTAAGCTATTATTGCTCCTCCTTTGTCTCCTATCCCTATTTCTGCTCCTTCATCAATTGTTATGTTTCCCTCGCAGTCTATGCAGTCTTGAACTGTGCAGTTTTCCCTTATTTCTAGGTTTCCATGGCATTTTATTGATTCCCCTATGGTGTTTTCAGGGCCTATTTCAGCGTTTCCCTTTATGCATAGCCCCTTTGCAAAGACAGTGTTTCTCCCTGTTTTTAGGTTCCCCTCTACTATGAGGTTGTAGGGGATGTATTGGTTGCTGGGTATTTGGAGGTTTCCCTTTATCCTCAGAGTGTTTGCACCTTGAATCCATGTCTTTCTGTTTTTCAGGTATTCTGGTTTCAGCTTCTCCCTTAGCTCTATTAGTTCTCTTCCTATTTTCCCCTTTTCCTCTAAACTGTATATTTTGGCTAGATTTAAATCTATTTTTATTTCTGGTTGCATCCTTTCCTTTCTATGGCTGGTTTCAGTTTCAATTAATATTTCCTTTGCGTACACTTGTTTCAACTGGGTTCCTCTCCCTATTCTTATTTTCTTCTCAGAGGTTACTTTCCCCTTTATGACTGTGTTTTCCCCTATTTCTATGTCTTCATTTGAATCTATGAACCCCTTTACCATTGTTTCATCGCCGATGGTTACTTTTCCAGTTGAAGTTAAAGAGTTCACCTTGTTTCTCAGCCCTATCTTTGTTTCCCCTAATACATACACTGGGTTTTTTAGTTCTACGTTCTCCTCTGTTTCTAGGTTTCCCATTACGACAAGTACCTTTTTAATTTTTAACCCTTTCTTTATTTTTAGTTTTCCAAATGAAACCTTTATTTCCTCGTTTCCCCTCCCCCTCAGGTTTACTTCCCCTGATCCCATCTCAGTCTGCCAGTATCTGTTTTTTCCCTGCACAGCGTCCCTTATCAGTTGGTACATTGTTTCTTTTAGATCCATTGGTTCTTCTCTTTCATTTATTGTTTTTAGTAAGTCTATGAATAGTGGACCTGGATCCTCTGGTTTCACGGCTTCCTTTATGCTTTTAGCCAACATTATAGCTATTAGTAGGAGGAAAGCTGTAACTAGTAGGATGTAACCCAGTGAAATCATTTGTGCCACCTTTGACTGTTTAACCATTTGCTACCCTTGTTTTTGTCGTTGTTCATTTGGTTGTAGTAGTTTTTTCCATTCCCTCTCTTCACTGTTTTCTCCCACTCAACGTTTTTCCTTTTTATGTAGGTGTACGTTGCAAATATAAATGCTTTTGTAACCACCCATACATTGAATAGGAAGTTTACGATGAGTAAAGGGGTTAGAAGGTAGGCTTTCCTTCTCCTATCTACGAAGAGACCAGTGTTTATTTCCATGAAAACCGCGAAGTTACCTGTTGTACTATAAGCAATGGTGAACATTGCCGCTGGGATAAGGGACCACCACCATGGGGCTCCGGCAAGGTAGAGCAGTATACCCGTTATCCACCCGATGAATATTAGTGGGGGGACAGCGTAAATGGTGAGGGTTAGGACTCCATCTATCTTCTGCCACTTATTTAGTAGCGGTGATTTAACTGTTTCTATTAGGTAGTTGTACATGCAGTGTGTGTGCCCTATCACCCATCTTCTAAGCTGCCTAGCCTTTTCCTGCCATGTTGCAGGTGCCTCCTCATAGCTGACAGCTATGTTCACATAGGATATCCTCCAACCTCTCAGGTACATCCTGAAAGTTATGTCTGTGTCCTCGGTTAGGGAGTCTTCTCTCCACCCATTTAAAGCTTTAAGGGTTTCCCTTCTAAACCCGCCAACTGTTCCTCCATGCTGAACTATTAAACCCATGAAACCCTTTTCCTGTTGATCTACTTGATATCCACCTGTCCTTTCAAGTTCAGCCATCCTTGTGACAAATGAGTCCGGTGTGTTTATGGGTACAACTCTCCCCATCACTCCTCCAACCTCTGGGTTGTAGAGGGGGGCTACAAGTCTCTTAACAGTGTCCCTTGGAGGCTGATAATCAGCATCGAAAACGATGACTATTTCATTCCTAGCAAACCTTAAACCATAATTTAATGCGGAGGCCTTACCGTTACCTCCCCTGTCCCTGGAAACAAGTTTTATGTAAGGGTGTTTCTCCATGTATGACCTCACTATTTCACCTGTCCTATCAGTTGAACCGTCATTAACAACTATAACTTCATACCAGTTGTTTTCCCTTGGGTAGTCCATTTCCACAAGTCTTTCAAGTATGGTGCCAGCTACCTTTTCCTCGTTATGCATGGGCACAATGATTGAGACACTTGGCAGATAAACACCTGCAAACTCCTGTTTAATGCCCTTATCTCTGCTGAACAGTCTTTTCCATGAAAACACGTAGTGTCTAACCACATAAGCTGAAACTATGGCGATTATAATTAGCAATGTTATGTTAACGGCTTCCACAAGGTATGGCATGGTTAATCCGAGAAATCTAACCGTTGTTTCAACCACTGCTTCAAATGCTCCATGAATTAATTCCCACAACATGTTATTCACCACTTATTCCATGTTTTGCTAGGTTAGAAAGAGCCATTGAATAAAAGGACACAATGTACAGGAAATCTATGAAGGCACCAGCTAAGTAGTGAAGTAATAGGAAGACGTCTCTTCCAAGGTAATAAAGGGTTGAAATTGTTAATGAAACCCTCACCACGTTCCATGAAAAGGAAAAAGCAGCTGCGACAAGTAACCAAGGTATTTTCACGGTTAAAGGCCCCTTTAATGGGAAAAAGAAGAAAGAGAAAAGGAAACCAGTTATAGCCATTGTCACAAGCCCTGAACAGGACCAGTCAACCATTAACCATGTAACCAATGCTCTAGAAGGGTAAATTAAATGATTCCAAGCTAGAACTATAGAGGTTAAAGATGCAATGATTAACCAAAGCACCTTTATTGGAGGCTTAACTATTTTTAAAGATAGAACAATTACTATAGAGACTAACAGTGCTAAAAGCACTATTAAAACAGTCCACCCTGAATATTTAAGGTTATTTGTAGGTATTTCAAAGGCATGTATCCTTTTGAAAACCGGGATTCGACTAAAAGGTTGCTGCTTAGCTTCCAAATAAAAAAATGTGTGGGGAACCCCTGCAAAACTAAGCAAAAAATCTATTGCTTTACCTTGAATCACCCATGCATTAAATAAATTAAAGGAGAGAATTAACAAAAG
>JAOZFL010000016.1 GCA_027491455.1 Thermoproteota archaeon | reverse complement strand
TAAGGGGAGAGAGAACCCATCAACCTTTAAAATTTAAGGTTCCACTTGAAGAACTTAAACGCAACATGCTTGTAGCCGGTTCAACAGGAACAGGTAAAACAAACCTAATGATGAAAATTGTAAAGGAAACCTGTAAAGACATAGGTTACTGGGTGTTCGACCAGAAAAACGAATACAGAAAGCTACTAGAATTTATAAACAGTGTAAGGGTTTATTCAATAGGTGGAAACCTGAAGATAAATCTCCTGGAAAACCCTTTGAATGTTGAGGATGAAACATGGATCCCTGCTTTGGCTGAGTGCTTCTGCCACGCCTACAACTTAAAGGAACCCTCCAGAAACATTTTACAAAGAGCTATCCAAAGAGTTAAAGCAAACCGGATAAAACCTAAACTAGTGGATTTAATAGAGGAGGTTAAGCTTTTCAGGGTTAGATCTGAGGGTGAAAGGGAGTCTTGGAGAAGCACGTTAAGTAGATTGGAGCTTTTAACCTTTGGAAACATGGGTAAAACATTTAACACCACCAATGGATTAAAAATAGATGAAATAATTGAAGGGGTAACAGTGTTCAACCTATCCACTGTTGGAAGCATAGAAGATAGAAAATTCATAGTTGAAATCCTTGTAAACGCCCTGTATGAATATCTTAGAAGGAACAAAGCTGAGAAACACCTGAAAGTTATAGTTGAAGAATCACACAACTACCTACCAGAGGAGAGACCCCCTGAAAAGAGAGGAGTTTATTCAAGGGCTGAAACAGTTTTCGCAGAGCTAAGGGAATTCAACTCCTCAATGGTTGCCATCGACCAACAACCATCAATGCTAAGCAGCTTCGTACTTGCAAACACACCTACAAAGTTCTTTTTCAGATTGGAAAGAGAAAACGACGTTGAACTTGCATGTTCATTCCTAGGCTTAAACAAGGAACAAACATCCTGGAAAATCAGAAACCTAAAAACAGGTGAGGCATACGTGAAACTCACAGGTAAACCACTTCACCCAGCACAAGTTAAAATAAAACCAATAACCCTCAAGGAAAAAGGAGAAAAACTACACATAGAGGACTGCCTCGCTGAACTAATCCACTTAAAAATCGAGAAAAAAGTCCTAACACTTGAAAACATTTCAAAGGCACTTGGAAAAGAAAGAAAAGAAACATTAACTTTGCTAAGGGAAATGGAGGGGAAAGGCCTCGGAAAAATCTTAAAAGCAGGGAAAAACAAATACTTCTTCAAGTTAAAGGAAGAATTTAAGTAATCCCCAATTTCCCCCTGTAATACTCTATTCCCTTTAAAAGCCTATCACCCTCCACTTTATCAATGTGATCCGGCATCAAATCAATTATCCTCTCCTCAGCAAACCTTAAAATCTCCCCTAAAAACCCCTTCTCAACGAAAACCCCTTTACCTAAACCCATAAAAAACCTGATGCGCTCATAAACATCCAAACCCCTAACACTTAACCCATAAGTTTTAACAGGTTTCCCACCTCTAAAACCAGGCGTCTCCTCAACCAAGCCTAAACCACTGAACTCTTTAACATACCCAAAAACAGTTTGCCTAGATAGACTAAGGGCAGATACAATTTCATCAATTGATAACCCCTCCTTAGCAAGCAACCCTGAAAAAGTTAAACCTTTCAACTTTTCCAATCAACCTAAAAACCCTTAAAATAAAAGCCTCATCCACCGACAACCAGGAACACCACCCCAAAAACCATGAAAAACAAATAGGAAACATGTCTATAAAAAGTTGACACCATGTAAAGCAAATCTTTACACGATGTAAAGTAAACCTTTACACCTAGTAAAGGGGGTCTTTACAAAATAAACAAAGAAATATGATGTGTAAATGTTTTTGAATGTTTTCCATGGGTGGTGTCAAGTAAACCTTTACATGGTGTAAAGGGGGTCTTTACATGGTGTCAAGGAGTTATTGACAAGGTGTAAAGGGGGTCCCTTACAACGCTTCTAAAAGGGGAAAATATTTAAATGGAAAAGGGGATACACATGAAGATAATTCCTCCTTTTAACATTGGAAATAGATAGACAAAGAATTTGGCAGCAAATCAACACTACACTCTCCCTAAAAATTCTTCTACGTTCAAATCTATTCCTTTCCCTTTTCTCTCCTTAAATTTGGTGGAGGTGGATTTAAATGGCCAAAAATAGAGGAGTTAACTCTCTCCTCGAATACTTTAAGTCAAGTGTGGATGATGAAGTTGTAGACATAAAAGAAATTTATCAAAGGAAAACCGATAAAGGAGGGGAAAACCTTGGAAAAACAGTGAAAAGTAAAATGGAAAAACCTATGTCCAACCAGAAACATAAAGTAACCTGGATAACAAGGGAAACCATAAAGTCGCAGAAACCAACAAAGGAACTCCTGGAAACCATGGAAAAACTTGTAACAACAAAAATACAGGGAAGCAAAGCAAAAATAAACATAACAAAAAACAAAATAACCCTTGAATACCCTGAAAACAGGTTTCTAAACATAAAGGAATGGGAACTAGACCCGAAAATAAACACAATGAAAATAATCTATGAATCAGGGATGGAAGGTGTTAAAGGAAGGAAGTCACCGTTTGAAACCATGTACTTACAAATAAAAAATAGAAAACTACACTTAATCAATAGGAAACCACCAATGGGTTTAACAGAGATAAAAGGAGAAATAAATAAATTAAAATTCCATTTAAACTTCGAGAAAGAAGAAGCAACCCTTAAAATAGGATCAAAAGAAATAAAGGGAAAAATAAGGTACCCTACAAAGACAACACCAAAAGAATACTACGACGCAATTACAAAGACAAAAAGCGGGGAACAACTCATAATAAGAATCCATGTAAATGAAGGATATACATCCCTCGTATATGAGAGAGAAACACCTGAGAAAACAATAAGAATAGTAAGGAGAATAACTGGTTACAGAGAAAAAGGGAACACCCTTAAAATACAGTACAAAAAAGGTAGAAAAATAAGTACAAAAACACTATACTTCAATTTAACTGGGAAAAAACATGCAGGACCAGGAATAATTAACATTGACGGGAAAGGTAAAATAAAGATAAACCAGAAGTGGCTGAGTAATGAACTTAAAGGTGTGGAAACCATTTATCAGAAAAAGAATGTATTAGGAAACATCATAGCCCTAAAAATATTCACTGAACTATATAATCAAGGGTATAAAATGGTAACAGAGAAAATAAAGAACCTTATTGATGCGTCAAGGAATGAATTAAAGGAAATGTTTAACGATGAAATACCTGATGGGTACGCAGAATTTACTGATGGCGTTAAAGGACCAATAGAAATAAAATCGACAATGGTTCCTCATAGAGATATGGAGTTCCTTCTTGAAGATGCTGTAAATCAACTCCTTCACGGTAGAAGTGGAAGGGGAGGATATTTAAGGGAAATAGGGGATGAAGGTTTAGCTGTGGCAATTAAAATAGATATAAGAAGAGGAGAAGTCACCGATATCCTTCTGAAATTAGTAAGGAAGGAGAAATAAATTTTAATTTTTCATTTCCTAAGGAGTTGTTCATTAAAATGGTAAATGTTACAGTTAATGAGTTGAGAAGGGTTTTAGAAGTTCTAAGAGGGATAGTTGAAGTTATAGGCGAAGAAGACTGGAAATGGAAAACAACGGTTCTTTCAACGCTTAAAAACATCGAAAAAGAGAGAGTAATGAACGAGGAAGAAATACTAAGCAACTTACCTGAAAACACAATGCTAAGAGAAATCTATCTAAGACCCGTTAAAAACCATGAATCTCTATGGTTCAGCATCGTTTGGACTGAAGCCATACAAGATACCATATACATAGAAACGAAGGGTCTCTTCGACCTAGACTGGAAATGTGTGAATAAAAGGACAAACAAACTGGCCGAGAAGGGAAAGGGAATAATTAACAAATGGACATATAAAGCAAGAAGGAAATTCAAAGCGAAACTCAGCATTTACAGAAAATGGAACGACAGCTTAGCACCATACCTATACTACAAATTTAAAATTGATGAATTTAACCCTGTAGAGTTGAAGAGGAACTTTGAAGCGATGAAGTGGGCTTATAGAAAAGCTGAAAAGGAGCTAAGGGAGAAGGGGATACCAAAAGTGATATGCTGAAGGAAACAGAAACTTAGAACAAAAAGCCCTAAGAGAAACTCTTGGAGGAGTCTACTTAAACTACAACAACTGA
>JAOZFL010000045.1 GCA_027491455.1 Thermoproteota archaeon | reverse complement strand
AAACTGATACATGGATATTTCGGAGTAGACTTAGATGCTGTTTGGGATACAGCAACAAAAGATATTCCTGCATTGAAAGAAAAATTACAGGAGCTCGTGAAGAAGGAAGAGAAGGAATGAGCGGTTTCGGGACTCTTGCAACCCTAAAAAGGCATCCCAGTTTGACTCTAGGGTTTATCGTATATCAGATCTCTAGGTATAGTGCAGCAGGAATCGGACATATTGCCCATAAATGTTCAACTTTTTCAAAATGTTTTCCCAATAAACCGAAGAACTCTCCTGGATAGAATTCCTTAACGTGGTAGCATGGATGCCGTGTATGGTGTATCGTGTTTGATGCAGAACAAATAAGGATACCTTCTGGCTTTAACTGTATCGGCGGGAAGTCTCCATCTGAAAGGGTGGAGATGAAAGCCGATAAATTTTCTTTGCACCTTTCATAGCTAGATTTGTGGCTCATAAATTGTTAAACAGTTACTTGGTTAGGGTAGTTTATGAGTACGAAGATGAGGCTTTAGTTGTGATAACATTATATATCGCCAGGAAAGATATTTTAGAGGTGGAATTTGTGAAGATAAAATACTATCCAGATTCAGATATACTTGAAATTAGGATACTGGATGAGAAACCAAAATATGGTGAGGAGTACAGCGGGGGCATAATTATTCATTATTCAGAAGAAAAAAGTGTTGTGAAAATCGAGATACTTGATGCTTCAAAAACAATTCTCAGCTTTCTAAGGCCGATTCTTGAACAGAAACCATTGAAAGGCGTGGTGAAAGTGTAATAATAGACTGTGCCTCTAGGTCTAGTTGCCTCCAGTCTCCCACTTACAGAGTCTATTTTCAGCCCTAGTCCTTCCAAGGTTAAGACACCTATAACTGGTTTCACACCTTTAAAGCTTGCACAGAGGACCCCTCCCTGCCCCCTACCGATACACCTACCGCATATATTTCAGCCTTTATACCCTGGTTACACGAACCTAACAGACCTTAACATGTATTATGTGGCCTGCTAGGTTCGGTTTTAGCCTATCCAGTAGAATGGACAGGCCCCCTCTACCAGGTGTTGAGGGGTGGCCTCTGCCAGGGGCTTCATTGCACACCAGTTTGTGCTGGTGTGGGGCGGTTAGCCCGCCTCTCTTCATTACACCCGCATTCAGCCTCAAGCCATCGGCCTCATATCTGCGGGCTTCGTGAAGAGTTAGCGTGAATAATTCACAATCTAATACTTTTATTGCAAATGCTATTGCTGATGCCTTATGGATGTCGATGCCAAGTAGTTTACTTAGTGGTTTACCTATTTTTGACGTTCCAGCTTCTGATCGCTCAACCGCATGTATGCCTTTTAGGGGAAGTTTGTATCTCATTACGGCTCTCATCTTATACTGTGGCATCTGATGGACTTTCCTATTTGCGTTTTTGAAGAAAGATTTGAATTTTGCTGTTCTTAGCTTCCCAAATATAACATCGGCATTAAAATGCCTAGCAATATTAGCTAGCTTGCTTACAGCCTTATGAATTAACCTTTCTCTCTCCTTAGAACGTTTGTTTAGCGTCTCATACATGTGAACCTTTCCAACAGCAATCAACTTTTGACTCTGCTTATCAAGAATTGCAAAATCTAAGTGGCTGGCATTAATATCTACTGCTAAAACCCGTTTTCCTCGTTCAACCTCGGTAGGAACGTCTACTTGAATGTAAACAAAATATCTGCCGTCCTTCTTATGGATGAGAACTGAATATGGATGTTTCCCATCAAGTAAGTGTTCATAACGCTCCAAGTATTTCTTGGGAATGAATAGCTTTGGGTAAATCCACTGGCGTCTGACTTCAGGCATTCTGGTCGGGATGTTTACCCGTAGGTGCCATTCACCATTTGTCTTGACGAGACGCATGTTTAGGTTTCCCTTCTTACTAGCATCACCCCTAGAGTAAACTATGGAGTTTCTGAGTTCACCCCACTTCCCCCTTCCAATTTTACCCTTCATCAGTAGTTGTTGATTCCGCTTCCCACCGAAGGTTACGTGTGGAGGGAGGGCCTTAACCAAGAGAATGGTATCGTCGGCATAACGTGAGTTGATGCCCTCCTCCTCTTGAAGTTTTCTTTTAATCTCTTCCCTAGTTAACCCCCTCTGAAGCAAAGCATAGGCCCTTCGTCTGGCATGATTAAACTTGATGAAAAGGAACTCTAACCTGTTCCTTTCCTCATCGCTTATCTCACAGATGTAAGCTGGAATGGACAACTCAACCATTCTTCTTACACTCCTTTATAGCCTTAATTATCTTTTTTGCACACCGTCTGCCGTAAAGTCTAGCGGCAAAAGAAGTTACAATGGCTATTAGGTCTTCTACAAGTTCTTCTTGAGGGGATTTCTCATCTGAGTTTAAAACTATGATTTTTACTCCATAGTTATCAAAGAATTCCTTTAAGTATTCAAAACCAAATCGTGTCAATCTATCCTTATATTCTACGATGATCGCTCCTACTTTTCCTTCTCTAGCCAAACGCATCAGTTGCTTTAATCCCTTTCTTTTCTCATTTATACCAGAGGCAACATCCTCTACTATAGCCACTACTTCTAGGCCATTTTCATTACAGTAATTTAGGATACGCTCTTTTTGTCTTTCAAGATTTCCTAGCTCTTTTTGCTTATGAATTGAAACACGAACATAGACAGCAACTCCACGCTCCTCTTTTGGTAAAACTCCCAGAAACCTATCCAACTCAGACTTGTCTATGAAACGTTGACCACCAATTCTGATGCCCTTTATAATACCCTTATCTACATACTTCCGCAACGTGTTTGGGTGAAGCCCCGTGTATTTTGCTGCCTCTCCAATCCTCATAAAAGCATATCTAGGAAATGTAAAGAAACGTTAGGATATATAAAGTTATCCATTACTGTTTCTCACCTCCCGTCACCAAGCTCAACGTTGATCATATAAAGCATCTTAAAAGCGCCAATCTTCTCAAATGCCTCTAGATCCATAACCGTATAACTTACACCAGTATCCACAAGAACACTCTTTAACTCTAAGGTGCCTTCAGCTCCTTTAAGCATGGCACCAATGTATAGGTGACCCACATAATTCCCCTCCCACAGCTTTGACCATACATTCATCGAAAGCAGTGGTTTATGACGGTTTAAAGCAATTTAGCCGCCCTGAATTCATTATGACATGGCTTAGGACATGTACAACAGTTCAACCACCCTCATACACCCAATTAAACGAGAGACAGCGGTTAATACATGAAGCTTAAAACCCACACCATTTACAGATGGGATGAACGGCTAAAACATTTAAATTTAAATATAAATATCTAAACCTCAATGTTTAGAGAATATTTCAATGAAGCCTAAAGCCTGTGTTAGCAGAGGTAAAGCCAGGCATATAGCATAGGGTAACGGGCTCTATGGAGTGGCGGAGCTGTGACCCCCGCAAACCAGTAAATGAGGAGCTAGGTGTAAAGCCTACCCTGAACACTGGAAACCTATGGCTTTAGTCATAGGTGGCTCACTTGGTTGCAGTTGATAAGGGTTGGCAGCTATGGATTGGAGGGATAGAGTGGTTATCGACCCTGGAGTAGTGGTTGGAAAACCTGTGATAAAGGGAACCAGGGTAACAGTTGAGTTTATACTGGATCTTTTAGCGAATGAATGGACATATGAAGCTATATTGGAGAATTATCCCCAGTTGAAGAGAGAAGACATAACTGCAGCTCTGAAATATGCTGCTGAAACTTTAAAAGCTGAGAAAGTATATGTTTTAACCAAGCGATGAAGTTCCTGGCTGACGAGAACATCCCTTTGAAAGCTGTGAAGGCTTTAAAGGAAAGAGGACTCGATATAATTTCAACTCTGAATTTCGCTAAAGGGTTAAAGGATGAAGAAGTGCTAGATTTAGCTCATAGACAAGGAAGAATACTTGTAACCTTTGACAAAGATTTCGGTGAGCTGGTATTCAGGGCTAAAAGAAAATCTAAAGGCGTGATACTTCTAAGGTTTATTCCTAAATCCCCGGGTGACGTGATAAATAAGTTAGAAGCTTTGTTCAATACATGCATAGAAATTGAAGGGTATTTCACAGTGGTTACCGAGGACAAAATTCGAATAATCCCCTTAAGTTAAGAATAAGTGCAACCCAGAAACCTTCGAAGCACAGCTCCAAACAAAATCAGTGGTGTCACAGAAGAAGCTTATCAATCCCCTTAACCGATTTCCCTTCTAGATACATCCCCAATTTAATCGCCTAATAAAACCGCTATGGCTTAGATAGATCTACATACTTGCTTGATTTACTAAACAGCATCGATAAAGAGGATGTTAACCCGAGGAAATCATTTGAGACCTATCCCCTCCCCTCTGGTCACATAGCAACCTATGAAGACAAACCAATGAAATACAAGGAAATACAGCTTAGTCCTAGATAAAGACATTACTGCAATTCTAAGCAATTAGATGCAGGGCTCAGAAGTCACCCCGAAAACCCCAATAAAGACATTAACCCCGATGACAGGGAAACAGTTAATAAACCAAAACCCACGGGCTTACAGCCACAAATAGCTCACAGTTACCCTTGACGAGGATTCCATTGATAAAATTTCATTAAGTAAATAAAAAAGGTAAACCATAACCCA
>JAOZFL010000073.1 GCA_027491455.1 Thermoproteota archaeon | reverse complement strand
ACACATCTTCTGTTAAAATTTAATATAATACGCTAGATAAATGCTTTTTCTGTTTTTGAGTAAATCTCAAATATTTTTCCTCCCTCCCCCTTCTAAGGGGATTTAAAATGTTTGTAAGTGGGCCTTATCCTCATCCAGACCCCCCATGAATTCACGGGGGTTTCTCTCTTTTTTTAGGGAAAAAAGTTTTCTAATGTAACACTTTTACATTTTTTTTTATTTTATTGATAAAATGTTAATGATTCTATATATTTAAAAATTTTCTCCTAGGTAGAGTCTCTATTTACCGGTTTATATGTTATCTTAGTTCTTGATTTATGTTCTCTTGTCAAATTGTTGGTTGAGATTTTTATTGGTAAATTAACACTTCATTTAAGTTTACTTTTTCTCGAGATAAATTGAAGAAATAAATTGTGGTTAACTCTTTAATTTTAGGGTGGGTTTAATTGATGCTTAAGTTTAAGTTCAATGAGAAGTTCAGGGTGTGCAGGATTCCAAGTAGAAATGTTTTGAGTTTAATTGAACCCAGAGTTGTCCATGGATCAAGTGAAACTGAAGCCCTTAAGAAAACTTTCTTGGAGCCCATTGGCTCACCTAGCCTAAAGGAATTTTTAGTGAGCCATGAAAGTGTAGGGGTAGTTATCAATGATGCAACTCGTCCTACGCCAAGTTACAAGGTTTTAGATGTGCTGTACAGGTGTTTAAGGGGGAAGAAGTTAAAGGTAATCGTTGCCACTGGGAGTCATAGGAAGCCATTTGAGGCGGAGTACAGGTTTTTCCTTGGGGGTCTCTACGATGAATTGAGGAGTAAAACTATTTGCCATGATGCAAGGGACCAGGGTAACATGGAGTTTCTGGGTAGGACAAATAGGGGGACAGATGTTTTCATTAATAGGGAGGTGCTTAGGTGTGATGCTTTGATCACGGTTAACTCGGTTGAGCCTCATTACTTCGCCGGGTTCACAGGTGGAAGGAAAAGCCTTGTCCCAGGTGTAGCGGGCTATGAAACCATTGAGATGAACCACAAATTCGCCTTGGAAAGGGGGGCTGAAACCCTTAGGTTGAAGGGGAACCCTGTACATGAGGATTTAGAGAACTGTTTAGAAGTCATAGGTAAAGAAGTTGATGTTTACTCCTTTAACATGGTGCTTGACAGAGAAAGGAAAATTTACGATGTTTCATCAGGTGATATAAAGGAAACCTTTTATGAAATGGTTAGAACAGCTAAAAGGATTTATTGCGCTGAAATAAAGGAGAAAGCAGATGTAGTTATTACAGTTGCCTCCAGTCCCTTCGATATAAATCTTTATCAGTCTCAAAAAGCCCTTGAAAACGCTAAACTAGCCGTTAAAGAGGGTGGAATAGTTATTCTGGTTTCAGGGTGCCATGAAGGCATAGGACCTGATGCTTTCTATAAGTTGCTGAGTGGTTGCTCATCATTTGAAGAAGCCCTTAGATCCATAAAGGAAAATTATAGGTTAGGATACCATAAAGCCGCTAAGTTGGCGGAACTTGGATTGAAATCTGAAATATGGGCTGTAACAGGTCTACCAAGAGAGTTGCTCAGCAAAATACATATTAAGCCGTTCAGGAGACTTCAAGAAGCAGTTGATAAAGCTTTAGAGATTAAGGGAGGGGATTCAACCTTCCTTATAATCAGGGATGGAGCTGTCACCGTCCCCTTATATAAGGGGAAAGGTTTTGATGGAGATGAGCCTTATGAATAGTTTTGTGTCTAAAATGATTTGCTCTAGATGTGGAGCAGAATATGAGGTGAAGGGAAAGGTTTTGATGTGTAAGACACAGGGTTGCCTTGGGAGAATAGACATTTACTTCGACCTTGAAAGGGTGAAGGAGAAACTAACTAAAAATAAACTTGTAATGAGGAAGAGGAACATGTGGAGGTACAAAGAGCTTCTACCGGTGGAAAAGGTCCATGTGAACCTTGAGGAGGGGGGAACCCCCCTGTTAAAATGTGATAAACTAGCAGGTCACCTAGGTCTGAGGGAACTATTCATTAAAGATGAAACAAGGAACCCTACAGGTTCCTTTAAAGACAGACCCATAACTGTGGGGGTGAACAAGGCAGTTGAATTAAGGGAAAAAGTTGTGGTTGCAGCTTCAAGTGGCAACGCAGCTGTTTCCCTTGCAGCTTTCTCTGCGAAGGCAGGGCTGAAATGCTATGCATTTGTTCCAGAAGAAGCTTCTCAGGGGAAAATAGCTCAGCTCCTGTTCTACGGTGCAAATGTTTTCAGGGTTAAGAGGGTTAAGGAAGATGAAGACCCAACAGTTATCTTGATGATGGAAGTAGTTGAAAAGCTTAATTGGTACCCCTGTCCAAGCTTCGGTCCGTTCAACCCCTACCAAGCAGAGGGCCCCAAGACAATATCTTTCGAGGTAGCTGAACAGTTGAATTGGGAACCACCTGACTGGGTTTTCATCCAAATAGGTGCAGGTGGGTTAATAAGAGGGGTTTGGAAGGGATTTAAGGAGTTACTTGAAATGGGATGGGTGGAAAGGGTCCCGGGAATAGTTGGTGTTCAACCCGTTGGATGTGCACCTGTTATAAGGGCATATAGGGAAAACATGGATCCACACCGTATAACCCCCTGGAAAAATCCTAAGACAATTGCCACAGGTCTTGAGGATCCCTATCCATGGGATGGAGATGCTGCGCTCAAGGCAATGAAGGAAACAGATGGTTTTGGAGTCGAGGTAAGCGATGAGGAAATAATAGAGGCAAGCAAAGTTTTAGCTGGGAAGGAGGGAGTGTTTGCAAGTCCATCAGGTGTCGCCTCACTAGCCGGCCTAGTTAAAGCCTTAAGCCAAGGGTTAGTAGATAAATCAGATAAAGTCCTTGTCTTGGCAACTGCAACTGGTTTAAAGGATCCAGCTGTGATTATGAGCTC
>JAOZFL010000193.1 GCA_027491455.1 Thermoproteota archaeon | reverse complement strand
CAGTTTTAAACGGCTCTGTTCTTAAAGCTGCCCTGACAGTTTCTCTTACACTCCAAACCCCAACGGGGAATATGTAACCAGGTAAAGCCTCTCTAAGAACCAAGACTTTAGCTTGCCTCCTCTCCCTCCAAAGATGCTCAGTGACAGCTAGTCTAGAGGCGTAGTAGCATCCACCTATCGAGGCATAGTTTCTCCTCCCCCTGTAACCTTCCCAGTCAGAGCCTATACTAATAACCCCTGTAGGGTTCCAAGTTGAACCTGGATACCACGCTTCAATTAACTCGTACATCCAAGATCCAGGAGCTACAAGGATGACGTAGTTGTTGTTCAAGTAACTTTTAAAGTAAACCCTGTACTCATTTATAAAGGGCTGCTCAATTAACTCCTCCCTCAACTGATTTGAGATCATTACATCCACAGCTGTTATACTCCACCTGGTTGGCACCAACCTTCTATTCCTCTTTAAACCAATTCCACCCACACTTAAAGCCCTCTGAATACTAGAAATAAACACTTTTCCCCTGTAAAGACCAATTACAGCTTCTCTAGCCTTTAACTCATCATCATAATAGGCTTTCTCTATTCTCCTGTCTATTTTCACATCTCCAATCTTCATCTCCTTAACAGGGGCTGAGGGCCCAGTTGGCTGGGAATCCGCATCGAAAACAAGGTTTGCCACTGGTTTTCTTTTAAATTCAACTTCAGATTCAACTGATCTGCTTGAAAGAGCCAACTCCCTTGTTTCCTCCAGAAATCTATCCTTTAACTGGGACACCGATTTAACGTTTACCTTAAATGTTCCTCTGACCAGTGATAAACGTAAATCCGCTATTTCCTCAATTGATTTATCCATCCATAGCTCTGGACATGCATAAAGACTTGTTTCACCCTTCAAGGGAGGTATAAGTGGCCCGGCATTCACATATGGGTAACCCATCCTCCCCACGAAGACATCTGGTGGCGAGGAACCCTCAATGGAAAGGGCGTTAAACATTTTTCTCTTCTTAAAGTAAATTTCTGCTTTAAGGATCACGGGACAAGAGGATTTGCCGCATAGAAGCTTGGATCCTTTACATACCGGGCAATAACCCTTCAATAACTTCTTACTTTTTGAGGGGAGAAGCTCAGCTGCCTCTTTTCCACCTTCTAAGACATGGCTAAGCCAAGGCAGATATTTCCTCACTTCCCTGGACAACTTCCCTATTTCCCGGTTCACTTAAATTTCCCCCTCAAAACAGCAACAACAGATGACATTAATGTGTTTTGGAACAAAGACAGTGAAAAATTTAGTACATAAGATAAAAAGGTTTAGAATCATTAAAAGATATAGTGGAACTCAGTCATTGGACATGTTGATTTCTTTGAAATGGGAACAGGAATGATGGATTCCGTGAAGGTAGGGGAAGTGAAATGTAAAAGCATCCTTAGTAGAAGCAAGATTTACGGGGTTGATTACTCAGTTAACCCCTACATTGGGTGTTTGCATGGATGTGTTTACTGTTACAGCCGATTTATGTGTCGGCGTGCAGGCTATGAACCCGGTGACTGGGGAAGCTTTGTCAATGTGAAAACAAACGCCTTAGAAACCCTGAAAAAAAATCTTAAGGGATCTAGGAGGGGAATTGTCCTCCTCAGCAGCGTGACAGATCCCTATCAACCCGTAGAAGAAAAGTATCGTTTAACTAGGCAACTGATCCTTGAACTGATGAACTGGAAGTATCCACTAACGATTCTAACCAAGTCTTCACTTTTATCTAGGGACCTGGATATCTTTTCAGGAGCCCCTGACCTGGAGATTGGATTTACATTAACAGTTTTAGACGGGGAAACAGCCAAGGTTTTCGAGCCTAGAGCCTCACCGGTGGAAAAAAGGATAAAAACATTGAGGCAAGCATCTAACAAGGGAATTAAAACCTTTATTTTCTTTGGTCCCATGCTACCAGGTTTCTCCGAGCACTACTTTGATGAACTACTCGATTTAGCCTCTGACATAGGGGTAAGCAGGGTTATAGTTGATAAATTAAACATTAAATCGGGGAATTGGAAGTCGATAAAAAAGGCCTTAGAGAACAACTACCCGGACAAATTAAACCTTTACATAGACTCATTGTTCAAGGGAAACAGGTACTTCCATTCCTTGAAAAGGAAAATCCTGATTCTAAGTAGACAACGCAGGGTTCCAGTTGAATTTTGCTATTAACCTGTCCTATTCAACTCTTTTAATGGTAATCTCTACTTTGTCGCCAACTGTTGGTTTACCCATGGCTTCATAATCAGCTTTTGAAATGGTGATCATCATCGTCGGGAACCTGACTGGTTGGGTGGGAAATGGGAGACCCATTTCACGCATTGCCTTCATAGTTGTTTCTGTGATCTTCTGGATATAATCTTCCATTTCATCTTTCTCTCTTATCTCCATTGGCCTCAGTTTTTTAAGGGCTTCCTCCACTGATCTCCCTTTTTCTTCTTTAACCATGTCAAGGGCTATTTTAACGTTTCCCCCTTCAAGACTTATGTTCCTCACAATGAACTCCCTTTTTAACATTTCAGTTCACCCATGAATAACCTCTCTACAAAATACGTAAAAACACTGAAAAAGCCATTTCTTTTACAGTTTAATCTTCCAGGTTTTAAAATTTTGCTTTAATTTCCTTTTCTCACTGAGTGAATCCATTAAAAATTACTTAAAATTGATTGTGGGATGTAACCGTTTTAACGTTGCCCATGAAAGCCCTCAATAGCCTCTTGTAATAAAAGATAAATAGATGCAGTTACTTTCTCATTTCGGCTTGAGAAACAGGTTAATCTATCCATTTATTTCTCCCTTGTTACCATAAATCTACTTGGAATTCAGTGCGTTTCATTCATTTTCCACTTTTTTATGTGTCTCATTAGATCTGCGTTGCCAGCGATAAATAAACTTTAAAGGCCCTGAACAACTGGTTAACTGAGACATGTTCGTTTGGCTGATGGGAAAGCTCCTCTTTCCCTGGACCGAAACCCACTGTAGGTATTTTTTTTATCCCCTTACTATAAGCACCATCTGTACTAAACCTCCAAATCTTTGTTTCCACCCTCTCTTCTCCTTTCCTGATGGCCTTGAGAACTTTATTTAAGAGATTTCCAGGTTCCTGGATCCAGGAGGGAAAGAACTGCTCAACTTCTTCCTCTATTCCTGTGTATGACCTTATCTTCAGTTTTCTAACGCCTATGAACGGTTTTACTCCAATTGAATCAGAAGTTTTCCTCAGCTTTTGAATCAGCTTAGCCTTTGAAACACCTAGAGGAAACCTTACATCCAGTGAAACCTTACAAGCATCTGGAACAACTGGTTCTCCATAGGTCTTACTCCTGACACCTGTAACAGCCAATGTTTCAGATCCCATCAAGGGATGCCAGGAGAAACTATATATTTCGTTACAGGATTTAATGAAATTCACAGCTTCTAAACATGCATTTTCCCCGTGTTCAGGCATACTTGCATGGGCTATTTTCCCCTTAAAAACAACTTCAACTTCAACCCTGCCCCGTTGCCCAGTGGCAACTGATAAATCCGTTGGTTCACCTAGAATGACCAGGTCCGGGTTCACCCCCTTACCCTCAAGGAACTTCCTTAACCCAAACCCCTCATGAATTTCCTCAAGCACAACAAAGAGAAATATTATTGTACTTTTCGGCTTCAAGTTCTTTTCAGACAAGTATTTCAGAGTTGTAAGCATCGATGAAATACCTCCCTTCATGTCAACGGTTCCCCTTCCATATATCTCTCCATTGATTAATTTCCCTGAGTAGGGGGGAACCCTCCATTTCTCTATTCTCCCCTCTGGTACGGTGTCCATGTGACCGTCAAAGATAATTTTCTTTTCTCCTTCCCCCCTAACCATTGTGTATACATTGCCTGCATCATCAATATCCGCTTTTAAGCCAAATTCATCTATCTTCTCCTTTATGTAATAGGCTAACTCCCTTTCTTGACCAGATAAACTTCTAATCTTAACTAGGTCAATGCACACCTTTATCAATTCATTTTTCCATCTAGAACCGTTAAGGATGGAAATCAAAGCTTAGACACCCCCAAAAATTATTATCTGAAGAAACGCAGAAACTGATAAGGAGTTGAGACATTTAAGTTTCTGCCTTATATAACCCCTTGACAGTCTTTTTTGGGTGTTTTCATCCTCTCACTTTAAACTTTTTATGTGGGTAGAGACCGGGTCTTAGATGCTTTTAACTGAAGAGGCTCTGGAACTCAATCTTTCATTTTATAGTGGGAAACTAAATCTTTGTGAAGTTTTCCACGGTTTCTCTGTCAAGTCTTTTAACAGCTGAAACTATGAGTTTAACGGTGTTTTCAAGGTCTTCCAAGCTGAAAACACCTACATGTGAATGTATGTACCTAGTTGGAACCCCTACCACGATGCATGGGCAGCCGACACCTGTTATGTGAATTATCCCTGCATCTGTTCCCCCTTTCTTCACCTGTGATAGTTGGTAAGGTATTCTCTCTTCCTCTGCCACTTGGATTATGAACTCCTTTAGTTCCTGGTTTGGTATCATGCTTGCATCATATGTTATTATGGAGGGCCCCTTCCCCATTTTGGCTGGTGCTTCCTCCGGCTTGATACCTGGGGCGTCCCCAGAAATATCTACTTCTGGGATGATCGCTGCATCCGGGTTGATTTTGTATGCAGCTGTCCTTGCCCCTCTGAGGCCAACCTCTTCCTGCACCGTTGCCGCTCCATATAATGTGTTTGGGTGGTTATTTATCCTTTTAACCACTTGTGCAGCTATGAAGGCTCCTAATCTGTCATCGAAGGCTTTTCCCATTGCAACCTTTCCATTCATTGTCACGGTGAACTCTGAGTATGGGATTATAGGGTCCCCTATTCTGACACCCATTTCCTCAACCTCCTCCTTACTAGTGGCGCCTATGTCAATGAACATTTTATCAATTTTGATTACTTTATCTCTTTCCTCTGGTTTTAGGAGATGTGGGGGTTTTACACCTATTACACCGATTATTTTCCCCTTCTTGGTTTTTATTTGGACTCTTTGAGCCAGTAAAACTTGGTCGAACCAGCCTCCTAGACCTGTGAACGATATGAACCCTTCCTTTGTCACATTAGTAACTATGAACCCTACTTCGTCTACATGTCCCGCTACAAGCACCCTTGGCTGCTCATTAAGCCCCTTTTTCCTATATATAAGTGTGCCAAGTTTATCAGTGGTTATTTCATCGGAGAACCTGGATACATGTTCCTTTATTATCTTTATCGGTTCCTTTTCGAAGCCAGGGGGACCGAAGGACTCAGTAAGCCTTTTCAGAAACTCTAATTCCTCCTTTTCAAATACCATAAGTAACACCTCCCTTAACCTCAGAGAATTCAGGTTTAATAAATATAAATAAATGGTGTCCATCTTTCTTTATTTACTTTCAATTGATGTTTCAGTATAAACATAGCTTCTCTGTGCTTTTAGAAGAGGGGTTATTTTTTGAAGGGGAAACTGGGTTTACTTTGCAGGTATTTTTTTGCGAAAGCATTTAACAGGAAGTTTTGTGCTTCACACTGGAAGGATGTGGATGGAATTGTCTGTGCAAGTTTAATCTATTTAGCTTATAAATCACCAATGGTTTTCTTGCTTGATGTCCGAGAAGCCAAGGACTGGTTTTTAAACCTTTTCACATGGGATTTAGTTGTTGATTTGCCTCCATTTAGAAAAATGAGGGTTTATGTGGATCATCACGCCTCAAACAAGTTTTTTAAAGCTGAAAAATCTGTTTTCAACCCTAATGCAACCTGTGCAGCTAAGCTTCTCCTTCAAGTCTTACCCATCGAAGAGGAAGAGAAGGTTAGAAGAGCCCGTAAACTGGTGGAACTTGCTGAAAGAGCTGACAGCGCAAATTATTCAACAGATCCCCCTTTAACCATTGAAGAAGAGGGATATGATGAGGCATGGGACTTAAATGACGCAGTGAAGGGTTTAAAAGTAAATGAAAGGCTTAGACTCGCCAAGAAGCTCAGCGTTAATGGTTTAAAGGCTTTAAAGGACGATTTAATCGTTGAAGCCATCAGAAAGGTGAGACTGGTTCGGGGGAGAACCTGTTCTCTGTGTGAAAAAATTGAAACCGAGGAGTTCATGATAATAACCTTCAAAGATAAACGGATCAGAAAAGAAATATCTATTCCTTCAATCCCCTTCCAATTGTACAGAAGAGGAGTGAAAATTGTAATGATTTGCGGCCCTGAAAACGGGGAACATGTTTCATGCTCAATAAAAAGGAAACCAAGTTTCAAAAGGGTTTCTGTCAGGGTGTTCGCCGAGAAACATGGTGGAGGTGGACACAACGGTGCAAGCGGCTTTGAAACAAGCGATGTTGAATCAGTTATAAGGGATGCTGTTAAATGGGCAGCTGAGAAGGGGTTAAAATATAAAATCTTGAGGCTTGACAACGCGTTTACATCCAGCTAAACCACTGAATAACCGCTCTGACTCTCCGTTGCTTTTATAACTTTCTATATATTTCTAGTGGAGGATCTTCCCATATCAGGATTCATCAACGGGTTTCCGGGGAAACAGGGGCCCCCACATCCATCTTTAACAGTTTTAATCCTCTAAGCTTAATATTCTATGCACCAACGACATCTCTATCTGCTTCTAATCCACATCTCTTACATTTCAGTTTTCCATGCTCATACAAGCTTAGTTTTGCCCCATATATCGGGCAGTAAGTGTGAAGAGATAGTTGATTTACCTGAAACACCCCTTTAAAAACCTGCCCTTATTGTTTATGTGGTAACACCCTATAGCCCTATGTTGTACAGTTCGATGAGTCAATAGACCCTAAGGTGCTGAACCCAGCTTTTGCAGCCAGCAAACGAGTGGAACTCTTCCTTGTTATAGGAACCTCTGGTGTTATGAGAAAAAGCCGCAGAGGTTCTACCACGGCTCTGGAAGGAATTACTTACAAAAGCTACACATAAGTAATTAGCTGGAGATTTAAAGATCATTTACGAAGTAAACCGGGATGGAAAAGGAAAATAATCCACTCCACCAGACCAATGAAAAACTTAGAGGTAAGAACCCCATGGGTTTCAGCTGTGGAAGGGTCAAAGTAACCTATTCAACAGAGCTTTAAAAGGGTTTAACATAGGTTTCTCAAGGAGTGAGGACGGGGATCATTTAAATATTTTTCGGAATTTTCAATTATTACTGAAAATGGTGAATGTGATGGCAGGGGTCTCAGCATTGGTGAGAAGAGAATCAGAATTTATTCACAGGCTTGGAAGGTTGACAAGTCAATGGGGCCTAGGAGAACCAGTAGGGAGAATATGGGGGATCCTTTTATTTGAAAATAAACCCTTAACACAGGATGAAATAAAAGAGAAAACAGGTTACAGTGTAAGTTTAATCAGTACAAGTCTAACATTACTTCATAATTTAGGTTTCGTTGTTACAATTGGGAAAAGGGGGAGGAAGAAACTTTACAGGGTTACAGCTTCACTTGTTGACGCTTTTCAAAGATTCCTTAAAAACTTTGTTGAGATAGAGTTAACTCCTACAATAGAGCTTCTTTCAAGGGATCTCGATGAATTTAAAGATAGGAAAATCAAAGTTAACATAGGCAATTTAATCCAGGAATACAGGAAAATTAGGTTACTAATGCTTTACTTTCTGAGAATAGTTAAAGAGTGTAAGAAATTATCCATTTCAGAAATAGAAGAAATATATAAGTGAGAAATAAGGGTTTAGCAATTCATTTCAACTAAGGGTAAAGGGTTCATTGTTATATGGGAAATCCCAGGGGAAGTTTCATAGGGAAATATAAAGCTTTCCAGTTTCTACTTCACTCACACCAGCACATTTTCACTGTGCCGCAAAGATTCATATTCAGAGTTTTCCAGAAGTTAAAAGCGGATAAGAGCCTCTTAAATTTGTTCCGCATGAAATCATTTTAATAGGTGCTAAAATTGCTTCGTAAACTGAGGATTAACCTGGTTGACTTATACTTTAGAATGCATATGTCTTTCTGGGAGGACAGAGTGGTCGACGTGTTAGGGAAGAAAATAGTTGTTTGCCCTGGTACATTCTGTCCCCTAGGTGTTTTTTCAACAAATTTTATTTTGAAGAACATGTCTATAACTCGAAACGACGTTGTGCTTGACCTTGGATGTGGAACAGGTGTCATCTCAGTTTTCGCGGCAGAAAAAGCGAGGAAGGTTTACGCCGTTGACATTAACCCCTGCGCTGTGAGATGTACAAGAATTAACTGTAAACTGAACTCTGTTGATGTTGATGTGAGGCAGGGTGATATGTTCTCCCCTTTTCCAAAAACGTTTTTCACAAATATAATATCTAACCCTCCTTATTTACCTCTTAACCCAACATGCTACATGGATTCAGCTTGGAGAGGGGGGTCCAGCCTTAATTTTATCAGGAAAATGATAACAGAGGCCTCAAATAGGCTTCTCCATGGAGGAACCCTTCAATTCGCAGTTTCAACCCTTACAGGTTTAGATGAAGTTCTACGTTTGTTAAAGATGAAGGGGTTCAGATTTAAATTGAAGGCTAAGAGAACCCCTATAGATACTATCTATTTTATAAAAAGCGAATTGAGGGATGAAAGCGGGAATTGATTGGTTGTTTATTAACTTTTCCTTGTAGTTGGCTGAAGCAGGGGAAACATTAACGTTTGACCACAACGACTCTTAACAAGGTCCATTGGGAAGCGGAGAAACAGCCTCGTTAAGGATTGAGGAGAAGCATCACTAACAGGGAAAAAAGGGAAGTCTCAATGAATCCAAGAGAATCTCCAAGCTGAGAAACCCAAGGTCTACACTAAGAAACTTGGCTTAAGATTCCAGTTACCCCTGTATCCTTTGTATTATACGGAATGGTCTTAATGACAGGACCCTTTAAAAAAATAGATAACCCCTTCTATCTATTTTATTAATGGAACTATTCCATGATATTTTATCAATTACACATTTTGTTACGAGGGGTGCAATGAAGTGAAGAAGTATGAAGTATTCTCTGTTCTGATCGTTGCAGCTCTCTCACTTGCAGGTTTACCTTTCCTAGGGGTCCTTGTCTCCGGGGTAATCATTGGTTTCTTCGGTAGAAGAGAAAATGGTGTTAGAGGTTTAGGAGAGGCTTTTCTGAGATCATTTGTGATAGGCACCATAGGTGCTCTGTTATCCATTATGGTCATTGGAGCAGCATTTTCATTCGCCTTTATTCTTCTATCAACTTTTTTCCACATGTACGGCTCTCCCTTCAAAGTTTTCAGTGACTCCTCCCTTACAAAACTCCTCTTAGCTTCCTTTATGTCTATAAGTGTTTCTCTGCTCCTCCTAGCTGGTGCAATAGGAGGATTAGGTGGTGTAATTGGTTTCCTGGTGGCTGACTACCTTGCTTCTCCCTTAGAGTTAAGTAAGGAGAAATAGAGTCCTCCATTTGATGGAAGCATATATTATAAAATTGTTAAGTTTCTTTTATTCAATTTAGAGTGAGCGAGATGAGTGTTGCAGCTGATTTATTGGTTAGCAACTTTGCAAGGATTGATGTTAACTCCACGGTTGCTGAGGCTCAAAGTTTATTTGAGAAGACCGGTTTTCCTGCCCTGCTAGTCTATGATGAAAGGGAATTTAAGGGGATTTTAACACCTAAGGAGATCATGGGAGTTGTTAAACATCACAAAGCAAAGGTTTCTAAAATTTATAGGGGCAGCCCAAGGGTTTTGCCTTCAACACCTCTAGAGGAAGTAGCTAAGCTGATGATTGAAAATGACGTTAAGTTTTTACCTGTCATAAGTGGTTCACGTGGAAACAAAGTTATAGGGGTTGTTAAAGCAGATGATATCCTTAAAAAAATTGTTTCGGTTAGACATGGAAATTTAAAGGTTAGGGACATCGTAACAGAGAACGTTATAAAGATAGGGATTAATGAAAAAATTTCTAAGGCTCTTGAATTGCTAAGGGAAAACAATATTTCTCATCTCCCAGTTGTTGAAAATGAGAAATTGGTTGGGATGTTGACACTGAGATCTTTATATGAATTAATGGAGAAACCTCAAACCAGGAAAGGATTCGGTGAGTTCCCAAGTAGAAAAATAAGGCCTTTAGAGGTCCC
>JAOZFL010000067.1 GCA_027491455.1 Thermoproteota archaeon | reverse complement strand
CCCTTCTTTACTTTTAGCCCTAAATTGAGATGTTCATAATTAAATCCCCGAAATTATCTAACCATACTGGAACCCTAGAAACCCTTTTCTAAACTCATATAACTTGTTCACCGCTGATAAATGTTTTAACAACTTTTAGCTGTTTAATTTTGGTTGGGAAGAGGAAAGGGTTAAATGAGAGAACAACGAAGTCAGCTGTTTTATTCGGTTCAAGTGTACCCATTAATTTTTCATTGAAGGATGCGAAGGCCCCTCCATATGTGTAACATTTAATTGCTTCCCATGGAGAAAGCCTTTGATCTGGGTATGGAGCGTTAATTGTTGATTCTAGTCCAAAAAAGGGGTTAAATGGCATGCAATCGGAGCCAAAAGCCATTTCCACTTTTTTCTGGTAGATTTTCCTGTATGGGTTAAGCCTTGGAAGCCACCTAGCTCCAAGTCTGTGTTCATACAGTTCACCTGGGTGCCCCCACCTCCCTATGAAGTTTGGTTGTGTTGATGCAACGATGCCCATCTCCCTCATTTCATCTATTTGATGGTCATTGATTAACTCTAGGTGTTCAAATCTATGTCTAAGCTTCTTCACTTCTCCGCGGCTGTAGATTCTTTTGATTCCATTTACCGCGAATTCAATGGCTTTATCCCCCAATGCATGGATTGCTAGCTGCATTTTCAATTCCTTGGCATGTTCAAGGATTTCAAGGTATTCCTTATCTCTCATCAAAAGGACACCTTTGTTTCCAGGGTTATCGATGTAACCGGTTGAAACAGCAGCTGTTTTCGCTCCCAGTGAACCGTCAAGGAATATTTTAAGGGCCCCTATCCTTAGCCATTCATCTCCGAAACCAGTTGACAGCCCTGTTTTCTCCAACTGATCTAGGAACTCTCTTTGAAGAAGGAAGTAAACCCTTATCTTAAGTTTACCTTCCCTTTTAAGTTCAAGGTAAGCTTTTACGTCTTCTGGGTAAACGTTGTCGTGGATCATCGTGACACCCATGGAGTGAGCCTTCTTAACCCCCTCAACCAGCCACTTTTTCTTTTCCTTAACCGGTATTTTCATCTCCTTTAAAATATATTTCACGGATTCTTCTCTTAGAACACCTGTAGGTTCACCTTTCCCATTCCTCTCCACACCCGGTAGATCCATTGGTATTTCAGCTGCTTCAAAAGCCATTGAATTCACACTGCAAAGGTGACCATCAACTCTCACCAAGACAACAGGGTTGTCGGGGGCAACTGAGTCAAGTTCCTTCATGGTTAAGTAGGTTTTCTCCTGCCAAATGGATTCATCCCAGCCGAATCCGAAGATCCAATTCCCTTTACCCACTTTAACCGCTGTTTCCCCTACTCTTCTCAGCACTTCAGCCCTGGATTCTACAAAATTAAGGTCCAGTGAACCTAGAGTTAGTGAATATTTAACAAAATGTGTGTGGGAGTCTATAAAGGAAGGTATAACTGTTTTTCCCTCCAAATCAACTGAGTTCTCAGCTCTGAAATCCCTCAACAATTCACTTTTCCTGCCTACAGCGACTATTACACCGTTTTTAACCACCATGGAATCTGCAACGCCGTACTTCTCGCTAAAAGTATATATTTCCCCGTTAAAAAAGAAAGTTTCCTCTTTCATCAAGGCTAACACCTCAACATGGTTAAAAGAGTTTTAGTTCCCATTGATTTTCCTTTTTAGATAGATGTACACTGGAGAAAATTAGATTTTAATCCATTCACCTATCCCCATGATTTCTGATTCTATTCCTTCCCTCCTCAATTTATTGACCAGTGCCTCTGCTTCCCATAATTTCTTTTCAGGTGAGTAATGTATTGGGTAAACAATTTTTGCCTTGCAGTTTTTAGCTGCCTTCACTATCTCAGACTGATAATCTTTAAATGTTGGGAGGAAGGCTATATCTGTTTCCACCCTTGGACTTTTAAATGAGTCTCCCAGGTGAAGAACCCTTACATCGTCATGGATTAAGTAGCCTACGGACCCCAAACTTTTGTAACAGTAGCTTTCAACAACCTCTATGTTCTCCACTCTATCCCCTGGCTTAACGATTTTTGCCTCTATGTTAAAGGTTTTTACAGCTTCTGAAGGAGCTAGGAAAACTGATTTAAGTCCTTTAGCCTTCTCTGAAAAGTGATCTGAGTGTTCATGTGTGACCAAGACATAGTCTGGGTTTCCAGATGGGGAAACAATGTAATTAGGGTCTATGAGTAAGTGTTTCACCCCGATTAGCTCTATACATGAATTCCCCAACCACCTAAACTTCAAGGCAACAACACCGAAATAGATTAAGCTTCATGGATTGGTAGAGCTGTGAAGGGATCCTTTAAACTGTAATTGCATTGTGCAGTGCAGCCATAACACCTATCATCACTTCTCTTGACCTAGTTAAAAAATACTTGACAACGGGGTTGAGATGAAAGGGTTGGAGCCTGCTCGGGAAGAAAAACCCATTTGTACATTTTAACCGTCATTTTTCGCTGCCTCTCTTATTTTCTCAAAAACCCTTTTCTCAGCCTTAACAATTGCTTTGTTTGCCTCTTCAGGGTCTGTTCCGGTGTAGGTTATCGCTAGGTTTATCTTGGCTTTTTTCCCGAAGCCTACAGGGTAGGGTTTGACTTTGATGTTTCCCACTTCATCCATTACCTCTTTGGCTATTCTTGATAGGAAGGATTCATCTCCAACATTGATTGTTAACTCTTTCGTGAGGGAGAAAGTTTCTGTTGGAGTTTCAATTTGATGTTCATGGATGAAGGTTTCAAGGGTCGCCATCATCTCCGAAGGTACACCTGGAAGGGAAAGGATCCATTTTCCATTTACCTTTAACAGGGCCCCTGGTGCAACTCCTACGGGGTTGTATATGGGTTTTGCTCCCAAGGGTAATTTAGCCATTTTCAACCTTTCACTTTTGACGTCTGGAGAGGAAACCATTCCCCTCACATAGAGGTATCTGTATTTCTCCACAACCATTTCAAGTGCTTCCCCATTAATCTTTAAATCTACACCTGCAACCTTTGAAACAGCTTCAAGGGTGACATCACCCGGAGTTGGACCAAGACCACCAGTGGTTACCACCAAGTCACATCCAATGTTTAAGAGATATTTAATTGCTTCCACTATTTCCTTTACTTCGTCTTTGACAACCATCACCCTTAAAACATCTGAACCTAGACCTGTTAACCTCTTAGCTATCCAGTGAGAGTTGTAGTCAAGGGTTCTTCCACTTAGAATCTCATTTCCAACGGTTAAAATACAAACCTTCAACTCGATGCCCCTCCAAGAGGGAAAATTTACAGTGAAAAACATTAAATAAATGACAACTCTTTATTTTTATCGGTGGCTTAAAAAGGGATTATCAGGTGAAACGGAGAATGCCTAACTTTGATTTCCTTAAAAGGTTCACGGTTTTATCTGAGAAAAGGGTGCTGAACTTAATTGTTCAACATGCAGAGGCATGTGAGAAAGCAGCTTTTTCCTTGGCTGAAGCAACAGAAAACAAATTGAGGGGAGGGAAACGTGAACTAGTCGATAAATACATAGATGAAACAAAGGAGTATGAAGGAGAAGCAGACTCTCTTAGAAGGAAGATAATAGAGGAAATCGCCAGTGGAACCCTTCCACCCCTCAACAGAGAAGACTTCGTCAGATTAGCTGAGACAATGGATAGGATCGCTGACTGGTCGAAAAGCTCGGCGAGAATATTGCAGTTGATGGAGGTTGAAGGGTTACCTGAAGGATACATTGAAATTTGCTTGAACATGGTTAAGGAGGCACATGAAAGTGCAAAGCTGATTAAAGAAATTTCTCAGTCCATGTCCATAGATTACGTTTCAACTCTTGACTTAACAAGACTTGTCAAAAACAAAGAGGAAATAATGGATGAACTTTTCCTTCAAGGCCTGGATACACTTAAAAAAACAAGGGGAGACATTAAATGGCTCGATGTGTACCTGGCCGTCAAGTTTTTAGAAGGCCTCGAAAACTTAGAAGACAAGTGCGATGAAACATCGGATACAGTTAAAATGATAATTATTAGATCATTGAAGTGAACTACCCCGCCCTTACGGATGGGGCTTCCAGCTTTGGCTGGTTAAGGGCTGGTTCACAGGCAGCCCCGTCTATGGGCATATAGCCCTTAGACCTCTCAAACTTTTTTAGAATGTTTATGGCTCCGTTAAGGTCGGCATTATACTCTCCACAGTGTGGGCAGATGAACAGTCCCTGAGTTTTTCTTTTGCCTTGGCATCCACAGACAAGGCATGTTCAGTTTTCACGGATCAAAATACCTAACAGTTTCGTTATGGCCATACTGTATGTATAGAACCGTTCTAGTTGAAGCATTGTTAAGAGGAGTCATAACTTATAGAGGACTTGTTGAGGGACTTATACTTTTTAAACGCTTAGCTGTTCCCCTATGACATTTAAAAGTTCAGATCACTGATTTGAAACTGAGTTATCGGTAGTTCCTATTTGAGAAGTCAGATCAATGAAGTGGAAACCGTATAGAGAAGGAGGCAAAGGAAAGCTGTGAAGGGGAAAGTTACAGCCCATGTAAACAATATTTGTTTAAGTCCCTTCACATTTAACCAAACCCCCTTAATGATTCCAACCCCTACAATTGAGCTTATTAATATGTGGGTGCCTGAAAGGGGGAAGCCGAGAGCTGTTCCTATGGAAAGGGTTAGGGCAACGGTTAATTGAATTGAAAGGGACATAAGGGGGTTTAACTCGACCAAGGTTTCCCCTACTGCCTTAACAACTCTCCTACCCATGAAAATCAACCCTGCAGCCATTCCGATCCCCGCGGCTAACCTAATTGAAACAGTATCTGCACATATTATTTTCAGGAAAGCTGTGGCGTTAGCTGCATCATTCCCCCCTTTAAAGAAAGACGTTATAATTGAGGTTAAGAGAAGGGTTAAAGCTGAAAATCTAGCTACTTTAAGCCGTGAAACCATGTTCCTAACCCTTTCCAACACAAGTTTATCCAAGAAGCCGTAAATAACCATTGCCCCTGTGAAGCCTGAAACAATTGAAACAATCCATCCAGCAAAAATAAGGCCTAGAGAAGTCCATTTAACCCCCATAAACCCATATTTGACAAGGCCTAATCCCATTGCTGCCCCTACTGTTGCATGTGTAGTTGAAACAGGCCAACCCATCCTTGAAGCCAAAACAAGCCAAGTGGCAACTGAGAGAACCAAGACAAAGACATCTAATAGACCTATTTTACCTGAAACAATGTTTCTACTGATTGTTTCCTCAACTCTGTCCGAGAAAAAAACAGCTCCGAGTAAATCCATCAATCCTCCAATTAAAACAACGGAGCCTATGGTTAAAAAACCGCTTCCGAGGAGGGGAGACATTGTTTCATCGTTCGAACCTATGCTCCATGCAATATAAAAGGAAACAGCGAAACTTAAAACCAATAGGAAATACTCCAAATCCGACACCTAAACATGTATGGGCGAAAAACAAAATTAAAGTTTTTACAATGTCAATTGTCTGGGTGAAATAAACTTGGGGATCTGAAAATGAAGAGCTTCTGGTCAATGGTTGGAAACATAGAGTCAGACAGAGTTTCAGGTTCATCAGAGATAGCGATTAAAACAATTAACCTTGCAATACATGGTTTAAACATGGAAATAGATAGAAAAGAGGTTTTCAAGGCTTTAAAGAGGATAAAAGAGAGGTTCAATGAGATGGCCACCGTTAAAAACGTGGTTTCTGTTTTGATGAGTAAATTAGCGGCAGCTGATCTTCATAGCCCTGAAAGCATCCAAGAAGAATTGGTGAAGCTAAAGGAAAGAGTGATCATTGTAAAGAAACAGATTGCAGAGGAATTCGCTGGGTTTTTAAGGAGTAAAACAACGATTTTAACTCTGAGTAGGAGTTCAACAGTGCTTGAATGTCTAAGAGAAGCCGGTGGAAGAGGGTCAGTGGCCTCCTCCCCCAGATTTCGCAGGGGGCTTCCACCAGAGCCAGAACGTCTGGATGGTGGAAGCGTTGCCGAGGTTCCGGCGTTCGCCCGAGGCTTTACGCACATCGGTCACATCTGCCGGTTTGGGGGCGGGTCACCTCGCCTTTCGGCTTGCCGGGGCATTTCCTCCCCGACTGCTGCCCCATCCCCCTTGGACTCACCGTTTCCACCCTTTCGGGCGACCTTTATCCAGGGGGCTATTCAATATTCATCTTAGCCAGAACTTCTTTAAAAGTTTAACTGCAATTCATCCCCACGCTTTCGCATGGAGTCTTCTTGCGGAGAATAGGATAAATTATGGGTAAACCAAAAGTGAAATAGGTGTCAAAACCGCCTTTAAACCCATGAGTTCATGGGTAGCTGACTTTTAAATCCTTGAAGGGATATAACCATCTAACTGGGTGGAACAGATAAAAAAAATGAAACGTTAACTGTTAGAAGATGTTTCCACGTCAAAGTATAATTTGTAGCTGCTTCCAGTTTTCCTTGTTTCTTTAATTTTAACTTTTCCTATTTCATCTAGTTTTTTCACATGGGTTCCAGTGCACGGTATGGGTTTACATCCCTCTATCTGGACTAATCTGTATTTATCCGCTTCTGGTAATCTATGGATATTAGGGGCTTCTGATGCAAGGTTTAATAGTTCCTTTTTATCTATGAAACTAATTTTCACTTTTCTCCTCTCATCAATTATTTTGTTGGCTAATGCCTCTACTTTCAGTGTTTCATCCTTTGCCGGTGGGTCTCCCCTGTAACCCGCATAGCAGTTGTCTCCTAACCATGAATCTGTTGTGAAAACATTTCTGCTAGTTACCCCTTCGATGCAATGGTCTAATAAGTGGCCTGCTGTGTGTCTTCTCATTAGGAGGTACCTCCACTTCCAATTTATTTCGATGGTTACAGGCTCAACCCTAGGTTCACCCTCTAATATTTTCCCGAAATGTATGATTCTTCCCTTGTAAAGCATGGCTTTCATTATTTGAACCTTAAAGTTATCACTTGAAATCAGCCCTACATCTGATGGTTGTCCACCACTTTTAGGGTGAAAAATTGTTTTGTTGGAAACAATGTAGATTCGCTTTTTCCGTTCTTGGACAAATTTAACTATTCTTACCTTCATTCTTCGCTTATAAGAGTCATAAAGATAGCTTAACTCTGTGGTGTTTATGCCTCGTATAATTTCTCCTAACATCACTTTACTTCACTTCAAGGATGAAATGAATTAATCTCTTCAACCCTTTAACCAGTTCCCCTTTTGGGACAGCATAAGAGATTCTGATTCTCCTCTCTCCACCTACCCCAAAAAGTGTTCCAGGTGTAACAGCTACGTGGTCTTCATAGAGAAGTCTCTTGGTGAAGGCCTCTGAACTTAAACCCAAGTTACTTATGTCCGGGTAGAAATAATAGGTTCCATGGGGTTTAGAGTACTTTATCTCCTTAACTTTACTTACTTCTCTAAGCAAGTAGTTTCTTTTTTCTCTACACTCCTTAACCACTTTCTCTATGTATGGAAATGGTTCCTCAAGCACCTTGACACATGCCTTCTGTATAAAAGTCGCCGGACCAGTGGTGCTATGCTGCTGAATTTTCTCCATAGCATCAATGATCTCCCTTGGCCCAGCTGCGAAACCTATCCTCCACCCTGTCATGGCGAAGATCTTTGAGAAACTGTCAACCATTAGGGTTCTCTGATATGCATCGTTAAGGGAAGCTATGCTCACATGTTCTCTTCCATCATAGACAAAGGGCCAATCTACTTCGTCTGAGAGCACATATATTTGATTGTCTGAGGACAAATCAGCTATGAGTTTAAGGTTTTCTCTGTCCATCACTCCGCCAGTGGGGTTGTTCGGTGTATTAACAACAATAACCTTGGTTTTAGGGGTTATTTTCTCCTTTAATTTTTCTTCATCAATCATGTAAGGGTCTCTGACAGGAACCTCCACAACTTTTGCCCCTAACATCAGAGGTACAGATCTAAACGTAGGCCAACTAGGTGATAAAACGATCACTTGGTCATTTCTCTCAATTACCGAGGCAAAAAAAGAGTACACAGCAAATTTACCCCCCGGAACAACGATTATTTCACTATTTGCATCATAGGGGATCCTCCGGGATCTATTAATATAGGAGCTGATTTTCTCTCTTAGCTCAGGCAACCCCTTTGGATGTGTATAATATGTGTATCCACTCTTTATAGCTTTTATAACTTCTTTAACGACTGTTTCTGGGGGTTTAAAGCGGGGTTCAGCCACGTCAAATCTAACCACATCCACACCCTTAACCTGTAATTCCTGGATCATGTCAAGTAAATAAACAGGTGACGGGGGTATCGAAGAAAAATCTTTAGCCATTTTTTACATGCACCTCGCATTCAAACCATTTTAAATGACTCATTAAAATATATTTTCTCATAAGGCTCTTTTAACACTATCGACTAAATCTCCTCAGCTCAGGGGTTGGAGAAGAAAATTTAAATCATAGCAAGGCTAAGTGGTTGATACGGAGATAATGATAAGGGGCTTAGCAACAGAGAACCTTTCAGTTAGCCGGGGAATATCCATTAAAATTTTTCAGGTGAGGGATAGGGTTGCAGAGGAAAATGGATGAAGCCGAGTTATTAGAAATAATTAAGGCATTGAAAAGCTCCCCCTATTTAGAGGAAGTCGCTGAGAGAAACCCGTATCTTGCGCTACATGTGCGAGGCAAGGGTGGAAGGGTGAGTAGAAAATGGAATGCAAAAATATATAGAGGTGAGGAAGGGAAACTTAAAACCCTTGTAACCAATGATTTCCACACGCTTAGAAGGATTCTAAGTAAATCCATTGAGTTAAATGTTGGAAGGGAAAGAACAGTTTACATAGATGATGCCGGCATCGGCTTCCCCATAGGTGGAGCCGTTATAGGTGTATATGAGGAGCCAACTTCAAAGTTTCTTTACGATGTAATTCCGGTGGATTTTTTCAAGGGTGAAAAATGGAGAAAAAGGCTCTACCGAGAGGAAGCTTCTAGAATTATACTTAGCCTCCTAGAGAAACTTGGAGCAAAACCTGAAAAGGTTAAAATAAAGATTTGCACCGGAGAAATATTCCTTAAAGCCAAGGAGACCTTGAGGGAGAGGAGCTACCTTGTCGAAGTAGATGAGATAGGGGACCCATTACAAACTTTGATAGAGGAGAAATTTAGGGAATACATTATTAAGGAATATAACTTGCCTGAAAACCTATACTTCGATCCTAAAATAAGCGATCCGAGAAAAGGGTTCAGAATGGTGATTAACTGGATAAAAACGGATAAAGAGAACAGGTTAAAAATCGCTAAAACTGGATGGAACTACTTTAAGAAGTGGTGAAGGTGAAAGGTGAAGGGGGAATTAGATTTATCAGTGACTCAATGCTTGGAAAAGTAGCTAGGATACTGAGGCTAGCTGGGTATGACACCCTTTACTCCGATTCATGGAGGGATAAAGAAATGATTCGTATCGCTTCAAAGGAGAAAAGAGTTTTACTGACAAGGGACAGAAAGCTTTACCAAGAAGCTTTAAAAAAGGGGTTAGATGCCTACCTCCTACTGGGCGATAACCCTCTTTCCTCCATAGCTGAACTATCCATTTCCCATGGATTAAAAATCCTCTTCAAACCTGAGACATCAAGGTGTACAATTTGTAATGGGGAAGTAACACAAATTGAAAAGAGAAAGGTTAAAGGCAAGGTTAAAAGGGGCACATATGAAAACTTCGATGACTTCTGGCAATGTAAAAAATGTGGACAGGTTTACTGGCTAGGATCACACTGGAAAAAGATAAAAGAGGAGGAAAGAATCATTAATAAAAAAATATTGTCCATGAAAGCCAAGAAGAAAAATCTTTAATCATGGAGGAAACCGTGCATTTTGAAAGGGTTTGATGGGTGGAAATGTAAAATATCTGTTTATCTCTTTATTATCCTCTTTAAACTCTTCATTATTACCTTTTTATTGAAGGGCATCTGGGGAAAACATGTCTTTGTTTAGG
>JAOZFL010000191.1 GCA_027491455.1 Thermoproteota archaeon | reverse complement strand
GCTAGGATGGGAACATTTATACTCGGATCCTCAGCCAATTGCCTAAGAATTGTTAGGCCAGTTGTCAGGTAATTCACCATTATGCCGTTAGCCCCTAACTCTATCACCTTTTCAGCGTTCTCAAAGACCTTAGGGGTTCTATCTGTTATATTAATTGTGTAAATTGTTTTCTCACCTGTTTCCTCATTTGCCTTGTCTATGGCCTCCATGTACTTCACAACCCTATCCTCTAGGGTGTTAAAGGGGGCATCGGCAAGCAATTCATCATCTTTTATCAGGTCAACTCCTCCAAGTGTAACTTCATAGGTTAACCTAGCTCCTATTTCAGGTTTAAAACCTGTGCATGGCTTTATCATGTTACCTATTAACGGTCTCTTATACACCTTTATGTAGCTCCTGACACCCCTAACCCCAAATTTAGGTCCCTTAAACCCGTTAAGAAAAGATTCGGGAAACTTCAAGTCCAATAATTTCACCTTTCCACCTAGACTTAGGTTACCTACCACTGTGCTTAGCATCATCGGGAATTGAGGGCCAAAATTAACGTAGGGGAAAGCTATCTGCACAATGTAGCTCCTCTCCTCGATTTCCTTTGGTATTTCAAATTCATAGAAGGGAACTTCATAGACACCCACAACCTTTGCAACGTGCTCCTTCCTAACATCGGGGGTTTCACCTGGAACCGGAACCCATGTCCCAGTGCTTTGCTCAATGGCTGCGGCTTGAGCCACCTTGTTAGCGTTCCAGTCCCTTTTCATAACTATGTAATAAGTTGCAATAACATATTTTTCTTCGTCCAATCCGTCTGGTAAAGCCTCGGGAAGAGACTCAAGGTCTACTTCTCCTTCCATAAAGTTTCACCGGTTAGACAATCCACTTAGCCTTAGAGTGACATTTGCAATTAAAAACATTTTGTTCACAAATAGTGGATCAGTTGATTAACTAATTTTTTACAGGGATAACTCTGAGGAGAGTAGCTAAAACAAAAGTTTGCCTCGACTCAGGGCATCAACCAAAGAAAAAGCCTTGTTAGGAAGCAGCCACATGTGTTTAACCTAGGATTCCCCCTGTAAAAGGAAAGGTGAGCAACTCGAAACACTAAGTCTCTTACTCCCTTAACTTGACAGGAAATGTTAACCGCTGATAACAACCATTAAAAGATTAATTTTTATAATTCGTTGTTAGAAGATTAAAATCACTGTGCCCTTATAGCTTAAAGGGTTCTCTCTAAAAACTTTGGAGTTGATTTTAAATGTTTAGATATAAGAGTGTAGAGGTCCATTACTTGGAACATGACTGTTTTAGAATAAACAACAGCAAAGTAATCTACATTGACCCCTATAAAATTAGTGAACAAACCATAAAGGCTGACATAGTTATTTCAACCCATGAACATTACGATCACTGCTCCCCAGAGGACATATCAAAGGTTATAAAGGATGAAACAATAATTGTGGCCTCTGTTAATTGCAAAGGGAAATTTAATGGACTTAAAGTCAAAGAGATCATTTTCATGAAGCCAGGTGATAAAAAAGAGGTGAACGGGGTAAAAATAGAAGCTGTTAGAGCGTACAACGTGAACAAGTTCAGGGCCCCTGGACAAGTCTTCCATCCAAGGGAATACCAAGGTATAGGGGTTGTAGTGGAACTTAACGGTGTAAGGGTTTACCATGCAGGTGATACTGATTTAATAGATGAAATGGGGGAACTTGAGAACATAGACATAGCTTTTCTACCCGTCAGTGGAACCTATGTAATGACATTTCAGGAGGCGTCTGAAGCTGTTAAGAAGATTAAACCAAAAGTTGCTATCCCAATGCACTACGGAGCCATTGTTGGAAGTGTAAGAGATGCAGAAAAATTCAGGGAACTTTCCTCTGAAACATGCGAAGTAGTGATACTTGAAAAGGAAAAGTAACTGTCAGCTACCCACAGTTAAAACATGTGGGCTTGTAGGTGAATCATAATGTAAAGCATTCATCCCTACACCAGGGCTGCTGACGGAGCCCCTGTCTCTGAGAGCCAGCTCTCGGAGATTCAGGAAGGCAACTACATCGGCGTTTGTGTTGGTAGCCACAGTTAATACATCTGAACAGAGCTCGATTTCTATTTCTTTTATCAGTAGTACCACAGCGAGGACATCTTCGAGAAGTATATTTAGGGTTGACGTAAATTACTGGGATCCCTTTCTCCAAGCATTTATACTTAATCATCTTTTACAACTTGTTGAAAGCCCAGCTATGGAAAGTTGCTCTTCGCTGTTTCCAGTGTTTGCATCTCCGTCTTATTCCATTGAGTTTTTCCATTACAATGAAGTCTTTACCAGCGACCAAACTGTTAACAAATGCTCTGCTTATCTGATGCAAAACTGTGTTAATCCATCTATGCTCCCTACCAGAAAGCTGTTTAAGCCTTCTCTTTGCAGGGAAGGTGCCCTTTTTCTGGAGGGAGCTTCTAAGCTTTCTAAAGTGCTGTCTCCTATACTCTATGGGTTTACCATTAACACTAAATCCATTGGAAGCCACCAAAACCTTGTTAATTCCAATATCAACACCGACGGGGTTGTTTCCTTTAGGTTCAGGGGTTTTGAGGAGAACAGCGATGTGCAAATAAAACTCTTTACCATTTCTGTGATAAACGAGCTTTGCATCTCTCTTACAGGATTCTTCAAAAGCTCTCGTTGGTAATCTCCAATAGCAAGCTTAACCTTAACTCTGCCTTCAATAGTGCTAATGGAAACTCTAAACTCTCCATTGCGGAGAAGGGTGAAAAGGCGTTTATCCAAATTAGATGCACAGTTGAAAATTGAG
>JAOZFL010000189.1 GCA_027491455.1 Thermoproteota archaeon | reverse complement strand
TAGTGGTAAATGAACTTTTCTAGGTGCCCTGAGTAGTTTTTTAGTAGTATGGGTCAGTAATTCCAAATGAAAAACTACATGCAACTTATATTTCCTGGGTATATAGGTAGGAAGGGGTTTAAAGGAAAAGCCTTGGTTCATGTGGTTCTTCCTTTGCGTAGTTCGATATCAGACGGATAAACCCCCTTTTAAATGCAACCCTTTTAGGACGCTATTTAATATGAAACAAGGAAATGAATGTTGTATCGCCTTAGGTTGTCCATATACTGTTCCATTTCCCTCTCCAGCTTCAGAAACAGGGGTTTTGCTCCTAACACCTTCGAGGCGGCTAGAACATAACAGTCGATCAGTGATATCCTAACTGTTTTTCTTATTTCTCCTGCCAGCATTGCAACTTCCCTCGTCAATTCAACGAGTTTGACGCTTGGATAGCTTAATAACCAGTTGACAAGTTCTTCAGCATCCTTATTTGGTTTTTTAGAGCCAGCCTCACGGTAAATCCTGGATGCAACGTAAAGTGTTTCACTTACTGTGAGAGGGGTGAGGTAAGCCTTAATCTCTCCCAGACCAATGGCTAGGTAAACCTCCTCAACTTTAAGCCTAAACGGCGAGGATTCATCCAAGTATTCCACCACAACACTTGTATCCAGCACATAGGGCCCCTTAAGGTTCAAGTTCAACTTCATCCCTCTTAAAAGCTGAAACAATTTCTGAAACTCTTCCACTAAGACTAACTCTCTTTGGAGCGTAGGGCTTTAAAAGAATCAGACCATTTTTCACCTCCAAGGTAACAAGTGAGCCAACCTCCACCCCCACAGCTTCACGCAGCAACTTCGGTAAAACTATAATACCCTTCCTACCAACTTTAACAATAGCTCTCATATTAAGCACCACTGAATAAAAAGTTAAACTAATATTTAAGTTTAACCAAATCATCGGGTATATAGAAATCTTTTTCCTCGACCCTTAAACCTCTTTAACTATTAGTGAAGACTTCTACGAACTCATTGGAGACTCTAGGCTGATGAATCACCTATTAAAGACTATGCAATTCAGAGGGGATTTGTGGAAGGAGTTTTCATTGTTTTTCTTTCAACCACTCACAGAGCCCAGGAGAGAAGTTTATGGTTTTAACTTTGAGGTAAATCAACGATAAATTTAAGTTCGAGGTGGGAAAATAGGAGAGGAAACATGAAACTGGGCAAAGGGTAACCAATGTCAATTATAATCTTAATGAAGGTTTTAATAGGAGGTAGAGATAAGAGAAAAACTGAAGTCGAAACTGCCCTCAATAATCCTTAAGTTTTCCTCATAACTTGTATAAGTTTACCAGTTATCTTAATCCGTTGGCATCATTTCTCAATTACCTAGGTTTGCTCTACATTTAAAAATTTAATTTGAAGGGGAAATTCAAGTGTTGACGGGCCATGTAAATCATTGAAGATATGTGTACCTTAACCCTTTCAAAGAAAAAGGTGAAATTAAAGGGTAGTGATGAAACGCTAATTAGCGGTGTAGGGGATGTCTTTCAGGGATTGGTTCAATGATTTCTCCATGTTATTCAAGTTGGACAGGAGTGAAAAGTTTTTTCTTTTAACACTATATGTTTTAGGTGTTTGCTTGAGGCTTTTACCTAGACTTAGCTTCGATCCGCACCTTTTAACTTTTCAGGGAGATGTTTGGTACAGGGTTTGCATGGCTCAGTACATTTTGGATCATGGCTCCTTACCTGAACCTGACATTAGATATAGAGCCTATGGCTATGTTCCCATGTGGTATCCCCCTCTTTCACCTTTTTTACTCGCCTTTATTGGTTGGTTAACTGGTTTTGATCTTGCAACTGTTTGTTCAAGGATTCTCCCATTCCTTGAATCTCTTAGTCCATTAACCATTTACTTTGCTGGGAGGTTTCTGGGTTCAAGATGGATCGGGGTCTTTGCCACCCTTACCCTTACACTTACACCCTCCTTTGTTTACTTCACCGGTATAGCTGATCCTCAGTCCTTTACCCTTTTCCTAATACCGGTGGTCATTGTGGTTTGGCTTAGAAACTTTGAGAAACCAAGTAAATACAATTTGTTCTTCCTTGGTTTGGTTTTAGCCTTGGACTTTATAGTTCATCTCTCCTATTTCCTTTTAATTTGGCTTTTACTAATGGTTACCTTGGCTAAGGCCTTTAAAGGTGAATGTGAAAAGAGAAGAGTTCTGGATCTCCTCTTCACCATACTTTTTTCACAGGTTTTAACTGCTCCTTGGTGGCTTCCAAGAAACCTTTATTGGTGGTGGATCTTTTCCCTTGTGACTTCCAGTGGGTTGTATGCAGTTAAGTTTCAACTTGAGTACTATGGATACGTTGCAGCTGCCCTTGGAATTTCTTCCTTCATTTACCTTTTACTGAATGGTAAGAGACACCTCGTTGTTCTTTTCTGGGCTGTTCCTCCATTGATAGAGAGTCAAAATGAAGTTATCCTTGAGGTTCTGGGTCTTGGGCAACTTTCCTGGCAAACCCTTGCTAAACCCCTTGAAGGGTTTAGGTTTTTCCCTTTCCTTGCCCAACCCTTATCAATTGGAGTTGCACTGATGCTTTCAGAATTACTGGTTGACAGGTTAACCCTTAAACGTTTAAGGGGGAACAAGTTAAACACGGTAATATCCCTTGCTTTAACATTTGCCTTAATTATAAATGTTTTGATTTATAATTTGCCCCTAAGATTTGGAGCTGCAGGGATAACAGTTGATGAGTATAGGGCAGCTGTCTGGTTCAGGGAGCATACAGGTGAAAATGACAGGGTAATAGCGGATTACTACAGGGCACAGATGTTTGCAGGGGTTTGCGGTGGAAAAGCGGTTCTTGGAGGTATGTTTCCACTTAGAAACGTGGAATACCCTTACATTAAGGCTCCTGGAAGGGTTCAGGATGACTTGTACATTCTTTACAATACAAGCAACCCTGAACTTGCTTGGAGGATAGCGAAACAGTATGGAGCTACACATATTTTCTACTCAACACACATGATGGCAACTGGGAACCTTTTATCCAGGTATAAACCATTCTATATCTGGGGAGTCGATGTAAACACGGATAAGTTTAATGACCAAAAGTTTTTCGAAACTGTTTACAAAGATTCTTCCCCTACGGGTTTAATAGTGATTTTAAAGGTGAAGGGATGAAACACCTTTGAAAAATCAACTGCTTCCATTTCAAAGATGTAAAAATCTTTTTTCCAGGTTTCAAAGCCTCCATTTAAATTTTAATTTGGAGGTTTTAGTTGAAGCTTCCTGTATTGTTTCCTTTTGGCTTATATTCCTGGTTCCAAGAGTTATTTATTTATCTAGTTTGCCAGATCTTACATTGAACTGGTATTATCAAAGCTACTACCATGTTGGAATGGCTAAAATGTGGCTTTTAAAACATTGGAAACCAGGTTTGGATCTGAGCTACGGTGGAACCCCGTACACTTATCCCCCTCTCTACCATGTAATCCTTGCAGCTATCTCCTTTCTAACAGGGGTTCAAGTTGAACTTGTTGCAAGGTACCTGGCTCCCTTAATCGGTTCAACTTCCTTCATCACCTTTTACCTAGTTGTAAGGGAGGTGCTTGGAAGCAGGGTTAAGGCTTTCCTCTCTTCCTCCTTCGCAAATTTCACATTTTCAGTTGTAAATGAAACATATTACATGGCCCCTATTTCAATGGGGATCCCGCTTGTTTTCTTTGGGGTTTACTCAGCTATGAAATCCTATAAAAAGGGGTTTAAATGGCTCCTACTACTCTCAGCTGCAACCGCTGCGATTTCCTTCCTTGACGCCCTTGCCCTTGAAGTCTATCTTTTCTTCCTCCTACCAATCCTTCTCCTAGACAGAGGAAACGAAAATTTTTCAAGGGTCTTCAAAGCCATTTTTATCTCTATTTCCCCAGCTTTTCTCTATTACTCCATTCTCTTCATTCTTCACGGACCAGCAAATTCTCTTTTCTCTATTCTAGGAGACAAACCCTCACTTGGAAGCATTAGATATGAGTACACAGATTACTTCATAGCTCTTTCCACCCTGGGTTTTCCAGGTCTATTCAATTTAAAGAGGAAACAGCTCCTAACCATTTTATCTTGGATCTTCATTTCATTGTTTCTGGTTTTCGGTCAATACCTTAAACCCTACATTTTCATCCCTTTAGAGTGGTGGAGGTACACTTCTTTCCTTTGCTTCCCCCTTTCAATACCTTTTGGACACACATTCATCGATATTTTGTCTCCCATTGGAAGGAAACCACTTTTTGCCTTGACCTTAATATTCACGGTTTCATTTGGTTTAAAGTTTATTTATTTACCTGCCCTTAAATCAGCTGATCCTCTACATGGACTTCTGTTAACCGAGGAGGAAATCAAAGCCCTTGATTGGCTTAATCGATACACAAACATGGAAGACATGATTTTAGGAGACCATGTTTTTTCAGAGGCAGTTATTGGCAGGGCAGCTAGGAAAGTTATGTATGGAGGGAACTGGGACATGTGTAGAGACTATGACCAAAGGGTCTGGGATGCTGAGAGAATATATTTCCTCTTAAACTCTACTCAGAGCTATATGCTTTGCCTAAAATACAATGTAACAGTGATAGTTGTATCTGAAAGAATAATTAACGGTCCATTCTGGGTTGTACCACCATACAGGTTTGAAGGAAAAAGTTACAGCTCTCTTTCATACAGCATGGGCCCCAGGAAATTCGAGGACAATAAATATTGGTTAAAGGTCTACGAAGACAGGGATCTACAAATATTCAGGGTTAAGAGATAAAGAAAAAGGATTTGATTTCAAAGTTTTACAAGGCTCCCTAGGGTTAACCGTTAAAAAAGGTTGTTAAAGAGGAACGAATGATTTAAATTGCTATTTAGGAAACTAACTGGGCTACCTACCACCTTCATAAACCTTTTAATACTTTCATCGCTAAAGCAAGAGAACTATAGTCTCCTCCATATTGCATGTCTTACTTAGTTTAGGTGTATTTAACCCCTTGACCAATTCATTTCACCCTTTTAAAAGGTGAGTTTCCTTGCTTATTTCTTGTAAAATTAAAAATAGTACTAGTTAACTTAGTTATTTCATGTACCTTTAATTATCTTTCCAGTTTTGGTTGGTGGTTTAATGGGGCATCCTAAAATCAGCTTTAAAGGTTTACTTTTCGGGACAGCCGGTATACCCCTATCTACATCTAAAAGGACGACTGAGAATGGAATTAAACAGGTTAGAAGCCTTGGATTAGATGCAATGGAGCTTGAATTTGTCAGAAAAGTCAATGTAAAGGAGAAAACAGCTTTAAAGATTAGAGAAGTAGCTGAGAATGAAAGAGTTGTCTTAACATGTCACGCCCCCTACTACATCAATTTAAATTCAAAGGAAAACGATAAGTTTGAGGCAAGTAAGAAAAGGATCTATGATTCCGCTAGGATAACAAGCATCTGTGGAGGATGGAGTGTCTGTTTCCATGCAGCCTACTACCATGGAGACAACCCCTTAGCTGTTTATAAGCGTGTAAAGGGGGGTCTTGAAGAAGTGATTGAGGGATTAGAGGCTAGAGGAATAAAGATATGGATAAGGCCTGAAACAACGGGTAAACCATCCCAGTTCGGTGAACTTGAAGAAATTTTGGGTTTAAGCCGAGAACTAGAACCTGTAATGCCAACAGTTGATTTCGCACATTTACATGCAAGGACAATTGGAAAGATGAACTCATCTAAAGAATTTATATGGGTCTTAGACATGATTGAAAAAGAACTTGGAAGGGAGGGGCTTGAAAACATGCACATACATATCTCGGGTATAGAGTTCGGGGAGAAGGGGGAGAAGAAACATATCGATCTTGAGGAGTCTGATTTCAAATACGTTGAGCTTCTAAGAGCACTTAAGGAGTATGGAGTGAAAGGAGTCGTTATAAGTGAAAGCCCAAACATAGAGAAGGACTCAAAGCTTATGAAGAAGATTTATGAATCCATTTGACAAGTTTTTTTTTATTTTGAGATACAGGAAGAAGATTATATGCTTCAGGTACCTTTTCATCTATCTGTAACTCAATTTTACTCCACGACGAGATTTAACGATGCATGTTAGCTTTACTTTTTTAAGGGATTTTAATCTTTGTTTACTCAAAGTCTTAAACCAGTGTTATTAAGTTTCTTTACAGGGGTTTTTAACCATAGGTCAATAGGAAAAACTATGTCGTCTGGGAGTGTCAAGGTGTCGAAGTTGTCGATTGTAGTTGAAGCTCTTAATTTAACTAAAAGTTTTGATGGTTTCTTAGCTGTGGACAAAATCAGCTTTAAGATTTATGAAAGAGAAATCTTTGGTTTGCTTGGACCAAATGGAGCAGGGAAAACAACAACTCTTCTCATGTTAACCACTGTCATTAAACCTACAAGTGGATCAGCTAAAATCTATGGATATGACATAAGAAATAAACCTGGCAAGGTAAGGGAAATTGTGGGGATAGCTTTCCAAGACCCTAAGCTTTACTGGGTTCAAACACCATGGAACATCTTGGTGTGGCATGGAATGGTTTGTGGTCTCAGCAGATCTTCAGCTAGACAGAGAGTTGAAGATGTTTTAAAGCTTCTAGACATGTGGGATGCCAGAAGGAAAAGGGCTCATGAACTTTCAGGTGGAATGAAGAAAAGGGTTGAAGTAGCGAAGCTTTTAATTCAGAGACCTAGAATAGCTATATTTGATGAACCAACTTCTCAAATAGATGTTTCAGGAAAACACGTGATTTGGGAAGCGATAAGAACCATGAGAGACGAGGGATCCACGGTTATATTGGCAACAAATGACCTTTCAGAGGCTGACAGATTATCTGATAGGGTTTGCATCATGCATAGGGGGAGGATAGTTGCACTTGATACTCCTTGGAGACTTAAGGACAGCATTGTAGGTGGAGACATCCTTGAAGTCGAGGTTTTAGATGAAGCACCGGGAAAAATGATCCCTGAAATTAAATCCATTGAGAACGTAGTTGAAGTTGTTGACTTGAAGAGGAAATTAAAAGTTTACCTTAACAAGGGAGAAGAAACAGCTCCTAAAATAGTGAATTTGCTTTTAACAAAGGGTGTAAAAGTTTCATCTATAAAAATGAGTGAACCTAGCTTAGACGAGGTTTTCATTAGGTACACTGGGCTGAGCATAAAGGATGCCGAGATGAAGCTGAGAGATGAACGTTAAAAAGGTTTGGTTAGTAGCTGAAAGGGACATTTTTAACTTCCTCGAGTACAGGTTCCTCTTACTTATCAGGTGGATATGGTTCATTTTCCAAATATTTCTCTTCGGCTTAGTTTCATCTAGGTTCGTTGTAATAGAGAACTACTTTAACTACTATGCCTCAGGCATGGTTACCTTAATGTTCTATATAACAGCGCTTTACATAGGCTACGACTTAATTGAGGAAGCTGAACACGGAGTGATTGACTACCTTTTAAGTCTTCCCTTTTCCAGGAGAGAATTTGTCATTGGAAGATCTATTGGTGGAGGTTTAAGAGCTTCATTTTTCGCGCTTCCATCTGTTTTATTTGTTTCTTGGCTTATAGGGGGGTTAAACCCTTTTTACTTTGCACTAGCAATTTTTTCTCTTTTACTCTTTTCATTTAGTCTTTCAGGTTTCAGCATTTCACTTGCAGCCGCTATAAAGTCCCATGATAAATTCGATATTTTAATGGGGGTGATAGATGCCTTCATGGTTAGGTTAAGCACAGCTATGTACCCAGTTGAAGCTATGCCAAGGTTCTACGCTTTAATTTCAAGTTTGAACCCTTTAAGCTTTGCCTCAGATGTTTTAAGGTGGGGCTTCAACTTCAAAAAATATCTTTTAGCTTCACCCGCAACGGATTTAACAGTGATTCTGATTTTCTTTTTAACCTTCAACGCTTTTGGTTCTTACTTCTATGAAAGGAGGCTTGAGGGGGGAGGCTGGACATGAGGGGTTTAATACTGGTTATTTACCATGATGTAAGGAACTTCTTCAGGTACAGATGGTGGGTTGTAGGGCTTTTAAGCATGAATCTAGCAGACCTCTTTGTTTTCGCAGTGGTTTTCACAAACCTGGTTAGAATCGACTACCTTAGATTTTTCGCTCCAGGTTTAATAATTGCTTCCCTCTTCGCATCAGCTTTCTTCATTGGTAGAGAGGTAAACTGGGAGATAAGAAGGGGACTAAGCCTCTACCTTCTAAGTTTACCCATGAAAAGAACCGAACTTATCCTTGCAAGGATTCTTTCAGGTGGGGTTAGAGGAATCATATATTCAACCCCCCTAGTTGTTCTGTTATTCTTGATCACAGGGGTCCCTGACTTATCTGAAATCTTTTTAATATATGTTTTCCTCTTCTCTTTAGCTGTTGGAGTTTCAAGTTTAAGTGTTGGAGCTGCAACCCTTTTTAAAAACCTAGAGACATATGTAACGTTTAGAAGTATGCTTTACTTTGCCCTTTACTTTGCAAGCTCGGTTTTCTATCCTTTAAACATTATAAAGGAGGCGTTGCCATTACCCGTGTATGTTTTTGCTAAATACAACCCTTTAAGCAACGGAGCCGACATCTTAAGACTAATAACTATTCAAAAATCAACTTTTAAACCTGTAATGGCTTTTAACATCTTCTTCTTCTCCTTCATCTTTTCCATCGTGGGCTTCATACTATACTTTGAAACAGTTGAAAGAACATAAATTCCCCTTTACCGTTGCTTCAAGTAGAAATTAAACTGAGTATTTGAAAGGTATGGATGATAAGCAGAGAGGTATTTTAAGGAGGGAAGGGTAAATGGAGCAATGGTTCCCATACTTTAACTCATTTAAAAATTTTTATAAGGAAGGTTAAAGTGTGTACTAGGGGAGTTGTTCTCCCCCCGAAAAACATGGTTTTACCCTTTAATAGATCTTCTCTTATGTTTTCTGTTTCTGTTTGGGTGTATGCCTTTCCTATTTCAATGCTTATGTGGGCATCGCTTCCAGCCGTCATTTTCTTCCCGTTTCTAACAGCGTATCTTTGAGCCATGAGGTTATGTTTAGTTCTTATACACCTGGCATTTAACCCTTCAACTAGGTCGAAGTAAGAGCTTTCACTGTCAGTTGGATGCATAGAGCTTTTCCTGAAACTGTCAAATGGATGTGGAAGGACAACTATTCCACCTTGCTCCCTTATCTTATCTGTAACCTCTGGAAGAGACCCTTTTTCAACTTTCTCCTCTAGGAATAAACCTATCACCTCTCCTCTATCCGTGTCTATTTCTTCACCTACAACCACAATTAATTTCCCCTCTCCACACCCCTTTGTTTCAAAAGCCCCCTTCAAAGTGTTATGATCAGTTACTGCTACTGCATCAAGACCTCTTTTCAAGGCGACCCTCACCAGTTTTTTCGGTTCGATGACAGCGTCCATTGAATACTTCGTGTGAACATGTAAATCAATTTTCACAGGCATTTAAGACACCTGAGGTATTTTCCACTCTTTCATCCCAAAAACACCCCTTTTACCCTGAACTTTCAAGTGAAGTTTTAAGAGAGGAGATGAAACCCGCCGCTTAAAAGCTGTAACTTTTCAGGGAGACCCTTTGAAATCATCGAGGAAAACCTCTATTTCAGAGTATTCCCTTGTTTTAGACATGGCTGCCTGAACATATTCAACTTTAACCAGTTTAAAATTTTTTAAATTTGTCATTTCATTGAAGTCAGAGGCTATGTCCCTGTTAAATAGGTGCCACCCCTCCAACTTGTTTGTTTGAGGGAGGAAAATAAATCTTATGTTTGAAGTGTTACTGGGTGGATAGGTCTTCCCACCTGTTGCCATGACATAACGTATAATATAGGTTTCCTGGGTGGTTTGCCATGTAACCTCCAACCAAACATGGGAATAACTTCCACCCTTGTCAACAATCCATTTACTTATTTTCCAGTGGAAGCTTAGGTTTCGACCGCTTAGATTTGACGGGTTAAAGGTTGGTTCACCTAGATCCTGTCCCAATCGGATAATTGAGTAATGTCCAAGGTCCCATCCGTAAAGGTTAGAAACCTTTGTCCATACCCTTAAACCATATTTTCCACTTCTTCTATATTTCTCTCCAACAGCTACACAAGTATATCGAGGGTTTCCACCGGTTAAATTACTCTGCTGAAATAACCTCCACCCTTTTAAATCCCCTGTTTCAAACCCTCCGTTTTCAAAGTTGAAAGTAACATGTTTCTCTTCCTTAAGAAAATTATTTATTGAGTAGAATAGAGAGAATGAAACCAGCGACATGAAAATTACAGCTAAAATTAAAACTTTCACCCTCACCTTTGAAGACCCCTCAATTCTCTGAATCTATGCATTAAATATTTAGGGGGTAAGAGGGGTAAGTATTACATTTATATGGAGATGGTCTTAGTAGAATAGAAATGTTTTAACATCTGAACTTTTAGGGTAACACTGGTTTTTAGGATATGGTGGTGAAGTTTTGAAGCCCTTCATTTTCCTTTTCTTCACGATTCTCCTACTTCAAAGCAGTTCTTTTCAAATGAATCTATTTGTTAAAGTATATGAGGATGGAGGAATAGATGTTAAATACCTTTTACAGGTTGAACCTCCTGGAGAAACTAATTTAACTGTTTTCGGTGAACCTAAATTCCTCTTAGTTGTAAACAGATTCAATGAGCCTCTAGACTACAACTTAATAAACAAAACGTTGTTTGTTACGTTTATAGAGAGTAAAGAAATCATAGTTACTTATACAGTTGATGAATATGTAAATGTTACTGGTGGACTGATAACCTTTCATTTGCCCCGACTAAGAGTAGACAAGGTAACAGTTAAACTGCCAAACTCCTCTATAATCTATGACCTTAACCCATTACCAAACGAAATTTATTTTGCCAATGAATCAATCACCTTAGTATTCACAGTTACACCTTTAACCATTGAGTATACAATTCCCCAATTAAATGTTTCACAGCCAATCATTACCCCCTCAAGGGAAACCCCTCCACCTCAAGACCTTTACAGCTATGTAACCCTTTCTCTACCCATAATTTTAACCATTTCTGCCGTGGTAATTGTCCTCTATGTTTCCCACAGGTTTAAAAGGAAAATCAGTTTGTCTTTAACAGAGGAGGAAAGAGAAGTCATTAGTTTTCTTAAGGGTAAGGGTGGAGCAGCGTATCAGTCAGAGATAAGGGAAGGAATCAACCTACCTGTTTCAACTGCTTGGAGAAGAGTGAAACGTTTAGAGGAGAAGGGAATAGTTGAAATCATTAAAACACCTAGGGGGAACCTTGTAAGGTTAAAGTGAAAAGACATGGAAAAATCTTTTCACAGTTTTCCATTTAAACCAAACAAACCCATGTTTATAGATAGGTGAAGGTTCTTGAATCAACTAAAAACTTTGGGTCTATGTTTAGGGTTTATGCTTATACTATCCCTGAGTTTAAACACGTCAAACACAGAGGTTTTAGGTGGAAACAGTGGCAGTGGGGAGAAACGCTACCTATCTCTGCTTAAAATATATGGAAAAGCTAAGGAACGCCTTTTAAACGTGGCGAACAAAGTAGATTCAATGGTGAATGTAAGAGAAACAGTTGAAAAAGCAGATGCACTTGTACAAGAGGCAAAGTCTCTAGCTGAAAAGGGGGAATACATGGATGCATCTTTAAAGGTTCTTGATGCACTAAGAACATTGAAGAGAACATACATAAATGTTTTCAGTGGTTTAAGGACAGGATCTATTTTTCCACACGGAGTAGAGATAAGTATTAAGAGGCACATGGTAAACCTTGAAAGGGTAAAACAGGTGTTAAATAAATTAGGGGAGAGAGGCTTCAATGTTTTAATGCCCATTAATTTAATTGGAAAAGCTGAAAAACTTTTACAGGAAGCCGTTCAAGCTTTTAACAATGGAAACCAGTTAAGAGCAAGTGAGTTAATGGTTGAAGCAAATAAATTAATTGGTAACGCAGCATCAATGGCTAAAAGGGAAACTGAGGCTTTACATAGCAAGAAAATAAAAATGTTTGTCAGGTTTAAACTAGAGGGGAAGATAGCTGAACTCAAGGAACTTGTTAAGAGGATATATGAAAAGAACCCTGATTTAGCAAGGGAAATAGATGAGGAACTAACGCAGATAGAGATGAAAATGAGAGAAGCAGTTGAAAGAGGAAACATTGAAGAGGCTAGAAAGTTGATGTCAGAGCTTGGAAGGATGCACGGCTATGTTATGAAACAGGTTAAGGGGAAATCAGGGGTTAAAGGTTTTCATGAGAAACATGGAATGCCCAGTGAAAAATGAACTTTGTTAAAGAAACTACTCTCCACACCTAGGAAAAACTTAAACCGAAAAATATATATTCTTACTTGAAGCTTTTATTCAATCCGCTCTTTTTAAAGTGTTAAGTGGTGAATGAAATTGAGTAAGGCATATGGAGTAAAAAGGGTTTTCCTTGTCTTATTGATGACATCTATTCTCTTAGTGACTTCAACTGCTTCAATAAGTTACACTAAACCTTCTCCTCCAAAGATACCTGGAATTGAACCTCCAGGAACACCTCCATCGCCACCAAATCAACCTACCCCTGTGTATCCGATAAGGAACGTTAAACTTGACCCAGAGTTAAAGAAGGCAACTGGTCCAACAAGGGTGATAATAGTTGCCCATGCCAAGCTTGAAATAAGTGAAGCCGTGAAATACCTTAGAATTGCCCATGTAACACCTGTAATGGGTAACATCTACTTGGTCATCGGGGTTATGGACGCTGAAAAAGCCGAGGAACTGGCTAAGAACCCATACATCCTTAAAATTATGAAGGATAAACCAGTTACTTACCCTATATTAACAGAGGAGATAAGTAAGATTCTGAGTAGGAAAACAACTGGAAGGGAACTTATAAGTTCACTTGAAAGGATTAAATCTGGAGCTAAAACATTTAAATTTAAAATTGAAAGACAACCAGAGGAAATAGAGCCTAAAATAACGATGAAAGATGTTGTGGAGATCATTGGAGCAGATAAAACATGGGAGACATATAATGTGAATGGTTCAGATGTAACAATAGCTGTTGTTGACACAGGTGTGGACTATGGTTCAATGGGTCTAGGGTACTGGCCGGATGTAATTGCAAGGGATAACATGGGTTACCCAGCTGCTTTCGATGCAGATGCAATGTGCCTTGTCCAAACAACCATTAACACAGTTAAAAACTTAACTGGTTTCCTGAACACAACAGGGGCTAACCCATTGGTGTACATGTTCGGTGGCCTTTACAACTTTTCAGATCTCACAGGGACACTTTTCCCAGCTGACATGTATGTTGGTGGAATAGAATCTAAGAGCGGTGTCTACAGGTTTGGAGTTATGTTCCAGTGGCTTTTCGGCTTGGATCTTTTCCCAGTTATACTTGTTGACTCAGAGACACCCGGTGTCTATGACACGGTTTACGTTGATTTATCCTATGACTGGGCTCTTTTAACAGGGGGTGTACCTGACTACGACTTCACAGATGAAACACCTCTAACCAGTGGGAACCCTGTAGGGGCAAGAGACTTTACAGGTGATGGAATATATGACATCTCAATTGGTTCACTTGGCTACTTCCTAGATGTGTGGATGCTTTCACCTAACCCCTTAGACACTGGATTGGTTTTAAAACCAATAGATTCTAATGGCAACTATGCTGCCTTCGTAAATGACTGGTTTGGACATGGAACACAGTGTGCCAATGTAGCTGCCGGTAGAAATCTAAACCATCCATTCTTCGGTTCAGGTGTTGCTCCAGGGGCAAAAATAATGGGCGTAGT
>JAOZFL010000032.1 GCA_027491455.1 Thermoproteota archaeon | reverse complement strand
AGACGATAATGGAGTTAAAGGCCCTGTTGAACAAGCTCTTATCGATGTACCTGTGCCAGGAGACAAAGACCCTGTAAACATATTAAGGGTTATCAGGTCATATGACCCCTGCTTCGCATGCGGAGTCCATCTTGTCAAAGCGAAAACTCTATTCTTTAAAGGTGGCTGAATTGGATTCTATCGATAAAACCAAATTATTCAGGTTAAGGAGAAATTTCCTGAAGTTATTTTCTACTCTAATAGCCACCTTTTTACCGGTCCACATTAGATCTGAAAAAGTGTATAGAGGTGATGGAAGTGATTTAAATAGGGTGGCAATGTTAGTTGACATCTCTAAATGTATCGGATGTGGAATATGCAATATTGGCTGTAAGTTGTGGAACAATCTGCCTCTTAATGGAAGAATGGACTTCAGGTTTTTAAGTGAGAAGACTTGGACTGTGATTATTCCTCACGAGGATCAAGGAGTATTTAGAAAGTGGCAGTGTATGCATTGTGAAAAGCCCCCTTGTCTATGTGTATGTCCCACAAACGCTATTTACAAACGCCCAGACGGAGTTGTTTGGATCCATGGAGAAAGATGTATAGGCTGTAAATACTGTATCCCTGCATGCCCATACCGTGTCAGGTTCTACGATGAAGAAATTAAATACGTGGTTAAGTGCTCATTTTGCTTTGACAGAATAGATGCGGGTAAGAAACCCATGTGTGTCTCGGTGTGTCCTGTTAAAGCCCTGGAATTCGGAACTAGAGAGAAAATAATTGAAACAGCTAGGCAAAGGGCCAAAGAAATCAATGGATACATGTTTGGAGATGAGGAGGAATATGGAAACGATGTTATATATGTATCTCCTGTACCATTTGAAAAACTGGGTAGGGTGAATGGTTTCGGCGGATATCTTTATCCCACCCCTAAAAGGAGGGTGCCAGCGACGGATGCATTATCAAAATTGCTACTTGAGAAGGGAGGGTTAGGGTTGTTTGGATCCCTTACCCTGGCTTTCTTCAGCTTCATATTCTGGCGTAGATCCGTTCTGAAAGAGGCGATGAAAAAAGAGATACCCAGGGAGTGAATGGCGATGTTGTTTGAAAATGTTGCCTGGGGACTACTGATTGCTATAGCAATCTTCTTTGGAGGCCTGAGCGGTGGAGCTTTCATCGTTGTAACAGTAACAAGTTTCCTCACAGGTGAAAGGTTTAAGGAAATTAAGAAATGGGGGGCCTTTATAGGGGTGACTTCAGCGATTTTATGTGTAGCTTTCTTTTTGCTGGATCTTGGGAGCCCAGAGAAATTCTATTTGATCTCAAACACCAGTTCCATGATATTCCTTGGAACAATGACCCTTACATTGATAATTCCCTTAGGGATAATTTACACAGCAACTTTTTCTCCGTTAACAGATATACTAAGTTTGGTTGATTTTACCAGTAAGTTCGTCTCGTTGCTAAATAAAGTTCAAAGGAGCCTTGAAGCTGCACTTTTCCTCTTAGGTGTAATACTAGTGTCATATACAAGTCTTGTTCTAGGTGTTTTATGGTCGAATCCATTCTGGAATACACCATTGCTAACAATAATCTTCTTTTTATCAGGTGTTTCAACAGCTATGATGGCTATTTCACTGGTTCTTTCACTTATCTATGCAAGAGGTTTACCAGAGGAACCCTTTAAAATGTTGGTTGAAGCCCTGCACAGGTTAGACGTTGCAGATGCCTACTTCTTAGCCTTCGAAATAATAACCATTCTAACCTATGTCCAAACCATGTATTTCAGCGATCCGGTTTCAAAATTAACCTCTTTTATCATAGTTGAGGGACCATACAGTTTCCTTTTCTGGGGAGGCATCATCATATTAGGAATGATTTTCCCAGTAATTGTCTGCATAATATTGGCATGGAAAGGGAGGAAAAAAGTGTTCATAAGGCTTTACCCTGTTATGATGATACCAGCAGCTATTTCTGCTTTAATAGGAGGTTTAACGCTTAGATATGTCCTGTTAGTGGCACCGCAGACAGTGTGGAGGATAATATGACGAAACCTTCTCTTTTAATGTATCATATATTAAGGAGTTGTTTTTATCGATTTAATCTGACAAGTAAAACCCTGGTGAATTGTGTAAAAGGCAATGGAAAATTGGAAGAGGGCAAATTAAACGTTCACCACTGCTATTGTGCAGCTTTAATTGTTTTACTTGTATCTACTTTACTTTTTTTAAATGTAGGGGTTGCTGAGCCTAATGGGTTAAGTTATAGGGTAACAGTCTATGTAAATGAGGGTTGCAGTTGCTGTATAGATTACCTAGGGAAATTGAAGGAAGCTTTAATAAAAGCAGGTATCTCTGAAATTGAAGTGAAATACACCCTTGAAAATAAAAGTAACAGGTTAGAGCAAGAAACCCTATACAACAAACTTGGAATTCCCTTATCTGAGAGAACTGGATTTATAGTTAATGTAAACGATAAGTATTTCTTTGAGGGTCATCCACCTATAGATTTGGTGATTAATTTCCTTCTACATGAAGCAGATAGATATCCAACACTAATCATTACGCAAGGCAAGACGCATGATTGGAAGGATGCAGAGACTTACACTGTTATTTTCACAGATTTTAAGAGGAAGTGTCCCTCTAAAAAAACTATTACTGAGTGTTTACAAGGAACTTTTCAACTGGTTGAGAAGAAAACAGAGTCTAACAAAGGAAATTTCCTTGGATTAATTGTTTTCTCAGGTTTAGTTGATGGCATAAACCCCTGTGCATTTTCAATTTTAGTTTTATTTATTTTATCTGCTTTCACAGCAGCTTTTCGCTTAATAAGGAAACACGGAGAGGAATTAGTTTCGGTTTCCAATAAAATCATTAAGTTCGGAGGGACTTTCATTTTAGGTGTTTTCCTTGCTTATCTAGCGTTAGGTCTCGGTGTAATCCAAACAGTTAAACTCATACCGGTTCCTCATTTAGCTGCCAAGATTTCCTCAATTATGATACTGCTTTTAGTTGTAATTAACCTTAAAAGCTTTATTTTTCCAAAAACTGGCTTTTTCAATCGATTAATATATAAACCGTTAACAGCTATGAAAACAGCCAAAGAACTTGCGAGGAAGGGATCTGTTCCATTAAGCTTCATAGCTGGAATACTTACCGGGATATGCACACTTCCATGTAGCGGAGGGGTTTACATCGCTGTTCTAAGCCTAATAGCCGCAGAGGAAACCTTTATTCAAGGGTTAATCTACCTAATAATTTACAACATGGCATATATCGCTCCATTATTAATTGTTCTTTTAGCAGCGTCAAACAGGGAACTCCTAACTAAAATATGGAAATGGAGGATAGGTAAAAACGTAAGGTTGTACACAAACATAGTTACACTTGTAGTTGCTCTCACAGTTTTGTACATAAGCTGGACCCTTTAAACAAATCTTTTTTTCCTATTCTTTCCTTCAGGTTCAATTGTTGTTCTTAAGCCAGTTTTATCGGAGGCATAATTCAGCTGTGAAGCCTCATATTTTAGGGCTCCTTGTAAGATAAAAATTTAAACTATAAACGACTTATTATAACACTGTGATATTATTTTCACTTTAAAACTTTTACTGAGCAACTACGGAAACCTCATAGATAAAATTACCCTAAAAATATTATCTAAGGGAAATTAATTTAAAAAAAGGCTAGAGCCCTTAAATCATTTGTGGTGGAGGATGTTAAAATGAAAATTTTTGGTAAAAATAGGGGGTGCCACTCTGCCCCTGTGATTAAGTTCCCAGGTTTAAAGGTGATAGCTCTGATGGGAAGCCCCAATGTTGGGAAAAGCGCCATATTCAATAAGCTTACAGGGGCATATGTGACGGTTTCAAATTATCCAGGTACAACGGTGGAGATCACCGTGGGGAAATGCAGAATTGACGGGGAGAGGTTAGCTGTCATCGACACCCCCGGTGCATATTCTCTGCTCCCCTTAACTGAGGACCATAGAGTGGCTAGAAGAGTCCTCTTAAATGAAAAACCTCGAGCAGTGATTCATGTGGTTGACGCGAAAAACTTGGAAAGGATGCTTCCCTTTACATTAGAGTTGATAGAAGCTGATTTACCAGTTGTACTAGATCTTAACATTATAGATGAAGCTGAAAGGATAGGGATGAAAATAGACATTAACAAGTTGAGGGATATACTTGGAATCCCAGTTGTTGCAACAGATGCAACAACGGGTAGAGGTATAGAAACCCTGAAGGAAAAAATAAAAGAACTATTAAAGGGAAATGTCAGGGCAGAAACAAGGAAAATCAGTTACGGCAAGGAATTGGAGTCCTTCCTGGAAAAATTGGGTGGTATGCTGAAAAATGAATATCCTATTTCAAAGAGAGCCATTGGCTTATTGCTTCTACAGGGGGATAGTGAAATAGAGGGTCTCATCATGGAGAAAGAAGGTGTACAAGTTTACAAACAAATAAGAGACATGGTGGAAAGGGTTCAGAGCCGTTACGGTTACCCTTTAACCTATATTATAGCTCTGAGAAGACGGGAGGAATCCTCCTTAATCACCGCCAAACTGGTTTCAACCCCAAAACTTAGTTTAACGTTAACTGAGAAACTGAGCAGGGCAATGACAAATCCTTTAACAGGGATTCCAATTCTCATGGCAGTCCTTTACCTTGGACTTTATCAATTTGTAGGCGTCTTTGGAGCTGGAACCCTGGTTGACTTCTTGGAAGGAAAGGTTTTCACAGGTTACATTAACCCATTTATAACAGATCTCATCATGCACTTTATCCCCTACAAACCTATTCAAGAGTTACTTGTAGGTGAATACGGAGTTATCACCTTAGGAGTAAGGTACGCTGTTGCAATAATCTTACCAATTGTAGGAACTTTCTTCCTTGTTTTCTCGATAATAGAAGACACAGGTTATCTGCCCAGGATGGCCATGCTAATTGACAGGGTCTTCAAGAAAATAGGTTTGAACGGTCGAGCAGTGATACCTATGACCCTGGGTTTTGGATGCGATACAATGGCGACCATTGTAACAAGGACCCTGGAGACGAAAAGGGAGAAAATCATTGCAACCCTGCTGTTAGCTCTAGCTATTCCCTGTTCAGCTCAACTAGGAGTAATATTAGCTATTTTGTCAGGTAACCTCAAAGCAACTTTAATATGGGCACTAACAGTGGTGATGGTGCTTTTATTTGTGGGGTATTTAACAGCTAAACTCATGCCCGGTGAACACCCCAGCTTCTTCATAGAAGTACCCCCTCTAAGAAAACCAAGGATATCCAATGTCTTAATGAAAACCTACACAAGGATGGAATGGTATTTCACAGAGGTGTTTCCCTTGTTTATCCTGGCTAGTGTTTTGATATGGATGGGTAAACTAACAGGGCTATTCAACCTCGCTATAAGTGTACTTCAATACCCTGTTAATTTGATTGGATTACCAAGCCAAACAGCTGTAGCCTTCTTGTTCGGTTTCTTCCGACGAGACTATGGAGCTGCAGGACTGTACGATTTACAACAGGCAGGCGTGTTATCAGGGGTACCCCTAGTAGTTGCAGCAGTTACACTTACACTTTTCGTTCCATGCATAGCTCAGTTTTCCATAACTATTAAGGAGAGAGGCTTGAAAACAGCTGTAGCCATGGCTCTTTTCATTTTCCCTTTTGCCTTCCTTACAGGGTTCCTCGTCAAACTTATATTAACCACTTTGGTGATACTCATATGAAGTGTCCTCTATGTGGATATGAATTCAAGGAAAATAAAAGTGCTGCTGCCTGTAAAGGATGCAAACTCTCAAGGTACTGCACCATGATTAAATGCCCCAACTGCGGCTATGAGATGCCTGCCAAGCCTAGAGTTGTAAAACTACTCAGGATGCTTAGAGGTGAGAAAAATGGAAATAAGTGATGAAGCCGAGGAGATACTGGAAGCTCTATGGACATTTACACAGAAAAAAGGTAGTCAACCTATAAGTTTAAGAGATTTAGAAATAGATAAAGGAGACAAGGCTCTTCATGAACTGTTAAACCTTGAATTCATAGCTTTATCCAAGGGCCATGTATGGCTGACATCTAAGGGTGAACCCATAGCAGAGAACATTGTTAGAAGACATAGACTTGCGGAATGTTTACTTGTCTATGTCCTAAACACCAAAATCAACGTTGTGGAGGAACCTGCTTGCAGGCTTGAACATATATTGCGGAATGGTATAGAGGACAGTGTATGCGTTCTGCTTGGACACCCAAAGATCTGTCCACATGGAAACCCGATACCACCTGGAAGATGCTGCCTAGAAAACAGGGAAAAAGCAAGTAGAATAGTGTCTTCACTCTCTGATTTAAAACCTGGACAGGGAGGAAAAGTGGTTTATATTCGAAGCGACCACCCAGGGAAACTCCGAAAACTCATGGCGATGGGTATCCTCCCAGGAGTATCCATCACCCTAATCCAGAGGTTCCCCTCCTATGTGTTTCAAACTGGACAAACACAATTCGCAGTGGATAAAGAAATAGCTGAAAAAATATTTATATTAATAACCAGAAAAAACATGGAAAGCTGACTTTTTACATGCTGCTGAAACTATAAAATATGTAAGTAGCTCTTTCAACTTAGATAAAGTCTGGTGATGACAGAGAAGAATTCATAGCTAAAGCTTTAAAAAGGGCTTGGGGCATTTGTTTCGCTTCTAAACACATTAATCGCATAGAGATGTAAAGAGACAGCGTTAAATAGGTTTTATCAACACAACATAACTTTTCTCCAGGTAAGCCGTTAAAAAAGGTTTAGAGTTGAAGTTATCTTGTAAATTCTTTATATAGGTCCCTATTAGACTTGGTTTGGTCATCTGTTTTGGCTGAACAGAAGGTTTCAAGTCTCAGCGAGGTTTGG
>JAOZFL010000149.1 GCA_027491455.1 Thermoproteota archaeon | reverse complement strand
TAGCAACCACTAAATTTGTTCTTCCTTTAGAGACAGACTCATCGTCTTTAAAATCAGCAATGTTACCGCTGTTAAAGCAGCGATTGAAGCTATAAAGAAGTCTAGGTTTACCTTTATGAACGGGTTAGCTGCATCTTGCATCTTAATAATCGGTACAACAATGTATGGTAAATGTGCTACTTCATTGATAGCCTCACCTATAGCTAGGGTTGCAATGGAAAATGGAGCTAGAAGCAAGGATAAATATGCCTGCGGTTTATCTACACCTTTATTTCCATTGTGAAAGTGAATTGAAAGGATGCCAGCCGTGGCTAAGTACATCACCATCAACATTTTCGCGGTGAACAGCCAGACAAGATTTGGAGGAAGAGCAACCTTGTTTATTTGTAAAAGGACCCCTGTCACTGCATAGAACATTGTTTTAGAGACATCTGAAAGAGATATCAAGTACCATGCCCCTGCAACTCCTTGTGGGAAAAGGAACAATAAACCCGTTAAGACACCGATTTTAACAGCCTTTGAAAACCACTTTTTATTTTCCTCCTCACCCAGAGATTTGAGCAACCTGTAACTGTAAATGCCAGCGACAAGGAAACCAGTTGTAGATAAAGCTCCTAGACAACTGTGAAGCAGTAAAGGGGGAAGTGTTGGATTCATGAAAACCCTGGCCACATCCACCTCTAAGCCTTGACGTGTAACTGTTAAACCTTGAGGGAAATTTGTAAATGAGAAGACAACTCTAAACATGGCTGCAACCATGAACCCTGTTAAAGCCATTATAAAACCAATTGACAAATGAGTTTCAAGTTTAACCCTTCCCCAAGTGAAATAGTACACCGGCACCGTTAACACCCTTACAAAGATGAAAACAGCTGCAAGTGTGAAGGGCCAAAAGAGAACCAAACCAACTAACCTTACAAACTCAGGGTAAAATACAAGGAGCATAACGGAGACCACTATGCCCATTGCACAGGCTGAACCGTAAATGGCTAACAAATATTTAGTTAACTCCTTGGCAACCCTTTCAAGGCCCTTATCTCCCCTTTTATGACTCAGCCACTCAAGTAAAGGGGAAAAGACACCTAAACCAATATCTAGGTTAACCAATGAAATGTGGAGAAGTAAAGCGAAGCCTAGGATCATCAATGGAAAATTTAACTCCATTCCCACTTCACCCTTCAATTAAAACACGGTAAACAGCATAGAAAAAGGCAAGGATAGAAGCAGATAAAATAACTACTAGTAAGGAAATCACAGAGTTTGACAATTTAAAAGTAACCGACATGGCTTCTTCTACCTTTAAAAGTTTGTAAACGGTCCAAGGCTTCCTTCCAACTTCCCTGACAAACCATCCAAGGCTTTGCACAATTGGAGCAGCAAAAACAGTTGGAATTGAAGACTTTAATAGGGTAATAGGAACATTTCCCCTTCTTAAAACAAATAAAGAAGCTGCTAAACCCAGAACCAAAAGGTAACCTGTCAGGATAAGCTTCAAATAAAAAACATGGTGTAGAAACTGTGGAGGCCTGTTTTTAGGGGGGAAATCTTTAAGGCCAAGAATCGGTTTGTCCCAGTCTCCGTATACAAGGAAACTAATTATTCCCTGAGAACCAGTTTCCCAGACTCCCTTGATAGCTGCAAACTTTTCAGGGTTAAACCTAGCAACTGTTCTAATTAACAATTGACCAGTGCCAACTTGGACAATCATTAAGGTAAAGGAAATCAAAATTAAAACCTTGTAAACCCTGGTATATCTACCCTTCTCCCCACCCCTCAAAGCTTTAAATGCATATACCCCGCTACATAAAAAGGAGGTAGATGCAAAACACGCTGGAACAACGTGGAGAACAGATACAAGTGCACCTGGGTTGAGAAAAGCAGCCCACAGATCAGCTTCCACCCTTCCATTAACAAACCTTACACCTGCAGGTGTATGCATAAAGGAATTAACAGATGTCATCAATGCAACCAATGAAACAGAGCAAATTAAGAGGACAAAGGACATGGCGATGTGAAGCTTAGACCCCTTCAACTCCCCCCATGTAAACCAATACATTACTAAGAATATTGATTCAATGGGAAAAAGGAAAACCCCTACATATAAGGGGTAGAAGAGAACCATTCCAATCAACTTGGTTAAAACAGGCCAAACAACGATTAAACCAAATAGGGAAAAGGCCCCAAAGGCTAAACTGAAACTGAAAAAGAGGAAAAGAGACTTAGCCATGGTCTCAGTTGCTTCAGCGTAAACCAAATCCCCTTTAAACCTGTAAAGAGTTTCAAAGATGAATAAGAGGAAAGTAAATCCAACCACCATCGAGGCAAAGAAGAAATAAGCCTCAGCTACAAAACCAGAAATGAAAAGAACCCCATCCAACTCCATTAAAACACCTATATTACAAGTTTAACAAAACCTTTAAAGAGCTAAAAACAGAAAAACCTAAACACATTAAATATTTTTCGATTAAAAAAGTAAATTTTTCACTGAAACTACAAAATTAAACCCCCACAACATTTTAAAGCCAAAATCAAAAGTAGAAAACCAAGGAATTGATAATTAACCCATAATCAGCTAAAAACCCCTTTACTTAATGACTTCTAGATAAAAATCATGAACATAGAGGAAACGACCTCCTTTAAACTTTAAACTCCCAACAGCCCTTTAAGATACAATTTAAACACGGCTGCAAAACAAAATTTATTCTATGTTTAGGGATAATCCACCTCATGTTTGAAAACCATAAGTCTCCCCGCTGAAAACATTGAAATGTTTTAAACTGGTGAGGAACCTTGACTATTAAGTTAAGGTTTACGAGTCATAGAGCCGAGAGGTTTAGGTTAAGAGGTACAAGTATTAGTGAAGTATGTCGTGGAAGTTGCAAGTTTACCTCCTCCAACG
>JAOZFL010000087.1 GCA_027491455.1 Thermoproteota archaeon | reverse complement strand
TTGTTTCAGCTTTGGAGGGATGGGAAATAAATTACAGTGTAATGATGACAGGTATGATTAACCCAGATGAAACAATTGGACCGGTTGGAGGTATACCTGAAAAAATGGAGGCTGCAGCTGGACATGGGGTAAGAGTTTTCCTTATACCCCTGGGTCAAAGGTACTTCACCAAGTATGAAGTCGTTGAGGATAAAATAGGGCCCTTCATCATTCGAAGAGTTAAACCTGTAAGCATTGACATCTATGAGGAGGGGAGAAAATTAAACGTAGTTGTTAAGGAAATAGGGGATGTAAGGGAAGCAATAATGTATTTTACTGGTCACTATATCCCTGTTGGAAACTACTCGGAGCCTCCTAAGCCGCGAAAAGACATTTCAATGAGTTTCAAAGAACAGTTTAAAGATTTAAGATTGACGGCTGAAAACATGATTAGAAGGGGGAAGCAGTTAATATCCAAGGTAAATCAGCTCTATAGATCCGACCTTGAAAATATTTTAAGTGAAGCCGAGGAACTACTGAGAAGAGCGGATGGATATGCTTCAAAGGGAAACCTTTATTCAGCTTCCAGCTTAGCTTTCCAGTCTTTGGTAAGAGCTCAGGAAGCTGAGTTTCTGGGGAGAGCCGTTGGAGGAGAATCCATTGATGGAATGGTTGAAGAGGTTAAGGGGGTTATTAGGGAGGCAGGTGAAAGGATAAATTCAACTGTTATAAGCAGCGTCAATGAATTTGAATTGATGATAGCAGCTAATTGGAGGCTAAGTGACGCCAACAAGGCTTTGAATGAAGCTGCAACTTATTACAGCAAGGGAGACGTTGAAAGTGCAATTTCAAGTCTAGCATATGCTAAGTGGAGAGCTGAAACTGCTCTTCAATGGATGGAAATGACAAGCACCTTGGAGAAGGGTAAAGGAGTAGACTGGGAAAAGACTAAATCAATATTAAACAACTATTTGTATGAAGCTGAAACAGTGATATCCTATACTCAAACCGTTCTTGGTGAAATGGGTTACACACCTGCAGAGATCCAGGAAGCAGTGGCTTATCTCGAGAAGGCCAAGGAGAACTATAACAAGGGAAATTTAATACTGGCTTTCGGTGAATCCATTCATGCATTGGTCTATGCAAGTACAGCTATGAGTTTAATACCTACAAGTGAGTACTCAATCAACTACCAAGTTGAATATGCAAGGAAGAAATCGCTTAACTCCCTTTGGAAATCTAAAAATGGAGGAGCAGAGTCCATACTTGGATATGCATATTTTGAGTTCGCTGAAACATCCAACAAGCAACCAGTTAAACTCCTCCACTACAAATTGTCCTCTGCATACTCCACCACTTTACAATCAGTTACAGGGGGAGAAGTGAAACCCATACCTATAACTGTTAAACCAACACTGACACCCAGCCCAGCTGAAACACCTAGTCCAACTCAGCAGCCACAGGGGAAACCAGGTGGAAAACAGGGTTTCCCAGTGAATTTAGTCGTTACACTTCTCATAGTTTTTACAATAGGTTTAGTAGTAGGCATAGCTCTAACCAGGAAAAGATAGGGCATTATGGGTGTCGAGAAAGTTGAATGGCTACCAGGGAACCTTAAACGTTACCTTTTTATTTTGCAACTAGCTATTTAGAAGTTTGGTGCTGAACATGCAGGATATGCTTTTTAACGCTGGATTCATGGTTTTCATCTTAGGTTTCCTTTTAATTTTCATATCAATCATCATTTTCATGGTTGAGGGGATCAGGGGAAGGGGGAAGGTTAAAGGTGGAGGGTTAATACTTATAGGGCCCATACCAATAGGGTTTGGAACAGACAGGGAAACTTTTAAGTGGATGATTATTTTAGCCGTGGTTATTATCATTGTATTCTTTGCATGGAGTTTAGCAGCTTTTAATTGGAGGGTTTAAGGTTGCCGGTCCCCCTATGTGAAATATGCGGTGAGTTTCCAGCGAAATATGTTTGCCAAAGCTGCGGGTCTAGAGTTTGTGAATTCGACATAGACCCTTCAACTGGTTACTGTAAGAGGTGTTTGCAGAGAAGAGAAACAGTTGCTTTTCCAAGTGAAAAGGTTTCATGGACAGGTGGAACAGGATTTAAAGTTTTTGCTTTAGGCATGATTTTAATTTTGATTGGGTTCGCACTTATGTTTTCATCCATGCTTATCGGACCATTTAAAGGGAACCTAACTGGTGGAGGGGGGATATTTATTTTCCCCTTCCCCTTCATTTTCTATTCAGGGACAGGTGACCTCTGGGTAACCGCCTTCCTTTGGCTGGCAATAATAATATTTATTGTTTTCATATTCTTTGAATTGCTCTTCTTTAGATCTGTCTTCAGGAAATAACGCAGCTGCAAATACAGCCCCTTAAACACCTCTGCAAACAGAGCAGTCAGGGTTTCTCTTAACCTTTATTTTCTCCTGGATGTTCCTTTCAAGGTCGTAGAGGAGAAGTGTACCTGCGAGGATTTCACCTCTTCCAGTTATTAGTTTTATTGCTTCACTAGCCTCTAGAATCCCTAGTAAACCAGCTGTTACACCAAGAATTGGAAACCTTTCCCTTTTCGGAAGGGGAATGGGGAATATGCATTTGAGGCAAGGTGTTACCCCCGGGATAATCGTGGTTATTTGACCCATAAATCCTTCTACAGCTGAGTGTATAAGAGGGATCTTCTCTTCCACACAGAAAGTGTTTACCAAATATCTCGTTTCAAAGTTGTCCAGTGCATCTATAACTAATGACGCATCTTTAAGGAGGCCCTTAATGTTTTCCCTGGTTAACTTAACGTTTAAAGCTTTCACATTTACATCTGGGTTTAGTTTCTTGATTTTCAGAGCTGCAAGTTTAACCTTTGCTTCACCGTTAACTTCATCGTCAAAGTAAAGTATTTGCCTGTTCAAATTGGATATTTCAGGTTTCTGGGAATCAATTAAGATAAGTTTCCCTACACCTGCAACAGCCAGGTAAATAGATGCAGGCGACCCTAACCCTCCTAACCCGATCACTGCTACACATGCATTTTTTAGTTTCAATTGGTTTTCAATTCCAAGAAACATTGTTTGCCTATTATATCTAGCCAACTCCCTTTTAGACAGCATAACCGCCACCAACCAAAACAAACCATTAAACGATGTATCTTAAGGTTAAGTAAATGGTTAATTTAACGATTTACCTAGCCCTCAGCTTTCTGTTCCACCAGTTAACTCCTTTTAAGAACCTTTAAATATCCTTTGCATCACTTCAATTTTAAGCAGGGTTTGCAGTGGAACCTCTTCCTGAATTGCAGGGGACATGGAAGTTGACTCGATGTTTACCTCTTTTCAGAGGGAAACATAAAGTTATTCTCCTCTTTTCCATCTCCTTACTTTTCACTTCTTTATCCACTTTTCTCCCCCTACTTTCTTCTTTGCCTAAAGCTAAAGGAGGCTTTACAGGGACCCCAAACATATATGTTGCCCTCCAAGACCTAGAAGCAGCTCCTTTCACTAATTTATTAATTGAAAACCCAGATGTAAGAGTTAAAATTATAGATGAACCTATAAACTTTACAGATGCACTTATTAACCGTGAATGCGACTTATTTTTAATAGTTCCAGGCGGATTCAGCAGAAACCTTTCATTAAATAGGAAAACAAAGCTGACTTTACTATTCGATGAAACAAATCACCTTTCTTCCCTGGGTAAAAGGTTCGTTGAGGAAGCAGCTGAAACCTATATCAATAGAGTTTTCTCAGAGAAACTTAAAATGTTCAATTTAACCCCTGATTTCCTTAAAAAAATAGAAATAAAATCCGTTTCAGTGGAAGCAATTGATTTAACCCATAAATATTTAATGTTAATGCTCCTAACTTTAACCCTGCTTTGGATGATGGTGAATACATCAACAATTGCCCCCTTGATTGAGAAGAGAAGCTATGAAAAAGGGGGACAAATTTTTAAGGTGCTGCTTAGTAAAACACTCCGCTTGGCTTCCATGTCTCTCATCCCTTCTCTTTTAGGGGTAGCTGGAGTGCTTTTGTCCCTTAAATTTTTAACTCTTTTATTTGAGTGCTTTAAAGAGAGCTTCCCTTCCTTGAACAATCAGTTGCAGATTAGTTTCCAAGGAGGTATTCAGTTTTTCATTGCCCTTTTCTCAGTTAACATCATCTACTTTACCATATATCAGCTTTTCACAGATCCTTTTAAAGGTTTAAAGGGAAACGAGAAAATGGGGTCCATCATCTACTTGCTCCTTTTATTCTCTATACCTTATGAAACCGCTTCAAACCGATCAGAAACTATTTACTTTGCGCCTCTCGTTAACTTAGTAACTCTTTTGAGGAAAACTTTAATGGTTCAAATCGGTTTCCATGAGTTTATTTCTATTCTTTTATTATCTTTCACTTCCTCGATTCTTTCCATTCTCCTTATATTGGAAACATTGAACCGGATCGATATAAGGGTTGATGAAGGGATAGGAAATTTTGTGGCAGGCTTCCTTTTTGCACTTGGAGGATGGGGAGTTGACTTTGCACTGGCTTCAGACAATGAATATGTATGGATTGCTTGGTTGCCTTTAAAAGGATCTCTAGTCTTACAAAGGTCTACATGGTTAATGTTTAACCTTGCTTTAATAATAGCTGGGCTCTTCTTAGCTGTGCCAATTACAAAAGATTTCTCTACTGCTTCACTTTTATCTCTTTTCATCGGATACACTTTCACCAGGGCGATACAGGGGCAAAGCCCTATTCTTTGGTTTATATGGTTCACTCTGTACATGGCTATCTTCCTTTCCCTGATAAAAAAGTGGTTAAAAAGGGTTAACTTAACTTTTAAAGGGCAGAGGATTTAGCAGTTTGAGGTTTGCCGGTCTTATAACCTGTTCAATTGTTTCAACGGACTTCTTTTCCCCTTTAAAAGTTTTAGTTGTTCATTGATTCTTACAGCTAATCCTAACCTTACAAAGGAGAGTAAATCAGCTCATTTATACCATTCTAGGCTTTCCTTTACATAATCAATTAAATATGTAAGGAACTCCTTTTCTTCCTTGCTTAGACTTGTTTCCGCAATTAGTTCCTTTGCTCTTTCAGCATGCCTCCTTGATTTTTCCTTTGCTTTTCCAAGGGCGCCGCTTCTTTTAATGATACCCCTTATCAGCTTAAACTTGGTTGTGGTCAAAGTGCTTTCTTTAACTAAATTTTTCAGTTCCTCTATCTCTTCATTTTTTGCCATTTCCAGTGTGTAAATGATGTGTAAGGGTTTCTTTCCATGGATTATGTCTCCTCCAGGCTTTCTACCATATTGTTTAAGAGATGCAAATGTATCTATTATGTCATCTTGTATGTCGAAGGAGTAACCTATGTTTAAAGCTGCTTCCCTTAATAGACCTAGGTCTCTCGGCGGAGCACCTGCTAAAAATGCCCCTGTTAGAATAGTGGTTTTAAACAGGGAGGCAGCTCTCCTAGAAGCCATTATATACCATTCATCCACATCTGGATCCTTGTATTCAAAAAATAGATCTAAAATTTGGCTTTCATTTATCTCCCTGTACCCCTCTGATAGTAAAGAGATAGCTTTAAATAATTTTTCTCCTTTAAACCCTGAGTTTAGAATACTTTGAACCGATAAAGCGTAAATTATATCACCTATGAAAACAGAAAGCCCCTTTCCGAACCTTACATCTCTTTCCCCTTCAAAAATTTTGTGGATTGTCCGTCCCCCTCTTCTTAACTCATCTTCATCAACCAAGTCGTCGTGGACCAGTATTGAATGGCGAAACAACTCCATGCCAACACATACATTTAAAATCTGATCATTAACCTCTCCCATGTAGCCCTTATATGTGATGAGAGTGGTTGAAGCAGCTATCCTCTTCCCCCTCCTGAGAGAAAACTCTTTAACAGTTGAGTAAACCTCTTCGACGAAGGGATGGTACGCTTTAGCCTCGCCTAAAATCTTTGTAAGATGATTATCCAGTCTCCTTTCGATGATGAAACTATAACTGCTCATTTTTTCATCCCAATTCATTTCCTCACCTCAATTTTTAACTGTCCAATCAAATAGATTAATTGAAGGGAATAATATATTTTAACCCAGTTTTAAAGGGGTGAGCAGTTTCCTTAACCTTTCCTCTTGCTTCACCATTCCATAAAACATGTAGCTTTCCCATATAGGAAGCTAAAAGCAGGGAAAAGATTTTAAGAAGTGATAAGCAAGTAGTGGATGCAGCTGCCTACTAACTGGTCAAAGAACCAGATGCATTTAATGTAATTATTGCAAAGAACATGTTTGGCGATATTTAAGCGATGAAATAGCTGGTTTAATTGACCAATAGACTTGGTTCCATTGACCAGGATTTATAACCATTTAATTGCAGATATCCCTATGTAGAAGTAACCTTAGGGACTTGAAAATGTTTTTAATAGCCTTGAAATTTCCTGTTTAACTTTGGTTGTAGGGGGATTGATGGGTTTTCTAGGGTGTCCTCCAGGTTTGTTTAGCTGATTTAGGGCTTCTTTTAAGCAACTGATTTGGTTGTGTTTTTTAACAAGGAAATCGTTTAACACTGTAACCTTGTGTTGAATTTCCCTTGCCTCTTCAAGTTTGCCCTGCTTATATTTCTTGAATATCTCAACGCAAAGCTTTGGAACAACATTGGCTATTGCTAATACACCGCCTTCACCACCCATTGCCAATGTTGGTAGGAATGTGTCTCCTGTTCCGGCTAAAACAGATATTTTCCTCCCTGCTAGTTCTATGAGTTTTGATATTTGCCCTATCGATCCACTGGAATCCTTAACTCCAATAACTTGACTGTACTGGTCAACTATTTCAGCTACAAGTTCAGGTTTCAAGTTAAACCCTGTGAACTTTGGGACATTGTATATGATCACTGGTAGATCAATTTTCCCCAGTATATGTGCATAATGATCCTTGATCTCCTCCTCACTCAATTTATAGAAGTAGGGGGTGATTATAAGAGCAGCGTCAGCGCCTAGATCAGCTGCATCCCTTGAAAGTTTTATTGTTTCATCTGTGCTCAGAGTACCTGTGCCGGCAATTACTAACATTCCACTACTAACTTCATCTATAACTGTTTTAATTACCTTTCTCCTTTCCTCTTGGTTTAGGAGGGGGGCTTCACCTGTGCTGCCACAGGGAACAACTCCGTTGCATCCTGAATCTTGATAGAAACAAACAAGGCTTCTAAGTCCATTTTCATCTATTTCTCCATTTAAGAGAAAAGGGGTAACGTTGGGGACAAATACACCTCTCAACTTGGTCTTCAAAGCAATCTCCACCAAATTTTTATCTTAAACGAGGTAGTAAATAGTAAGTAAATGCATGGTGATTTTTAAAAAATCAATTATTAATACAAGTCTTCTCTTGGTTTCTTAGATAAGTTTTAAATAGTTAGATAGGGATGCAATGAATCATGTCATTAGAGGATAGAAAGATTGCAGGTTTACTTTTAATTATTGGCGGCATTATTTGTATATTGGGAATAATTGTTTCAGAGGCTCTGTATCCTGGTTACAGCACTTCAAGGAACTACATTAGTGATTTAGGAGTTGGTCCTTCTGCCTTCATATTTAATTCGTCGCTTTTCATCCTCGGCGTTCTCATCCTTTTCAGTGCTTACTTTATCTATAAAGCATTTAAAACTAAGTTTTTCCTTGTTTTAATCAGTTTGGCAGGTATAGGTGCAATCGGAGTTGGTGTTTTCACTGAGGAGGCTGGAATCCTTCATGGAATATTTTCATTGATTGTTTTCCTTTTCGGAGGCTTATCAGCTATTGCCTCCTATAAGTTACAGAAACCACCACTATCCTATCTCTCTGTAATTTTAGGTGTAGTTGTGCTCCTGGCACTGATACTCTTCACTTCAGGCAACTACTTAGCTTTAGGTAAGGGTGGAATGGAACGTATGATTGCTTATCCAGCTCTGCTTTGGGGTATAGCATTCGGAGGCTACCTCACAGGGGAAAGAAATAGAACTTGAAAGAACAGTGTTAAACTTAGCTTTAAAGTTAAGTAGATTACCTGTTACATAAATTACGGTTAAAAAGCTATTTGTTTCTTAGCCTTTACTTCAGTCATACCTGGTTTGAAGAAGAGTTTTTTATGTTTCCTTCATTGTACTGTTTTACTTTTAAGCGATGTCAGAAATTTGGAGATAAGCAATGAAAATATCGCAGTTATACCTGTGAAAGTGAATGTTTGGTTTAAACCGAGATCGTCTGCTATTAAATCAGCTGCAATAATGTTTATTGTTCCTCCTTCATACCTATCGATAAGATAAATCCATAGAGAAGAGGAGTAACCTCCTCCCCATGCTTTTGCATGGGGCTTCCAACTTTTCCCTCCTTTTACTCCTACATTGCCTTCAAGAAGTGTTTTTATCCTGCGGTGATGCATTTACACGATGAAGACGAAACAGAGTTAAAGTTTCAACTGGCGATGTATTTATCATAACCGCCTATTTCATAGATAAAATAAAAAGAGGCGAAAGTACTATGGGAAAGGAAATAATAAAGGTTTCCTCAAAGAACCTCTTGTCATCTTCACCTTCAACCCATATGTACAACATTCTGTAATCCATGGATAATTATCCCAGTAAATTTTGTACATAGAGCTTTTCTATCCCTATTCCATTTTTTAAGAATGTTTTTAACTGTTAGTAGGAAATCTGATGAATTGAAAGGGAATCCCTTTGTGACCCCTTTGACTCCATAGGGTGTAAAATGTTCCTTTGCCTGTAACCCCTTCCTTTCAAATATTTTTTTCGTGACGAGTTCTGTTAATTCTCTGCTTGCAGTTTTCTTTGAAACATTGAATAATTTTTGATATTTCTTGTTATTTATCCCTCCTTCTTTTTTCACAAACATTACGGCGTTGATTTGTCTTTCATTCAATCCTAAATTCTTCAAGTACTCCTTTGTGCAGATATCTTTCCTGAAGATAACTCTGAAACCTAAATACTCCTCGAATTTCGGTTCAGGTAAGCCCTGTTCTTTGCAGGCATCTATCATCCTCCCAGTACCGGTTCCCCATTTCTCTATCAATTTGTTCGATTATTTCTCCCTCGATGAGTTCATCATCTATGATTGTGGTTTCATCTTTAAATCTTCCACAGTGAATCCTTGCTTGAGGTAGGAAACGCTGAGTTTCTCTGCCGAAAAGTAAAATTGCTGCCCAGGTAGGTTTATCTTTTTTAACTAGCCCCAGTTTCTTTAAAGCCTCAATGGGTTTCTCGGTGACTTTTCTTCTACTTCTTTCATTTGCTAATTTAATGTATTCGTCAACTTTCACATAATTTATATCTTTGAGATCAGCGTCCCTAGCTATGTAGGCATCCCAAGAAGAACCTATCGTTTGTAAGTAAAGTTCAGATATTTCTTTTGGCGTCAATTTTTTATTGCTGTTTTTAACCCTCAGGAAACAAATCCCTTTACAGGCTACGGGTTTTAAAGGGGATTCCTTTACATTTATGGCAACAACAGTTTTATCGTTTAAGCTGTAGCTTTCGATTCCAGGAATGATTGTTGGCTCTGTTAACTGGGAGATTTTATTTATCCATGACCTTAGACTTTCCCTTCCTAACTTAACCCCTTTAATTTCACCTCTATCGGAGACACCGATTAGAATTGCTCCTCCGTTAGTGTTTGCAAAGGCTGATACAGTTTCTATTGTCTCATTATCAAACCTTTCTTTAAACTCCAGGGTTTCTGATTCCCCCTTCGAAATTAACTCTTCAATCCCCATAATTATCCTTTTTTCCAAGTTAAATATTCATTTCACCGCATAGCAAAAGTTACTGGTGTTTTATTACGTTTAAAACCGGCTCTAAAAGATTTTGCAATAAATTTACCTTTTCTCTTTTCCTTCATTTTCTATAAATCCTCTACTCTTTTAAAATTTGCGTTGGCAGTTAAAACAATGACTGTTAAAGTTTCCTTGAGAAAATAAGGCTCAGCTGTTTTAAAGAGCTTTCTCCATGTTCTGCTTCTTCTCCACTCCTACCAAAACCCTTTCCTAATCAATCCATGTTTAAGAAATTCCTAGCGTAGTTTCTATAAATTCTGCCATTTATAACCCCCTTAACTTCTGCAGTACCCCTTTAGCTACTAACAAGAAACCAGGAGGCATGCCTTGTTGGCAGAATCCTTAAAGAGTTTCATTTGCTAAGAGACACTTTCCTTTAAATCTGCATTGAACCATATAGCCTTTAAAGCTGCGTTTTTCCCCTCTAAAGAAATCTTAAAATCTTATATAACTCTTTAAAAGAGGGGTTACCGTGAATATTTAGTCAATTAAAATGCTAAAGACGCTTCTTTTTTCCTCATCACTCTAATCCTTAAACCAAAGAGAGATGCACCTTAAAGTTTCTCTCGATTCCCTTTCAAAGAGAGGTTTAAAAATAAATTCAACCATCCTTTTAACTTAATAACCCATGCAGCCCTCTGGACACCTTGAACTTAACAGGGGATTTGTCATTAAATAAACATTTGAACCTCATGGAATTAATGTCAATTTCTCCTAGCTAAGAGGTTTACTCTTAGGTGGTGGAGATGGAATTTAAAGTTAGGATTTTTCAGATTTAAGGTTGGAAAGTAACCTTCTCCTCTATGTCTTTGTTAAAGCGATCAACTTTTAATTTTTTCAAATCCTTTGTTTTGTACGGAATCCCCCTTTATTTGAGGAGATCCTTTGAATGGCAGGTTTCAGTTAAATGTATGAAGAAAAGGAAATTGAAGAAATAAAGGGCTATGTGGAAGGGAAATTTAGTGGTAGGGAAAGCTTTAGGTTGAAATTTAACAGAGAGACTCTTTACTTCACTTTTCACGTTGAGGAAATCGAGGAACTTGGAGAGGTAGATTATTTTATTCAAAGGATACAGAATAAGTTTTATGGTTGGGTTTTCGCCAAGGTCAGCGATGAATTTATAGTTGTCCCTGGGTATCCTCATCTAAAAAATGTTAAGGAGGAAAATATCTTAGAAATCATCAATGGATATGCTGAGTTAAAGGAAAACGGAACAAATACAGGTTTGATGTGGCTTCCTAAACATAAATACCTGGTTGTAAGGACGAGGATGACCTTTTTAAACCCTAGTTTCCCTGTGATGCTTTTCTCGGAGAAGTGGCTAAGCGAATTGGGGAAAACTGAGAAGGGCAGGGAAGCTGCTTCTAGGTTTAGAGAGGAAAGAGAGAAGATTTTAAAGAAGTATCCTAACTGGTTTGTTTCAACTGAAGATAAATATTATGTGAGAATAAATGCTAGGAAAGCAGTGAAGGACATATTAAATGAGAAATACCCTTTGTTATTGAAGAGCAGTGAGGGATTGCTTTTCCTATCAAGGAACATGGTTTTCTTGGAGTTGATTGGGAGAATCAACCCGATACAGGTAGACCCGGAGTGTAAAGTTGGTATGTACAATTTTGATTATGATTTAGTTTTAATTGACATACTTAACTTGAGAAATTATAAGTGGTTTCCTAGATTGGAAAAGGAGAAAGTAGCGGAAAGGTTTAATTTGAGATTAGTTAAGAAGTGGATTGTTTTTGGAGGAAACCGTTTGAAAGATGCAATTGATAAGTTGAGGGAGGAATCCCTTGCTTCGTTAAGGGAGGGATTTGTTGTTAAACAAGACTTTACAGGTTTAAGGGTTAAAGTTAAACATGAACAAATCTTAAGGCATGGAAGAATACTGGGTGCAGTGGCTAAAGGTGAAATTCTACCAGAGGATTTAGAGGAATACATTGATAGAGCTGTTCAAAGCGTTAAATTTAACCCTGAAGAAATAGAAACAGCTTTCATCCAGGCTTTAGAGGAAGCTAAAACAGATTACCCTGAAGAAGTGGTTTTAAGGAATGAGGAATTGATAAAAGAGAAAATCATGATTTTATTTGCGCAATTAGAGGCTTTAAAGAAAACCAGGGAACTTTTAAAGAAGAACAAATCGAAAAGGGAAATCTTAAGGGAGTTAAATTTCCAGCTTCCAAGGACTCTACCCTTCTTAAAGGGGTACTTGTCGTTGAACAAGGAAAGAATTCTTAAAGGAGAGGAAAGAAAGAGGTTGAAAAGGAAAAGGATGAAAATCATGAAGCCAGTTGTAAATTTTCTTTTAGAGAAAATTGGAAATGCTTAGAGAAGCCAATTACTCCTCCTGCACAAGTGAAGTCTCTCTGAGGTTATTAAAATGAAAATTGAGGAAGCTGAAAGGATATGGAAAGAAATCAAGGATGATTTATCCCTTCTCTCTAAGTTAAGAAAGGAAATAGAACAAGTGGATGACAAAAGAATTTACTTGAAAAGCAAAGTTGAGTTCACACCGCCTGAGAATTATTTTTTCTTCCAGGGAAAAAACCAAGTTGGTTTAGAGAAGAAGATGAATAACATTTACAGAGTTGCCAAGCTGCTTTACTTCGGTAAAGCTGCTTCTCAACTCCTTTCCCTTTCCCTCTTTTCAAATAAACTGATACCTCTCTCAATAAAGAAAATACCTGGACATGCCGTTAAAGAAATCAAAGTAATTTATGATGAAACAGATAAACTTGACGGCTACGTTGAACAAAACAAAGAAATTAGCAGAGTTATTAAGTCTTGTAAGTACTCTGAAAAGAAACCTTTACCTTTAGGTTTCATTTTAATGGTTTTAATTAATGTAATAAACGTTTTTAAACCTGAAACACTGTCAATCACAGGTTCAAAGTATGCTTCAGAAGAAGTGGGGAGACTGGTTGGAGTAGCTGAGAAAATAAGAGGTGAAGATAGGTATCAATTAAAACACAGAAACTACAGGGTTTTAGAGGGAAGCGAAGAGGGACTTGTTTTATTTGTAAGAGTTTTCCGTGAAGGGGCAAAGAGAAACTGTTACATAACTCTGAAAAAGAAGGTTATAGAGGAGTAAGGTTTACACACTTCTTACAGAAACTGACACTGCAAATGTAATTGCAATGGTTTCCAAGTTTTCAACCTGGTTTATTAACCTGTGATTCATGGGGTCTTTTTTATCGTGTTTACGAGGTTTCCTTTATCTCCCAGAAAAATGGGTGCTATGGAAAACGTGATAATTTAAATTTTCGTATATGTGTTGAATTCGATATTTAATTATTTTTTGCGAAAATCGGTTTTATTAAAGGAATTTTTCCATGTATGGGGGAGGTATATGAATGGAGAGCATGAAGAACTAATTGGTAAGTTAAAGGAGGCAATCATAGACATAGATGAGGATGAAGTGGTAAGGGTTTCAAGGGAGGTAATTGATGCAGGGGTTAATCCATTGGAAGCTATTGAAAAGGGGTTAGCTGAGGGAATGAAGGTAGTCGGAGCTAAATTTGAAAAGCTTGAAGTTTTCTTAACCGATTTGATGCTTGCTGCTGAGGCCATGGATAAGGCTTTGAAAATTCTGCTTCCACACATACCTAGAGTGGAGAAACCTGAGAGGAGAGGCAAAGTTGTGATTGGAACTGTTATGGGAGACATCCATGAACTTGGCAAAAACATCGTTGCAACAATGCTAAAGGTTAATGGCTTCGAGGTGTTAGATCTAGGAGTTGATGTCCCAGCTTCAAAATTCTACACTGAAGCCGAGAAATTCGGTGCAGACATAATCGCTGTTTCAGCTTTAATGTCTTCAACAATTGGTGGACAGAAAGATGTCATCGATTACTTGGAGGCTCAAAGTGTTAGAGACAAGTACATAGTTCTAGTCGGAGGGGGACCTACAACTCAAGAGTGGGCAGAGCAAATAGGTGCAGATGGATATGGAGAAACAGCTATGGACGCAGTTAGAATAGCAAAAACTCTTTTAGAGAAGAAGGGGGGAGAGGTGTGAAGCTATGGTTACTTTTCTAGACGTTATTGAAAAAGCTTTAACTGGGAAACCTACCTTGCCAAGAGACTATGAAATAAGGATTTACTCTAAGAATCTAAGGGAGAAGGTGGAAGAGTATGACATAAAATATGATGGTGAACAATTGATCCCGAACGATGACAGTTTGGCCAGAGATGTTTTTAACGCTGCTTTTGACTTCTTCATCGAGACAGGGGTTTACTGTGTAGACACAGGTAGAGTAATAAAGTTTACTGAGGAGGAGGTAAGGGAAGGGTTGAGGGAAGCTCCTTCCAAAGTCTACTTTGGGGAGGGAAGGGACAGGAAGCCTTTGACGCCTAGGAAACCCGAGGATAAGAAGGCTCCTTGGTGTTTCCTTGGAGCTGCAGGTGGACCTGTATCCTCTGAAGAGGTATTCTTGGCATTGATGGAGGGTTATGCATCCATACCTGAAACAAACTCTATAACTACACCTGCCCTGACCATGGTGAACGGGTTAAGGATCAGACCTAAGTCTCCATTAGAGGTTTTAGGGGCTATAAGGAACGCTGTTTTAGCCAGGGAAGGCATGAGAAGAACTGGTAGACCAGGTATACCTATAATGAACACTCTTTCAACGGCTGAATCAGCTGTTTCCCTTGCAGCAGCCTTAGATCCAAGATATGGTTTAAGAAAATCAGACGGGTTCATGATAGGGGTCCTTGACCCCATGAAAGTTGACTTCGACAGGTTAAATAAAGCTTGCATCATAATGTCTTTCGGGGCACCGATAACAATTGATTTCTCCCCAATGGTAGGGGGATACGCAGGAGGACCAGAGGGATCAGCTGTTTCAACCGTGGCGCATCACTTCATGGCAAACCTTGTTTTTAAAGCAACCTACTTTACACCATTCCCACTGCACATATGGCATGTCTGCAACACCACACCCGACTTAATATGGGTAAACAGTGTCTATACTCAAGCTGTAAGCCTCAACACAAAATTCTTAACGATTCCATTGGTGTATGTTGCTTCAGGGCCTCACACAGAAATGGTTTTCTATGAAACAGCTGCCTCTGTGATTCCACCCATAGTTTCAGGTGGACACATAGAGGCATTGGGAGTGGCGAAAAATAAGCATGAAGACTACTTCACACCTTTAGAGGCTCAGTTCGCAGCTGAAGTCGCTTACTCAGTGTTAGGAATGAAAAGGGAAGACGCTGACACAGTTGTAAAGGAAATACTGAAAAAATACATAGATAAAATTAAGGATGCACCACTAGGCAAAAAGTTCCAAGAATGCTACGATATAAAAAGAGTGAAACCAGTAAAAAGCTATGTAGAGATATATGAATCAATTAAAAATGAACTAGGTAACCTTGGAATAGAGTGGTATAAGTAAAAATTCTCCCCTTTTCAAACCCTTTTTTAAGGGAGCCATTTACTGTCAGGTGAATCAGAGATGAACTCTGATAATAGAGCATGATACTTCTTTGCAGGGTCATTAAAATGGATAGCGTCGTAATGGAAATAAAGGAAAGATACAGGATTATTGGTAGAAAAGAAGAGTTAAAAAGCGTCTTGAAAGCTGCACAGTCAAACAAACATGTTTTACTTGAAGGACCAGTCGGTATAGGGAAAACAACGATAGCTGCAGCCATAGCTGATTTCCTTGGCAGGGAAATCTACAGGGTGGACGGCGATGAAAGATACACGGAACACAAGTTGACCGGTTGGTTCGACCCTCCACTTGTATTATCCAAGGGATACACATGGGAAACATTTATTCCAGGTCCCTTGACACAGGCAATGGTTAAAGGAGGAGTCCTTTTCATCAATGAACTTAACAGGATGCCTGAGGGAACACAAAACGTTTTGCTTCCAGCAATGGATGAAAGACAAATAATTATCCCTAAACTGGGGACAATAAAAGCGAAGAAGGGGTTTCTAATAATAGCTACGCAAAACCCAGAGGAATATGTGGGTACAAGTAGGCTGAGCGAAGCCCTCAAAGACAGATTTATCTGGGTAGGCTTGGACTACCAAAGTGAGGGAGAAGAAATAGAAATCGTTAAAAAGGAAACAGGGTTTAAAGATGAAGAGGTTCTCAGACTTGCAGTTAAAATAGTTAGAGGTACAAGGGTTCACCCTGAGCTAAGACACGGATCCTCGATCAGGGGGGCAATAGACTTCGTTGAATTGATAAAAAATGAGAAAAACCCCGATTTAACACCTGAAACAATCGTGAAAACAGCTGTTTCAGCCATGTACACAAAAGTTGCATTGATGAGTAAAGCAGAGAAGAAATTAGATGAAATAATAAGGGAAATTGTTTTAAAGGTACTTGATGAGTTGAAATGGAGTGGAAATAGGGGTCCTCAAGGAAAAGGCGATGCAAAGGAAAAAGGAAAGTCTAAAACAGCTGAAAAAACTGAAAGGAGAGAAAAATATCTGAATGGTTTTCTCCAGGAGAGGAAAACGGACATAGCTAAGGCTATCAAGGAGGCAATTGAAAAACCTGGCTTCATAAAGAAGCTAAGTGAAGATGAAGTTTTAGATTTAGTCTTAAAGGCTGAAAGGGAAGGGTACAAATGGCCTGTGATAAAGCTTTACTCTTTACTTGAAGAAGAAACCCTTGACAAGGAAACAAAGAGGAGAATTGAGGATTTAATCATTAAAATGGTTTTAGAAATTGCCCATAGAATCGCTGCTAGGAGAACCAGGAGAACACGTAAAGAGAGAAGTGAATTCATCCCTGGAATAGAGGAAATCGATGAAGACTTAACCCTTGAAAATTTAATCGGGAAGGAAACAATTGATTACAGCGACATAGTATGTGTACAAAGGGTGCCAAGGAAACTAGGTGTCGCGGTGATGATGGATACAAGCAACTCTATGCAAAGAGAAAAAATAGTTTTAACAGCTATTGCAACAGCTGTTCTACTAATCAAGTTTAAAGAAGATTACTGCTCAGTGATATCCTTTAAAGATGAACCCAAGGTGATAAAAGCTGCGAACAGCGAAGAAAAATTAACTGAGGTGATCAGGAAAATCCTGAACTTAAAAACTGGCGGCTTAACAAACATAGAAGCTGCTTTAAGGAAGGGAGTATATGAACTGGAGGACGCAGCTCAAAAAAACGCTGTAAGTGAAAAAATAGGGATCCTTATAACTGACGGATGGGTTACAAGGGGGGGAGACCCAAGGAAAACAGCTGAGAAATTCGACAAATTAAACGTTGTACAGGTGGGTGTTGGGGGTGGAAGAGAAGAAAGCATAAAACTTTGCAAGGATTTATCTAGGATTACAAGGGGGGCATACACTTTCCTGGAAAGTTTCGATGAATTACCTCACAGAGTAGCTGAAACCATTAACTAGTGTTAAAGAGAGGTTCCTTATGGAGGGGATCAATTTTCTATGTGAAAAGGCAAAGGAGCTTGGAGCCTCATTTTGCAAAGTTATAAGTGCAAGGGAAATTGTTTTAGATGAAAGGGTGAAGTTTAAGTGCATGGTTCCCCTCTGCCCATCCTACAGAGCAAATTTAATGTGCCCACCATTTGTAATGCCTCTAAAAGAATTTAAAGAGGTTCTTAAAAGATATAAAACCGCCATTTTAATAAAAGTCATTGATGAAATCCCTCAAAGCAAGGTTTTAGAGGAAAAAAGAAATTTATCTGAGGTTTACTTGGAAGATGAATACGAGGAAATAATTTCTCCAAGTGCTATGAAGCTCTACGAAGTTGTTTCAAGGGTTGAAGCCGAGGCCTTCAACATGGGGTACAGATTCGCAGCTGGATTAATAGGGGGACATTGCAGACTATGCAAGGAATGCAACGTTAAAAGGGGGAACCCAATTTGTTCAAAGCCGTTCAAAGCTAGACCTTCAATGGAAGCCCTTGGAATAGATGTGTTCGAGACCTGTAAGAAAGCAGGGGCACCAATAAGGTTCCCAGCTGAAAACAAAATTGTTCGTGTTGGACTAATACTCCTTGACTAATATCCTTCCGTCAACTAACAACAGCGGAAGCCTGTAGACTTGAGAAGGTTCAGAGGCAAACACTTTCTCGTAGATTCCTTTAGATACATTACCAACCATGATTCTTTTCCCTGCATTTAGAGTAGAAGAAGTGATAGTTAATGGGGTGTGCACATGTGTTTTAACTTTTATATATAAACTCTTTGTATTCATTTAACATCTAAAGCCTTTGACTTTCAACAAAGTGTCTTGTAAGAAGGAAAGTTTTTAAGAAGAGAAACTATGAGAACAGCGATGGTGCGACATGTTAAACAGATTCACAAGCAAAGCAAGGGTTTCAATTTCAATATCTGTTTCTATCTTTATGGCTGCACTGAACTGGTACAGTTTCCCAGTTATCTTACCTGTTTTGTATAAAGAATGGTTTTTAACAAGTACAGAGGCCGGCTTAATCATGGCTGCCCCTCTTATAGGCCAGGTGTTAAGTCTTCTTTTCACAGGTTACCTTTCAGATGTTTTCGGTGGGAGAAGAGTGTTCAGTGTTTTCTCAGCTATAACTGGTTTATTCAGTTGTTTATTTGCCTTCACAGCTCAAGACTTTGTTTCAGCTGTGGCTTTAAGGATCCTGGCAGGTATAGGTTTCGGTGGACTATACATCCCCGGAATAAAAATCATTGCTTCCTTTTTCCCCAGAGAGGAAAGAGGCAGCGCCATTGGTTTCTACACAAGCTTCCTTCTAGCTTCAAATGTTTGTTCTTACTATGTATCAGGTCCATTAACCGTTGCAGGTGGTTGGAGGCGAGTTGTACTTTGGACATCGATTTGGGCTTTCCCAGCCTCCTTAATCTCTTATCTATTCATTGGAGAGGAAAGGAGAGATATGAAAAATGAAAACAGATTTAAAATGGAGTCCTTGTTCCTTAGCCCTGTCTTTTGGCTTGTAAACCTCTCCTACATAGGCCATATGTTGGAGCTTTACGGACTGAGAAACTGGATAGCCCCATACATTTATTCCTGTGCCCTTGAAGCTGGTTACAAAGAAGAAGAAGCCCTTAACCTTAGCAGCGCAGTGGGCGGGTCAAGTATTTTAATGGGTGTCTTTTCATCCACGATTGGAGGTCGATTATCAGATAAACTTGGGAGGTACAGGTCAATTGCTTTAACCTCAGCTACAAGTGCCTCCTTCTCATTTCTCTTCGGTTGGTTAATAGGACAACCCCTCTGGATCCTTTCCATAACAGCCCTTTTATATGGATTCCTGGTTTCAGCTGACACAGCCATCTTTAAAGCCGCTTTAACCGATGTCGCTCCCCTTGGATCACTGGGTAAGATACTTAGCTTCCAAGCTCTGCTGGGCATAAGTTCAGCCTCTGTTTCAACATCTCTCTTCGGCTACATACTGGACATAACCAATGAAACAGGGATACATGGATACATACATGTTTGGGGTTGGGCTTACATGTCCCTTGGTTTCTTAGCCATTATCAGCCCGTTATGCGCATTAGTCGCCGATAGAAAACCTGGCAAAAAGCTTATAACTTATTTCTAGCTTAACAACACCGTTCTCAGATAGTTAATATTTCATTATCATCCTTTCCACCTTGCCGAAGAGGTCATGGTGGCTTTCAGGGGGAAAGGTAGAACGCTCCACATGGAAGATTTAAAAGCTATGTTTCAAGCTGCAACTAAATGTCTATCTGTCTCCAACCCACATTTCTTGCAACGGTATAGATGCTCATTCAGCTTGTTTAATTCGCCACATATCGGGCATGTGCGAGAAGTATTTTTAGCATTAATCTTCTCATGTTCATAGCCAAGCTCAATCGACTTATACGAAGTATCTAACTGTATTTAAATCAGAAAAGATGTGTATCATCAAGAGAACTACATTTAAGACCCTAACTTCTGGTTGTTTAATATCCCCTCTCTTCCTAGATAATCTTCTATACGATTTGAAGATCGACAAAGCCTATGTTATAGCTGTGTACACATAGTGTGAAGGGTAATCTGGGAATTTACCTCTAAGTTTTCCATAGATGAACTTGTGAAGTTTCCTTCTTGAAGTAACGTTATTTTTAATAGCGGAGTTAAAAACATGTTTTAACCATCTTGGTATGGGTGGTGAAAAGTTCCTTCAACACACAGATTTGTTTATCGGTTGGTTAAGTTTAAATTTACATGTTTCAGCCAGCAATAAGTTTTT